>NZ_JBKEAY010000213.1:0-1910 GCF_047972865.1 Microbacterium sp.
CGTGACGACGGGCATCGACCCGCTGGCCCAACCGGGCGCTCAGGCGCGACGCCGCCCAGCACACCAGGATCATCGCCAGCACCGCGAGGGTGGCGCGCACATCGATGACGGCGAGCGTGACGGCGGCCGCCGCGGGCGTGACGATCGCGGTCAGGGCGGGGCGCAGCAGGATCGCGGGCAGGCTCATCAGCTGCACCACCCCGTCGGTGGCCAGGGCGATCACACCGGCGGCGCGAGTGGGGGTGAACCACCCCAGCGGAACATCGAGCAGCGTGTCGCCCAGGCGCAGGTGGAGCGCCCGGGCGGTGAGGCTGCCGACGCGGAAGGCCGTCATCTGGGCGGCCCACTGCACGACGAGGTAGACCGCGATGCTCACCGCGAGCGCGATCATCGCGGGGATCGGGTCCAGCGGCGCGCCCAGGCACGCCGCCACGACGGCACCGACGAGCCCGAGCGCGACGCCCTGGCAGATCGCGGCCGCTGTGGTCCAGGCGAGCAGGCCGACAAGCCCGCGCGCGGCGGGGCGGGGCAGCAGACGCAGCAGGGTGAGGATCATCGCCGGTCTCCCCTCGATGCGGATTCGCGGGCGTTCCACAGCGCCCGGTAGGCGGGGCATCCGTCCAACAGGTCGTCGTGGCTGCCGTCGCCGACCAGTCGTCCGCCGTCGAGCACCAGGATGCGTGGCACACCCGCCACCAGGTGCAGTTGGTGTGCGATCAGCAGTACTGCGCGGTCGCGGGCCTGGGAGCGCAGCGTGTCGAGCACGGCGGACCGGGTCGTCGCGTCGAGCGCCGAGAGCGTCTCGTCGAGCACGAGCAGATCGGCATCCCGCACCAGCGCCCGCGCCAGCGCGATCCGCTGGCGTTGACCGGAGGACAGCTCGGTGTCGTCCCCGAGCACGGTGTCGTACCCGTCCGGCAGAGCGAGGATCGTCTCGTGCACCGCCGCGGCCTGCGCCGCCGCCACCAGCTCCTCACCCGGAACGGCCCGTCCCCCGCTGAGCGCATCGCGCACGGTCGTCACCCGCTGCGCGGTGTCTTGGAAGACGAATGCCACCCGCTCGTACAGGTCGCTCTCACGCAGCCGGTCCAGGGTCACACCATCGAGCGAGACCCGACCGGCATCGGGGTCGAGGAACCGTGCCAGCAGCGCCGCCACGGTGCTCTTGCCGCCCCCGGAGGCGCCGACCAGGGCGACCATTCCCCGCTGCGGGAGCGTGAAGGAGACATCGTCCAGCGCGGTGCGGTCGCCGAAGCGCACCGTGACGCCGTCGAGAGCGGCGGGCGCCCCGCGCGGGGGTGGATCTTCGTCGGCCCACCGCAGCGGCGGTTCGTCGAGCATGTCGGAGATGGAGCCCAGCGCCGACAGCCCGGTGCGGATCGCCTGCAGCCGCGGGCCTCCCACGGCGACCGGCGCCGAGACCGCCGGTCCGAGCAGCACACCGGCGACCAGAGCGGTCGGCGACATCCACCCCGCCAGCACGCCGGCGCCCCCGATCAGTGCGAAGACCCCCGCCGTCAGTCCCGGCGCAACCACGAGCCACGACGCCGTCGTCACCGCTGCCGTCGACCGCGACCACGCACGGAAGAAGTCGTGGAACCCGTTGACCGCCGCGGCGTAGCGGGTGCGGATGCCGCCGGCTGCGCCGGCGAGCTTCGCGGTGGGAAGCCCTGCCACGAAATCGACGACCGCGGCGCTGATCGCCTGCTGCTGCGTAGCGTACTCGGCGAACTTGGCACCGGAGCCACGCATCGCCCGCACGTACCAGAACACACCGAGCGCGAGCGGCACGATGCTGAGCACCGCGAGGCGCACATCGACGATCGCCAGCGCGACCACCCCGACCAGCGGAGCGACCACGAGGGTCGTGACATCGAGCAGGGTGTGCGCGACGAGGTAGTGGATCGCGT
>NZ_JBKEAY010000256.1:0-22132 GCF_047972865.1 Microbacterium sp.
CGCGACTACGGCCCGGTGCGCGAGTGGGCTGCGAAGAACGGGCACACGGTGTCCGAGCGCGGCCGAGTCCCCGCCGCGGTGCTGGCCGCCTACGACGCCGCCCACTGACGGCATCCGCCGGCTTCGCCCGCGCCCAGATTCGGAGATCGCCCGCAGATTCGGACCCACCTGCCCGGGATGCTCCGAATCCAGCGCACCCCTCCGAATCCACGACACCGGCGCGAGATGGTGTGGTGCCCCTGGAGGGACTCGAACCCCCAACCGTTTGCTTAGGACGCAACTGCTCTTCCATTGAGCTACAGAGGCAGGCACGTCGAGTCTACCGGGGAGCGGCGGCACCGCCGCGCGGACCGGGTTCGCGGCGGACGACGAGCGGTACGGTCGTGCCATGCGGATTCGGCGCGGCTGGGTAACGGGTGTGATCATGGGCGGCATGCTCGCGATCACCGCGTGCACCGCGCCACCGGGTGGTGCCGCGTCGCCCGATGGCTCCGGGCCGGCGCCGATCAGCCTCCCGCCGGCGGGGGCCGCCCTGGACTATCAGCTCTCCGACGCCTACACCCCCGCGGACGACGTCGGCATCGTCGTCCGGGACCGCACAGACCCGCCCGACCCGCAGCGCTACAGCATCTGCTACCTCAACGCCTTTCAAACCCAGCCGGGCGAACTCGACCGCTGGCCGGATCGGCTCGTGCTGCGCGGTGCGGACCGGGAGACGATCCGCGACCCGGACTGGCCGGACGAGGCGCTTGTGGACGTGCGCCAGACCGACGCGGTCGCGGGCATCGTGACCGCGTGGATCCGATCGTGCGCCGACGCGGGCTACGACGCCGTCGAGTTCGACAACCTCGACAGCTACACCCGCTCGGACGGGCTGGTCTCCCTCGACGACGCCACCGCGCTGGCAGTCGCGCTCGTCCGGGCCGCGCACGAAGCGGGCCTGGCCGCGGGGCAGAAGAACGTCGCCGAACACGCCGCCGACCTGCGCCGCACGGCCGGTTTCGACTTCGTGGTGGCCGAGGAGTGCGGGGCGTACGACGAGTGCAGCGCCTACACCGACGCGTACGGTGCGGCCGTCCTCGCCATCGAGTACACCGACAACCTCCCCCGGCCCTTTGCCGCGCTGTGTGCCGACCCGGCGCAACCGCCGACGACGACGCTGCGGGACCGCGACCTCACCACCCCCGACGACCCCGGCTACACCTTCGCGACCTGCTCGTGACGGGCGCGGCGCTCACCGGAAGTCACGGGATCGGTGCGGCACGCCGACGCGAAGATCGTCGAACCGGTCGGCCAGCAGATTCGTCACCCCTTCCGTCGAGCGCTCCAGGATGCCGCGGGCGATGAGCGCGGGACTGTCGCGCAATACCCGGCGATACCGTTGCCACACACCCTGCGAACAGATCACGTTGATCAGGCCGTGCTCGTCCTCGAGGTTGAGGAACGTGACCCCGGATGCCGTGGCCGGCCGCTGCCGGTGCGTGACCAGTCCCGCAACCTCCACCCGGCGCCCGGTCTCGTGGGTGCGCAACTCGGTCGATGTGAGCACCCCGCGGGCGTCCAGCCCCGATCGGTAGTGCGTGATCGGGTGGTCGTCGGTGGAGATGCCCGTCGCCCACAGGTCGGCGGCCAGCACGTCGTAACTGCTCTGGTCGGTGAACAGCGGCGGCTGCACCGCCACCAGCGAATGCGGCAGGAACTCGGCGCGGTCCTGCGCCGCCGACCCCGCCATCCACAGCGCCTCCCGGCGCGTCAGGCCGAGACACTCCAGTGCCCCCGCGGTGGCCAGCGCCTCTAGGTGCGCTGTCGTCGCACCGGTACGCCGCGCCAGGTCGCGCAGATCCCGGTAGGCACCGGCGGCTTCACGTTCGGTGACGATGGCCTTCGCCATCCGCTGCCCGATGCCCGTCACCGCCGCCAGCCCCAATCGCACGGCGAACACCCCGTCCCGCCGATGCGCCGCCGACTCGTCGGGCGCACCGGGATCGAACGGACCGGCCGGCGGTTGCCTGCGGTCGGCGCACGCGGGCATCCCTCCCGCGGACATCGCCCCGACAGGCTCTCCCGCGTCCCGCGCCACACGCGGCCCGCACAGTGGAGGAGAACCGCACTCGGGAGGACCAGCACACCCCGTACAGCCCTCCCCCGCGCCGATCCCCTCCCGAGCGCGCTCCGCCGCCGCCCCACCCTCCGGTTCCAGCGCGGCATCCACTCCCGAGGCGTGCAGATCCGGACGCAGCACCCGCACCCCGTGGCGGCGGGCATCGGCCACCAGCGTCGCGGGCGAGTAGAAGCCCATCGGTTGCGCCCGCAGCAGCCCCGCCAGGAACGCCGCCGGATAGTGCAGCTTGATCCAGCTCGACGCGTAGACCAGCAACGCGAACGACAGCGAATGCGACTCGGCGAAACCGAAGTTCGCGAACGCCTGGATCTTCGCGTAGATGTCGTCGGCCGCCTCGCCCACCAAACCGTTCCCGGCCATCCCCTCGTACAGTTTCTGCTTGAGCGACTCGATCCGTTCCACCCCCCGTTTGGAACCCATCGCACGGCGCAGCAGATCGGCGTCCTCACCGCTCAAGCCCCCCACGGCCATGCCCATCTGCATCAGCTGCTCCTGGAACACCGGGATGCCGAGGGTCCGCTCCAGCACCGGCTTGAGTTTCGGGTGCGGGTAGGTCACCTCCTCGCGCCCCAGCTTGCGGCGCACATACGGATGCACGGCACCGCCCTGGATGGGACCGGGACGGATCAGCGCGATCTCGATCACCAGCTCGTAGAACCTGCGTGGCTGCAGCCGCGGCAGCAACCCCATCTGCGCGCGCGATTCCACTTGGAACACCCCGATCGAGTCCGCCCGGCACAGCATGTCGTAGACCGCGGGATCTTCCTTCGGGAGCGTCGCCAGCTCCCACCTCTCCCCCGTCGCGCCCGCGATGAGGTCGAAACAGTACTGCAGTGCGGCCAGCATCCCGAGCCCCAGCAGATCGAACTTCACCAGTCCCATCCAGGCGGCATCGTCCTTGTCCCACTGAATGACGGTGCGCCCGTCCATGCGGGCGTGCTCGATCGGCACCACTTCGCCGACGGGACGGTCGGTGAGCACCATGCCGCCGGAATGGATGCCGAGATGCCGCGGCGCCTTGAGCAGTTCCGACGCGTACGCGATGACCCGATCCGGGATGTCGGTCCCCTCACCGAACGCGTCGCCCCACCGCTCCACCTGCTTCGACCACGCGTCCTGCTGGCCGGGCGAGTGCCCGAGCGCCTTCGCCATGTCGCGCACCGCGTTCTTCGGCCGGTACTGGATGACGTTCGCGACCTGCGCCGCTCGGTCCCGACCGTACGTGCGATACACCCACTGGATGATCTCCTCGCGGCGGTCCGAATCGAAGTCGACGTCGATGTCGGGTTCTTCGTCGCGCAGCGCCGACAGAAACCGCTCGAACGGCAGATCGTACGCGATCGAGTCGACCGCGGTGATGTCGAGCAGGTAGCAGACGGCGCTGTTGGCCGCCGACCCCCGCCCTTGACACAGGATGCCGCGGCGCCGAGCCTCGGCGACGATACCGTGCACGATGAGGAAGTAGCCCGGAAAGTCCTTCTGCTCGATGACCCCCAGTTCCTTGTCGATGCGCGCTCGGTCTGCGGCGGTGGCATCGGGGTACTTCCGGGGAACGGCCTGCCAGACCAGGTGGCGCAGCCAGCTCATCGGGGTGTGACCGTGCGGGACCGGGAGCTTCGGTAACGCCGGCTTGGCCCGGCGCAGCGGAAAGGCCAGGTCGTCGGCGACGGTGACGGTGCGGGCCACCGCCCCGGGGTAGCGGCGGAACCGATGCGTCATCTCCGCCCCCGACCGCAGATGGGCCCCAGCGTGCGCGGGCAGCCACCCGTCGAGTTCGTCGAGCGCCCGGTTCGCGCGCACCGCGGCGACCGCGGCCGCCAGGTGCACCCGCTCGGGCACGGCGTAGTGCACGTTGCCGCTGGCCAGCACCGGCAGCCCCCGGTCTGCGGCCAGGCCAGCCAGCACATCGTTGTGCCGAGATGCGAGCGGGTCGCCGTGATCGAAGAGCTCGACTTCGACGGCATCCGCACCGAACCTGGCGACCAGCCCGTCCAGCGCAGCGCCGGCCGCAGCGGCGCCCCCGGCGGCGAGTGCCCGGCGCACGGCGCCCTTGCGGCAGCCGGTGAGGATCGTCCAGGCACCCCCGGACTGCTCGGCCAACTCGTCCAGGTCGTAGCGCGGTCGTCCTTTCTCGGCGCCGGTCAGCTGCGCGTGGGTGATCGCCGCCGCCAGGCGGTGGTACCCCTCTTCGCCCCGGGCCAGCACCAGCAGGTGTGTCCCGGCCGGGTCGGGCTGGCCGTTCTGCGGTGCCGGCAGGTCGAGCGACAGCTCCGCGCCGAACACCGTCTTCACCCCCAGGCTCTCGGCGGCCTCGGCGAAACGCACGATGACGTAGAACCCGTCGTGGTCGGTGATCGCCAGGGCGTGCAGACCGATCCGTTCGGCCTCCTCGGCGAGTTCTTCCGGCGACGACGCTCCGTCGAGGAACGAGAAGGATGAGTGTGCGTGCAGTTCGGCATACGGCACTGCATCGACGGGCCGCACGGTCCCGGGGGGCACGTAGGCGCCGCGTTTACGCGACCAGGCCGGGCTGTCCCCGCCGTCGGCCCCGGCGGGCGGGCCGCCCGGGCGCCGCCGGTCGCTGAGCAGCCGTTCCATGTCGGCCCACGAGACCGACGGATTGTCGAACCCCATCAGCCCGCCCTCTCAGTCATACCGGGCCTCCGCGGACCAGGCCCCGTCTTCGCACACCAGCAGCCACGCGACCCCGGTCTCGTCCACGACCTGGAAACGATGGGCACGGCGGGCCCGCGCCGGGTCCCACCCTCGTTCGACCAGCGGCCACGGCCCCGCCCAGGTCCGGATGCGCTGCGGACGTCCAGCGACCACGACCGTCGCCGGCTCCGCAGTGATCTCCCCTCGTTCGTCGACGGCGACCATGTCTGCGTCGCTGTCGGTCACCGCGGCGGGGACGGGAGTGCTGTACACCGTCGCGGGCAACGGATCGGGCAGACGGCCCGGCCAGGGCCGGGCACGGTCGTGCAGCGTGGCGACACGATCCCCCCACGGCACCAAGGTCTGCCGTTCGTTCAGCCAGCGGCCTCCGCCGACCGTCGCCGTCACCACACCGCGGTGCCCGAGCATGGCCTGCACCCGTGACAGGGCATGATGCACCTTCTCTTCGGGGCCCGAACCGAACAGCGTCGCCGTGTGGTGGGATGCCGCATCTACCGCCTCCGGAACGATCCGCACCCGCTGGACGGCGCTGGACAGCCGCTGCTCGGCCAGTTGCCAGCGCACCCGGTCGATGACCCCTCCCGCGTCGAAGGCCCCCGGGTGGAGCCAGACCCGGTCGCTGCTTTCGCCGCGGTCCCCCGTGATCCGTACCCGCAGTTCGGTGCACACCAGGTCGAGGGCGCCCAGCCCGGCAATGAATTCCTCCGCGGTGATCCGCATCCCGAAGGCCACCTGTTCGGCCAGTTCCCGCGGTGGTTCGAACTCCACGACCCGGTCGAGCTCGGCGGGCGGCGTGCGCGGCGTGACCGGGCGGGAATCGAGTCCCGCCGCCAACGCGTGCAGGCGGGCGCCACGGGCGCCGAAGCGCTCCACCAGGCGCGCCGGATCGATCGCCGCGACCTGCCCGAGGCTGTGCAGCCCCAGTCGTGCGAACAGCGACGCGGTTTCGTCGTCGAGCACCGCCACGGACAGGGGCGCCAGGAATGCCGCCGCTGCCCCCTCGGGAACGATGCGGATCGGATCATCGCGCGTCGTCGTACTGCGCGCTGCCTGTTCGGCGGTGAACGGGCCGTCGGCGACCCCGATGCGCACGTCGGCGACACCGGAATCCTGCAACGCCCCGCTGAGCACGGTGGCGGCGGCCGCCTCGCCTCCGTAATAGCGGGCGGGCCCGCGTGCGCGTAGTGCGCACAACCCCGGCTCGATCTGCTGCACGCCGGGCGCCAGCTGTTCGAGTCGGGCGATCACCGGAGCGAAGACGCGCTGGTCACGCGCGGGTTCGGCGGCAACCACGACCAGCTGAGGACAGCGCGCTTGCGCGTCACGGCGACGCTGCCCCCGTGCCACCCCCTCTGCCCGCGCCGCTGCCGAACAGGCCGTGATCGCGCCGTCGCCGACCACCGCGATCGGCAGGTCGGGGTCGGGCGGATCGTCCCCGTCGCGGGTGAGGGCCACGACCGGCCAGTCGGGGACCCACGCGACGAGGCAGCGCACCGGGGACATCAGCCCACCGCCCGAATCGGCACGGGCATCGGCTGCTGCCCGGCTGACGGCGGACGCCCCACGACCGTTCCGTCGGCCGCGGGAAGGAGCAGACGGCTGCGCCGCGCCACCGGATATCGCCGGCTGCTGACGGTGACGGTGAGCTCTCGCTCGGTCAGCAGCCCGTGTCCGTGCCCGAGGCCTTCCCACCGGGCGTCGGCGACGTCGATCGTCGCCTCGCCCTGCGGCCACGGGCCCTGCACCAGCAGCACGGTGCCCCGGTCGCGCAACCGCGCCGCCAGCCGGGAGGCCTCACCGTGCGAGGCCCGCTGCGGTGGACGCACCGCGACCACCGGCAGGACATCGGCGATTGTGGCGGTCACGGCCAGCCACCGCTCGCCCGGGTCGGGGATCAACACCAGCCGCGACAGATCGACCCCGATCCTCTCGGCGGCCTCGACGCCGAACTCGGGCATCCCGACGACACCGCACCATGCCCCGGCTTGCGAGGGCTGGGCCAGGAGCGCGAACAGCAACGACATGGATGCCCCGAGCACATAGGCCGATCCGGTTCGCAACCCGCGTCCGGGCAACACCCCCTCCAGCGCGGGGTGGACCGGCAACACGGGTGCGTCCAGACGGCGGCCCTGCACCCGTTCCAGCTGGGCGCGCAGCCGCTGCACCTCGGCAGTCGTATTCTGCACGGTCGACCTCACGTCCACAGAATAGAACAGATGTTCTATTCATTCAATGTAGACTTCGAAGATATGGACGACCTCCGACATCGCCCCGGATCGGGCCGGAATCCGGCCGTCAGACCGCGCTCAGCGCCACGTTCGGCTCCGCCACCGGGCGTCGTCGCCCTGGCAGGTCGAGCACCGTCAGCACCAGGCCCGCGAGCGCCCAGACTCCCAGGACCAGCCACGGGAAGGTCATGTCGGCACCGGGGAAGTACGACAGGTCGCGCAGCAGCGTGCCGGCCGCCCCGGGCGGAAGCCACTGACCGATCGCCCCCCACGGGGCGACGACGAACTCCACCGGCACGGTCGCCGCCGAAATCGGATTGGCGAGCAACAGCATGAACACAGCGGCCACAGCGACGCCCGCACGCCCCCACAGGCCCGCCAGCCCCGTGATCGTCCCGGAGATCGCGGCGATGGCCAGAGCGATCGCCGCGGCGTTGAGCAGGTAGCTCCCCTGCAGCGCACCGTACATCCCCTGCAGGATGCCGGCGAGAACCAGCCCCGCCACCGGCGCATAGATCAGCACACCCACGACCCGTCGTGCGCCGCCTGCGACCGCCAGCGCGAGCACGATCCCGCCGATCATGCCGCCGATGACCATCGGGAACATCGCGGCGGTCAGCCCCGCCCCGCGGGGATCGGTGTCGGCCAGCGCGACGACGTCGGTCACCTGCACCGTCACGGTCGGAATCGTCACGGGAGCCGCCTCGGCGCCGCCGGGCGCGGGTGGGGCCTGCCCGTTCTGCACCGCCGTCACGGCCGCCTCGACGGCGGCCCGCATCGTCTCGGCGAACGCCTGCTGCATCGCGGCGAGGTTCTGTTCCACGGTCGCGCGGATCTGCGTATCGATCTGAGCCTGCTGCTGCTGCGCGATGCCCTGCAGCATCTGCGCGACGACCGGGCTGGCCGCCGATGCGGTGAGCACCTCGGGGGCGTCGCCCTGCGCCGCCGGAAGCACGATCGCCCCGTAGACCTCACGGCTCTCGATCGCCGTGACGGCGGTCGCGCGATCGTCGTACTCGGTGAGTTCGACCGCACCCTCGGACTCCTCGTCGATCGCGGTGGCGATCTGCTCGAGCTGCTCCGCCGAGGCGACCACCCCGATGGGAAGGTCCTTCGGGTCGGCGGTCACCGCCGGCCACGAGAAGGCCAGCAGCACAACGCCCACCAGAAGTGATACTCCGACGGCGATGATCGGCAGACGCTGCCACGGGGTGGGTCCCCCGTCGTGGGATGCGGCCATGATGACTCCTTTACAAAACGAATGCTCGTTCTTTATTGTGGGAGTACCGGGTACAGTCGTCAAGAGGAGCGTGAGGATGCCGAAGATCAGCGACGCGCGACGCGAGGAGCGTCGCGCCGAGATCCTCGAGGCGGCGCTGCGCTGCTTCACTCGCTCCGGGTACCAGCAGACCTCGATGGCCGACATCATCCGCGAGTCGGGCCTGTCCTCCGGCGCCATCTACCTCTACTTCGACAGCAAGACCGAGATCATCCGGTCGGTGGCCAGCGGCATCCTTGACGCCCGCCGGAGCGAGTTGCTGGCCGCCGGTGGCCACGCACCACTGTCCCCCGCCCGGATTGTCCGGCTCCTCGCCGAGGGAATGCGAGGATCCGTCCCGTTCTCGGCGGTGGTCCAGGCCTGGGGTCAGGCGGCGGTGGACGACGACCTGCGCGACAAGCTGAAGTCGGTCTTCGGCGATCTGCGCGAGACGGTGCGCGACGGGCTGGAGCGGTGGGCGACGACCCGACCCGACCACGCCTCACACGCCGCACAGTGGGCCGACCTGGCCACCCCCGTCGTCATCTCCATGCTCCCGGGATTCGTCTTACAATCGGCTCTTCTGGAGGATTTCGACCCCGACGAATTCCTCCGCGGCATCGACGAGGTCCTGCCGACAGGCGACGATCAGGCGGCGAGCGCCAGGTAGGGCTCCCACGCCGGATCGGTGCGGTCGGTACCCCGTACCGTCCACTGCGACCCGCGCGGTGCCCTCGGCACCCACCGCAGTTCCCACCCCATCTCCTGCGGGGTGCGATCACCCTTCACGTTGTTGCAGCGCAGGCAGCAGGCGACCAGGTTCTCCCACGTCTCGGCGCCCCCACGCGAGCGAGGGAGGACGTGGTCGATCGTCGTGGCGCCGGTGCCGCAGTAGGCGCATCGGTTCGCATCGCGACGGAGCACCCCGCGCCGTGTCACCGGCGCCCGCCGGCTGCCCGGCACCCGCACGTATCGGCTGAGCAGGATCACGGCGGGACGTTCGTACACGTCCTGCGTGCCCCACACCGGATTGCCCTCGACGTGCTCGATGACGGTGGCCTTGCGGTTCATCACGAGCACCAGGGCTCTTTTGAACGACACGACGGCTAGGGGCTCGTAGCCCGCGTTCAGCACCAGGGTACGCATGGGTTGTCCTCTCGAACGGCCGGTGACGGCTTCAGCGGTGTTCGGTTGCGACGACGTGCGGGAACGAGCGGTGCGCAGAGACGAAAAAAGGCACTGTCACACGGACAGCGCCTTGATTCCACGACCGACGACATGGCGGTCGTCTCCACGATGCCGAAGGACGTACCGACCTAACGCATTCACGGTTCGAATGCGGGGTATGACGTCCATCGGGCTCCCCTCTCACACTCACACGAGCATCGACCTCAGGCTAGTACAGCCCGGGCGAACGGGAGCCGAACGAAACGAGAACGATGGGCGTGTCGGATCAACCGAGGTTGGCGACCAACCAGTTCTCCGGCACCTGGTAGACCCCACCGACGACGATCTCGAGGTGCAGGTGGGTGCCGTAGGCGCGACCGGTGTCACCGACCTGCCCGATGAGTTGGCCCGCCGAGACGGTCTGGCCGACCGAGACGCGCCGCGACCCGTATGTCATGTGCGCGTACAGCGAGGTGACGCTCTGGCCGCCGATGTTGTGGGCGATCTTGACGTAGACACCCCACCCCGGACCAGCCTCACTGGAGGCGACCACGACACCGTCGGCGATCGCGTAGATCGGGGTACCACGGCCGACCATGTAGTCGGTGCCACGGTGGCCGGCATACGGCGTGCCGAAGTTGTTGAAGTGCGGCAAGGGGCGCACGACGTCGCCGGTCACCGCGATCGTCTGCGGCACGGAGGCGTTCGAAGAGCTCGTGTACGAGGTCGACGAACTCGCGGCGGCTGCCGCCAGCCGCGCGGCGAGGGCCGCCTTCGCGGCCTCCTCGTCCTTCTTCTTCTGGATCTCTTCGGGAGTGGTGGCGGCGTAGCCCTCACGCTCCAAAGCGACGGGCGTCGCCTCGGAGGCGACGACGAGCGACTGCGCGTTCTCGGCGGCGACCTGCTCGACGGTCAACGCCTCGGCGGCACCGCCGCGGGCAGCGGCGAACGCCGGGATCGCAACCGTCGCGACCAGACCGGCGACGGCGGTGACTGTGAGCAGGCTCCGCATCGGATGTGGCTTGTTGCTGCTGCGCGCCCGCCGAGGGGGTGTCTTGGCGGCGGCACGGCGCGCGAGGGAGCGTCGGGTCTGGGCAACCGGCGCCGCGGCGCCAACGGTCGTCGGATCGAGCTCGGGTGTCGCTGTCAACGTGGCGTTCGTATCGGCCAAACCATCCTCCGGGTGCCTCCGCGCCCCACGACGCCGACTCGTCAGAAAGCAGTTTCGGGCACTGGGTTATGCTTCGCACCGCACGAACGACGAGCCGATGAGACTATTCGCGCGGAGATCCGTCGGCGGGCTTCTCACCGGGTGGATTCTTCGAGAATACCGGAAGGTAACGAATAAGTCACATTCCGATCAGTGTTCCCAGGGCCCTTTGCGCGGATACACAGCCTTCATCGCCGCGGATCGGCCAGGAAGATGTGGGAGGCGACCTCGACCGGAAGCTCCAGCCCCTCGTCGTTGCCGGCCATCTGCACCAGCACATAGCCCTCACTGAACCGATAGTCCCCCTCGGCTCCCGGCACGACTCCGGCGCTGCGCAACTGCTCCAACAACTGCGGATCCACCTGCACGGGCTCGGCCAGCCGGCGCACCGTGCCCGACACCGTCCCGTCGGTCTCGTTCAGCAGCCGCACCAGACCCACGACGCCCTCGTCGAACGTCCGCGCGGGCGTGTCGCCGAGCTGGTCCAGCCCCGGGATCGGGTTGCCGTAGGGGGACTCGGTGGGGTGGGACAGCAGCTCGATCAGACGCCGTTCCACGAGCTCGCTCATGACGTGCTCCCAGCGACAGGCCTCCTCGTGCACGTACGCCCAGTCCAGACCGATGACGTCGCTGAGGAGCCGCTCGGCCAGCCGATGCTTGCGCATCACGTCGACCGCCTTCTGGCGTCCGGCGTCGGTGAGTTCCAGCCGCCGATCCTCGGAGACCACGACGAGGCCGTCGCGCTCCATCCGGCCGATCGTCTGCGACACCGTCGGGCCGGAATGGCCGAGCCTTTCGGAGATCCGCGCCCGCAACGGAGTGATGTCCTCCTCCTCGAGTTCGAGGATCGTACGCAGATACATCTCGGTGGTATCGATGAGATCGGTCATGGGCACCTCGGCGGCTGGAGCGATGAAAGGCCAGCCTATCCTCCCACCGAGACCACCCGGCCACGAGGGAGCATCCCCATAGAATCGGAGCATGCCTCACGTGACGCTCCCCCACGAGATCCTGCCCGTCGACGGACGATTCGGGTGCGGTCCGTCGAAAGTGCGTGACGCACAGGTCACCGCGCTGGCTACCGCCGGCGCCGCTCTCCTCGGCACTTCCCACCGGCAAGCCCCGGTCCGGGATCTGGTCGGGCGGGTGCGCGCCGGACTGGCCGACCTGCTCCGCCTCCCCGCCGGGTACGAGATCGTGATCGGCAACGGCGGTTCCACGGCGTTCTGGGATGCCGCCGCGTTCGGCCTCATCGAGCGCCGCGCCCAGAACCTCGTGTTCGGCGAGTTCGGTGGCAAGTTCGCCAAGGCCGCCGCCGCTCCCTGGCTCGACGCCCCCGACGTGCGGACCGCCGAGCCGGGCGGCAGCACGAAGGCGGAGCCGGTCGTCGGCGTCGATGTCTACGCGTGGCCGCACAACGAGACCTCCACCGGCGTGGCGACCGCGGTCTCCCGCGTCCACGGCGACGCCGGTGCCCTGACCGTCATCGACGCGACCAGTGCCGCCGGCGGCATCGACTTCGATGTCACCGAATGCGACGTCTACTACTTCGCGCCGCAGAAGAACCTCGGCTCCGACGGCGGGCTGTGGCTGGCCGCGATGTCCCCCGCCGCCATCGAGCGCATCGAGCGCATCGCCGCCTCCGACCGCTACATCCCCGAGTTCCTCAGCCTGAAGAACGCGGTGGACAACTCCCGGCTGAACCAGACGCTCAACACCCCCGCCGTCGCGACGCTCCACCTGCTGGAGACACAACTGGAGTGGATCAACGGCAACGGCGGCCTCGCGTGGGCCGGTGCGCGCACCGCGGAGTCGTCCGGCGCGCTCTACGAGTGGGCACGGGCCTCATCGTTTGCGACACCCTTCGTCGCCGACGCCTCCGACCGTTCGCCCGTCGTGGTGACCATCGACATCGACGACAGCGTGGACGCCGCGGCCGTGGCCGCCAGCCTGCGCGCGAACGGTGTGGTCGACACCGAGCCGTACCGCAAGCTCGGCCGCAATCAACTGCGCGTGGCGACGTTCGTCTCGATCGATCCGGATGACGTGCGCCGTCTGATCGAGTGCATCGACGTCACCGTTGCGGGGCTGCGCGGCTGATTCAGGCCGCGCCGTCCTGGGACGGCGGCTCTGCTCCCTCGACGGAGTCGTCAACGTCAGCGTCGGTAAGGTCCTCGTCGTCAGCGTCAGCGTCAGCATCGGCGTCAGCGTCCGCCCCGGCCTCATCCTCGGTGGCGGTATCGGCCGCATCGGGTTCCTGGTCGGGCGACGCGTCCTCGTCGAGCTCGTCGATGTCAACGCCGTCGACATCACCGGAGTGCAGGATCGGCGACCCGTCCGCGTCGAAGTCGCCATCGTCGAGGTCGTCGAGGTCATCCAGGTCATCGTCGACATCGGCTGCTGCGTCGTCGGCTGCCGCGTCGTCGGCGTCGTCCTCGGCATCGGCTTCCGATTGCGCAGCCTGATATTCGGCCAGCCGCACCGCCCACGGCACCCACTCCGGGGCCAGGAGCGCCGCATCGCCGGGTAGCAGTTCCACCTCCAGGACGGTCGGGTCAGCGTCGTCGACGACGGCGAGACTGACCGTCCAGTACCACCCCGGATAGCCGTGGAGGCGATTGCTGAACAGCAGCGAGACGACGCCGTCGCCCTCGTCGACGTGACCGGCGGGGGCACCGACGGTGTCACGCGGCGTGATCTCGTACACGGCGGCCAGCGCCAGGTCGTGCGCCGCGAGCAGCCGCGGGTCCGGGGCGACCGTGTCGATGACTGCGGCGGTGGCGACCGGGTCGGCGGCCATGTCGGTCTCAGGCATCGAGATCGTCGGCGACCTTGCGCAGGATCGCCGCCACCTTCTTGCCGTGCGCACCGCTCGGGTAGCGTCCGTGCCGCAGATCTCCGCCGATGCCGTCGAGGAGCTTGACGAGATCCTCCACGATCACCGCCATGTCGTCCGCTTTGGGCCGGTTGCGCTTGGCGGTCGCCGGAGGGGCATCTAGAACACGCACCGACAGCGCCTGCAGGCCGCGCCGGCCGTCGGCGACGCCGAACTCCAGTCGCGTGCCCGGTTTCACGCTCTCGGTTCCGGTAGGAAGCGCCGTGGCGTGCAGGAAGACGTCCTGGCCGTCGTCCGTGGCGATGAAGCCAAAACCTTTGTCCTGGTCGTAGAACCTGACCTTGCCGGTGGGCATCGCATACCTCGTTGGTGGGCCCGTGCGCGGGCATGATGAGAACGGGACCGGACCGCCCCGCAGTCCAGCCTACGGCACCTCCGCCACGCAGTAGGCTCGGGGGAATGAGCACCCGCAACTCCGGTAACGATCTGCCGGTCCGGCCGATCGACCGCATTCTCGCGTTCATGTCGCTGGGGCTGCTGGCCCTGGCGATCGTGTGCTTCTTCGCCATCATGATCGGGTCGGCCACCGGGATGGAACACGCCGACTTCGCCGGCGGGGTCTGGCCCGCCGTGAGCGCCACGGTCTACATCGCGCCGATCCTGGCGTTTCTCATGCTGATGACCGTGCTCATCTCGACCTTCGTGCGAAGGGCGCGAGCCAACCGGGGAGGCTAACGGTGTCGGCGTCGGACGTACGCGCGCTGGCGGACAGCCTCACCGCGCTCGACGACGAAACGCTGGCGGGGCTCTTTTTGGTGCGGCAGGTGCCGGCCGCCGCCGGCTGGGACGACCTCCTCGACGCCGCCGAGTCCCTCCTCGACCCAGCGTCACTGGACCTGGGTTACGCCGCACTCACCCGTGCCGACGCCGACGCCCTCACGGATGCCCTGACGCCGGCGCCCCGCGGCACCGTCCCCTCCGGCCCGCCTCGCGACGCGCTGCGCCGAGCGGGGCTGATCGGCGATGACGGGGTGCCGTTCGATGCGGTCCGCACCCACCGTCCCGTGGCGATCACGTCGGCGGGCGCGGCGAGTCCCGGAGCGCCGGCGACCGACGCCGAACTGGCCGAGCGGGCCTTCCACGCGGCAGCCTCACTCGCCGACATCATCGACGTCGCCACCCGCACTCCCCTGGCCCGCATCGGCACGGGTGCTCTCGGCGCCACGGACCGCAGGCGCCTGGTCGACATCGGTGCCGCCGACGATGCCGACGCCGCCGACGAACTCCTCGCCATCGCCGAGATCGCGGGGCTGATCGCACCCGATGCGCGGCGCTGGCTGGTCACCGAGGCATCCATCCCGTGGCTGCACGACGGCACGATCGAGCGCTGGGGGCACGTTGCCCGGCGCCTGGGCGACGCGCTACCGCGCGGCCTGGCCGAGGGAACCGGGTGGGTCGGCCTGGACACCTGGCCCGGCGCCTACCCGTTCGACCCGCAGTGGCCGCACCGGGCGGGCGAGCTGGCGGCCCTGTTCCGCCGCTGGGGCATGATCGGTGCGGACGGATTCCCGCCCGCCTGGGGGGCTGCCCTCGCCGCCGGCGGCGACGTGGACGCGGACGCCCTGCAGCGGCTGCTCCCGGGGGAAGTGGACAAGGTCTTCCTGCAGAACGATCTGACCGCCATCGCGCCCGGACCACTGCGACCGCATCTCGAACTGCGGCTGCGGTCCATGGCGCGGCGGGAGTCCCGGGCCCAGGCGTCGACCTACCGGTTCGGCGCCGACACGATCGGCCAGGCCCTCACCGGCGGCGAGACCGCCGCCTCGATCCGGGAGTTCTTGCAGGAGCTGTCATTGACGGGCCTGCCGCAGCCGCTCGCCTACGAGATCGACCGCACCGCCGACCGTCACGGTGCGGTGCGCGTCGGACCCGACGGCACCGGAGCGACGCGCATCTGCGGCGACGACGCGGCGCTGGTGAGCGCGCTCGCGGTCGATCAGTCGTTGCGCCCGCTCGCGCTGACCCGAACGGGGGATGCCCTCGTGACGCACACCCCGCCGGAATCCGTGTACTGGATGCTGGTCGATGCCCGCTACCCGGTGGTCGCCGTCGACGGTGACGGCCGCCCCCACCGGCTCGACCGGGTGACGGTGGTCCCGGAACCACCCACCCCCACCCCGATCTCCAAGTACGGTTCGCTGCTGGCCCGGTTGCGCAGCGCGCAGCCGCACGACACCGACGCGGCATGGCGGATGCGCGAACTCGAACGCGCGGCACGCACCCGGGAGACCCTCACGGTGACCGTCCGCTTCCCTGACGGCGCCGAGCGCGACGTCGCCGTCGAGGTGCTCGGCGTCGGCGGCGGCCGGCTGCGCGGACGGGATGCGAATTCCGATGTCGAACGGACACTCCCGATCTCGCACATCGTCTCGATCCGGCATCCGGAGGCCTCCGCACCGACGAACACCTGACGGCGATAGAATGATCCGTTATGGCTGACGGCCCCCTCATCGTCCAGAGCGACCGCACCGTCCTGCTGGAGGTCGCCCATCCGCAGGCGGAACAGGCGCGACACGAACTGGCGATCTTCGCCGAGTTGGAGCGCGCACCCGAACACATCCACACCTACCGCATCACGCGCCTGGGCCTGTGGAACGCGCGCGCGGCCGGTCACCGGGCCGACGAGATGCTCACGACGCTCGACCGGTGGTCGCGCTTCCCGGTGCCGGCGTCCGTCTCCGTCGACATCGCCGAGACCGTGGACCGGTACGGGCGCCTCACGATCGAACGCGACGCCGAGGGTGTCCTGATCCTGCGATCGGGCGACCCCGCCGTGCTCGCCCAAGTGTCGCGGAACAAGCGGGTCGCACCGCTGCTGATCGGCCATCCCTCCCCCGACACGTTCGTGGTGGATGCCTGGGCCCGCGGTCAGCTCAAACAGGAACTGCTCAAGATCGGCTGGCCCGCGGAAGACCGTGCCGGGTACACCCCCGGCACCCCGCACGAGATCGACCTCGCCGAGAACGGCTGGTCGCTGCGCCCGTACCAACGCGACGCCGTCGAGACCTTCACGGAGGGCGGCTCGGGCATCGTCGTCCTTCCCTGCGGCGCCGGGAAGACCCTCGTCGGCGCCGCGGCAATGGCCGAGACCAAGACCACCACGCTCATTCTCGTCACCAACACGGTGAGCGCCCGGCAGTGGCGCGCCGAGTTACTCTCGCGCAATTCGCTGCTTCCGGAGGAGATCGGCGAGTACTCCGGACACGCCAAGGAGGTCAAGCCGGTCACGATCGCGACCTACCAGATCCTCACGGCCAAACGGAAGGGACAGTACGCCCACCTCGCCCTGCTCGACGCGCTCGACTGGGGCCTGATCGTATACGACGAGGTGCATCTGCTTCCCGCACCGGTGTTCAAACTGACCGCCGACCTGCAGGCCCGGCGCCGCCTGGGGCTGACGGCCACCCTGGTCCGGGAGGACGGTCGGGAGGGCGACGTGTTCAGCCTCATCGGCCCGAAACGGTTCGATGCACCCTGGAAACAGATCGAAGCGCAGGGGTTCATCTCACCGGCCGCGTGCTACGAGGTGCGCATCGACCTGCCGGCATCCGACCGGCTCGAGTACGCCGCGGCGACGGACGCCGACCGGTACCGTCTGGCCGCGACCGCACCGGCCAAGATCGAGGTTGTGCGCGACCTCGTCGCCCAGCACCGCGGCGAACAGATCCTCGTGATCGGCCAATACCTGGACCAGATCGACGTGCTTTCCGACGCTCTCGAAGCCCCTCGGATCACCGGCGCGACACCGGTCGAGGAGCGGGAGGAGCTGTATCGCGCCTTCCGCACCGGGGAGGTGCCGGTGCTGGTGGTCTCCAAGGTCGCGAACTTCTCGATCGATCTGCCCGACGCCTCGGTGGCCATCCAGGTGTCCGGGTCGTTCGGCTCGCGTCAGGAGGAGGCCCAGCGCCTCGGGCGGCTGCTGCGCCCCAAGACCGGCGGTCAGACCGCGAGCTTCTACACGCTGATTGCGCGGGACACCGTCGACCAGGACTACGCGCAGAACCGGCAGCGGTTCCTGGCGGAGCAGGGATACAGCTACACCATCATGGACGCCGAGCAGGTGGCGGTTTAGCGACCGTCGCCGACGGCGGTCGAGCCGGGCGGCACCAGAACGAGCACCCGCGGCATCCGCTGCCGGGGGAACACCCACTCGATCAGCGCGACGTAGCCGCCGACCGCGGCGGTTGACAGCACCAGACCCACGACGGTGGTTCCCGAGGCGGGAACATCGGTGAGGCCGGACAGCCCCGTGGCGAACACGACGAGGTTGTTGACCACGTGCAGGCCGATCGCTGCTTCCAGCCCGCCGGTGCGCCACGACAGCCACGCTGCCGCGACCGCGAAGATCCCGACGCTGATCTGCCCCGGCAGGTCGTACAGGTGCCCCACCACGAACAACGGCACCGGCAGGAGGATCGCCCACAGCGGATGCCGCAGCCACCGCCCGATCAGCTGCATGAGGTAGCCGCGGAAAACGTACTCCTCGGCAGCGGCCTGGATCGGGACCAGGACGATCACCACCAGCAGCGACCAGCCCCACGCGGCCACCCCCGGGCCGGCCCCGCTCGAACCCGGCAGCAGCAGTGCCAGCCCCTCCACGACGGTGTAGACCGCGAGGGCAAGGAGTCCGCATCGCACCAGCCACCCCCACCGCAGCCGCCCGGCGGCCGAGGAGACCAGCCCGACCCGCGCGCCGTGCACGATGCGGGAGGCGAGCACATACGCCGGGAGCATGAGCGCGATCGAGCCGAGCACCATCGCCAGCATCACCGGGTCGGCGATGTCGATCCGTGGCGACTGCGCGAATCGCGTCAGCGCGGCAAGGATGCCGGGATCGGCGAGGGAGATCAGCGCGACGATCACGACGATGACCACCGCCAACCCGACGAACAACAGCACTCCGAGCACGCCGACCAGCAGAGGCGACCACCACGCGTGCCTCCGCCGCGCGAACACCAACCGGTGGAAGGCGAGTCCGGTGTGCGCGTCGGCCGGAAGCGACGCGACGCGCGGGGAACTGCCGGTCGCGGGCGGCTGGTGGGGAACTGCGGCGGCCGAGGTCATCCCTCTATCTTCACCCGCGCGGTCGATATCCAGCGAACAGATCGGTTCCGGTGCCAGGATGGGTCTATGACCGCACCGCGCATCCTCGTCGTTGACGATGAACCCAACATCCGGGACCTGCTGGTCACGAGCCTACGGTTCGCCGAGTATCAGGTCCGGGCCGTCGCCAACGGCGCCCAGACGATCTCGGCCGTGCTGGAGGAAGAACCAGACCTGATCATCCTCGACGTCATGCTGCCCGATATGAACGGTTTCAGTGTCACGAAGCGGCTGCGCAGCGCCGGCTACACCGCGCCGATCCTGTTCCTGACCGCGAAGGACGACACCGGCGACAAGATCGAGGGCCTCAACGCCGGCGGTGACGACTACGTCACCAAACCGTTCAGTCTCGACGAGATCGTCGCCCGCATCCAGGCCATCCTCCGGCGCACGATGCAGGCCGACGAGGAGTCGACGATCAAAGTGGGCGAGCTGGCAATGGATCAAGACACGCACGACGTGACCGTGGGCGACATCTCCATCGACCTGTCGCCCACGGAGTTCAAGCTGCTGCGCTATCTCATGCTGAACCCGAACCGGGTGCTCAGCAAAGCGCAGATCCTCGACCACGTGTGGGAGTACGACTTCAACGGCGACGCCGGCATCGTGGAGAGCTACATCTCGTACCTGAGGCGCAAGATCGACCCGCATTCGTCCGAACCGCTGATCCAGACCAAGCGTGGCTTCGGCTACATGCTCAAGGTCGGCAAGTAGCCTCATCGGCGGCTGCCCTGGACGGCGCAACGAAATCGACCGACACGGTCACCGCGTGGTGGCGCAGCATCAGCCTGCGTGGCAAGGTGACCGGAGTGACCGTCGCGGTCCTGACCATCGGTCTGCTGATCGCCGGTGTCGGCACGATGGTGTTCCTTCGCAACGCCCAGCTGTCGTCGATCGATGAGCAGCTGACGCAGCTGGCCCCCACCGATGTGACCAGTTCGCTCATGACGGTCACGGTGTTCGACGGTGTCCCGAGGTTCGTCCCCAATGTCAGCACCCCGGCGACCCAGTACTTCGTGGCCGTCTACGGCCCCACCGGCGACCTGCTCGCCACCGCCGGGGGCGGGCGTAGCGCGCGGCCGGACTTCCCCGATTCCTTCCCCCTCGATCGCACGCAGATCCGCGGGACGACGCCGTTCACGCTGAACGCCGAAGAGGGTGCCGCCACCTTCCACGCCAGCGTCGATTTCCTCGGTCCGATCGAAGGCGTCCGCGACAACTACACGCAGTTGGTCGCGTTGCCGCTGACGACGGTCACCCAGACGGTGACCAACTACGTCGGTATCTACACGATCCTCGCGATCTTCACGGTCATCGTCGGCGCGCTGTTGACCCGCTGGCTGGTGACCCTCGCGTTCCGGGGCCTCGGCCAGGTCGAGGAGACGGCCATGTCGATCGCGGCCGGCAACCTCAGTCAGCGCATGGGCGAGATCGCGCCGGGCACGGAGGTCGGCAAGCTCAAGATCGCGCTCAACGCGATGCTCGACCGGGTCGACCGCGCCCTGGCGCTGCGCGATGCGTCGGTGCTGCAGATGCGCCGCTTCATCGGCGACGCGAGTCACGAGTTGCGCACGCCGTTGGTGACGGTCCGAGGCTACGCGGAGCTGTACCGCATGGGCGCGATCACCAGCGAGGAACAGACCGCGCAGTCGATGGAGCGGATCGAGAAGGAGGCGATCCGGATGGGTGGCCTCGTGGAGGACCTGCTGTCGCTGGCACGGTTGGACGAGCGGCGCGACATGACGATCGAGCCGGTCGACCTCCGGCCGGTCGCCCGGGATGCCGCCCTCGATGCGCACGCGACCTCGCCGGACCGGGTCGTGACCTTCGTCGACACGACCGCCGACCTCGCTCACGCAGGCGAGACCGGCGACACGAGCGAGCCGGTGGCCGTCGAGCCGGCCCGGCGCCCGCCGGGCGGCCGTTTTCTCGCGCGGCGTCGCCGCGCGAGCCTCCCCGAGACACCGCCCCAGCCCACGCCGGCGCCCGCCCCGCGCACCGAGGACCGGGAGCCGGTGGTGCTCGGCGACGAGGACCGCATCCGCCAGGTGGTCGCGAACCTGCTCGGCAACGCACGCCGCTACACGCCGGAGGGGTCGCCGATCGAGCTGACGGTCGGCATCGACCCGACCATGGGCATGGGATGGATCGCGGTGATCGACCACGGCGAGGGCATTCCCGCACCGTTGCGCGACAAGGTGTTCCAGCGGTTCTGGCGCGCCGACACGTCCCGCGCACGGGAGACCGGCGGGTCGGGCCTGGGGCTATCGATCGTCGCTTCCGTGGTTGAGGCGCTGCACGGCGCCATCGAGGTCACCGAGACACCGGGCGGTGGTGCGACGTTCCGCGCCTCGTTCCCCCTCGCCCGCGCGCGTGACTCCGCCGAGCACCTGCTCATCCAGACCCAGCCGCTCCCGCGCCTGCAGCTGGACGACTAGGGGATTGTCCGCGTTCGTTGTACCTGGTTCCCCACGAGCGGACGGCGGGTGCCATCCACTCCTCCCCGATCGGCACGACGCGGCGGTTGTCCACCGACTCCGCTCCCGCGCGATTCCAGTCCGAGCGGGCCGGTTATCGTGGCGACCAGAACGATCCGATCCGATCCGAGGGAGCCCTTCATGGCCGTCTACTCCGTCGACAGCGATGCTGTCATGTCCGCCACCGCCGCAATCCGCGCCACCGGCGACCGCCTCCAATCCGAGACCGCCGCCATGCTCGGCCAGCTCACGCAACTGCAGGGCTCGTGGACCGGCACCGCGTCGGTCGCGTTCCAGGGCGTCGTGGACCGGTGGCGTGCCGCGCAACGCGATCTCGAAGCCGCACTCACCGACATCAGCACGGCGCTGGCCAGCACGGGGCAGCAGTACGCCCAGACCGAGCTGGCCGCGGCGGGCATGTTCCGCTGACACCACGTCGGACACACGCCGAAGGGCCCCAGCGAAACGCTGGGGCCCTTCGGGTGAGCGACGTCGGTCTTAGAAGTCCATGCCGCCGGTCGGGTCGGCCGGAGCCGCCGCAGCCTTCTCCGGCTTGTCGGCGACGACCGCCTCGGTGGTGAGGAACAGACCCGCGATCGACGCGGCGTTCTGCAGCGCCGAACGGGTGACCTTGGCCGGGTCGATGATGCCGGCGCCGAACATGTCGACGTACTCACCGGTGGCGGCGTTGAGACCCTCGCCCGCGGGGAGCGATGCCACCTTGTTGGCCACGACACCCGGCTCGAGACCCGCGTTCAGCGCGATCTGCTTCAGCGGCGCCTCGATGGCGACCTTGACGATGTTGGCACCGGTGGCCTCGTCACCCACGAGGTCCAGCGACGCGAAGGTCTTCTGGCCCGCCTGGATGAGCGCGACACCACCGCCGGGGACGATGCCCTCTTCGACGGCAGCCTTCGCGTTGCGGACGGCGTCCTCGATGCGGTGCTTGCGCTCCTTGAGCTCGACCTCGGTGGCCGCACCGGCCTTGATGACGG
>NZ_JBKEAY010000271.1:0-20809 GCF_047972865.1 Microbacterium sp.
TGGGCCGCGCCGGGTGGGCGGGCCCGCTGTGGCGCGCCGGCACCGGGTGGCGCGCCGGTGCGCGCACGGCCCCCGTCCCGGTGTTCGCCGAGACCGGCGAGGGCTCCCTCGTCGAAGCGGATGCCGCCGATGCCGCCGCAGACCCCAGCATCCGCACCGCCCTCGCCGACGACGGCCGGGTCTGGGTGCACACCCGCGCCGGCACGTGGGCGCTGCGTCCGCGCACCCGGCGCGACGCGATGGGGCACCGCCGGGCCGCCACCGGATCGCCCGAGAGCACGACCGACCCCGACCTGCGCGCCCCGCTGCCGGGCACGGTCGTCGCGGTGCACGTCACCGACGGCGCGGCGGTGACGGCCGGCCAGCGGCTCGTCACGATCGAGGCGATGAAGATGGAGCATCCGATCACCGCACCCCACGACGGCCTCGCCCGCGTCGCGGTCGCCACAGGCGCGCAAGTGCGCCGCGACGAGATCGTCGCGCACGTGTCCCCCGAACCGACATCCCCCCACTGAGGAGCACCCATGGACGCCTACGACCTCACCGACGAGGAACGCGAACTGGCCGGGACGGTGCGGGCGTTCGCCGACGACATCGTCGCCCCCCGCGCCTACGAAGCGGACCGGCATCGCGCCCTTCCCCTCGACGTCGTCGCGCACATGGGCGAGCTGGGCCTGTTCGGTCTGCCCTTTCCCGAGGAGGTGGGCGGCCAGGGCGGTACGTTCTTCGCGCTGTGCCTGGCGATCGAAGCCCTCGCCCGCGTCGACCAGTCCATCGCGATCACACTGGAGGCCGCCGTCAGTCTGGGCGCGATGCCGGTGTACCGGTTCGGCACCCCCGATCAGCGCGAGGACCTGCTCCCCGACCTGCTCGCCGGCCGCGCGCTGGCCGGGTTCGGGCTCACCGAGGCGGAGGCGGGGTCCGATGCCGGCGCCACCCGCACCACCGCCCGCCTCGACGGCGACGACTGGGTGATCGAGGGTTCGAAACAGTTCATCACCAACTCGGGCACCGACATCTCTCGGTTCGTGACGATCACCGCCGTCACCGGCGGGTCGGGCGACCGAAAGGAGATCTCCACGATCGTCGTGCCCCACGGCACGCCCGGGTTCACGGTCGAGCCCGGGTACGACAAGGTCGGGTGGCTTGCCTCCGACACCCACCCGCTCACGTTCCGCAGCGCACGGGTCCCGCGCGGGAACCTCCTCGGCGAGCGCGGCCGGGGCCTGTCGAACGTCCTCGGGGTGCTCGACGAGGGCCGCGTCGCGATCGCCGCCCTCGCCACCGGCGCCGCCGAGGGTTGCCTGGAGCAGGCCCTCGCGTACGCCGACGCGCGCACGGCGTTCGGGGCGACACTGTCGAGCCGGCAAAGCATCCAGTTCACCCTGGCGCGCATGCACGCGCGCGTGCACACGGCTCGGCTGGCCTGGCATCACGCGGCCCGGCAGCGCGACGCGGGCGCGGCGTTCGCGACGTCGGCGGCGGTGGCGAAGATGACCGCGAGCGATGCCGCGATGGATAATGCTCGCGACGACACACAGATCTTCGGAGGCAACGGATTCATGAACGAGTACACAGTCGCGCGTCACTTCCGCGACTCGAAGATCCTCGAGATCGGCGAGGGCACCACCGAGGTGCAGTTGCTCGTGATCGCCCGCGCCCTCGGACTCGGGGCCCGCTCGTGAACGCCGTCGGGCAGGGGACCGGGAACGCGATCACACAGCGCGGGCTCTACTATGAGGAGTTCGCCGTCGGCGCCCGGTACCTGCACCGCCCCGGGCGCACCGCGACCGAGGCCGACAACGTGCTGTTCTCGTCGCTCACGATGAACACGCAGCCGCTGCACCTGGATGCCGCGTACGCCGGGGCAGAGACGTTCGGGCAGCGGGTGATGAACTCGATGTGGACGCTCTCGACGATGATCGGCGCGTCGGTGGGCCAGCTCACACTGGGCACCCTCGTCGCGCAGGTGTCGCTGACGGATGTGGAGTTTCCGCATCCGCTGCTGCCCGGCGACACCCTGTACACCGACACCGAGATCGTCGCGACCCGGCCCTCGGGCTCCCGCCCGCGCCAGGGCGTGGTGACGATGCGGCACACCGGGCGCACGCAGACCGGCGCGGTCGTCGCGCGGGCCACCCGCGTCGCCCTGATGTGGCGCCGCCCCGACGAGGAGGGCGAACGGTGAGCGCCCTCGACCACGGGCCCGCGCTGCTGTTCTGCCCCGCCGACCGACCCGACCGCATCCACAAGGCGCTCGCCCGCGCCGACGCGGTGATCGTCGACCTCGAGGACGCGGTGGCCGATGCCGCCAAGCCCGCCGCACGGGAGGCTCTCGTGGCGGCCGATCTCGACCCCGACCGGGTGATCGTGCGGGTGAACCGGGCCGGAACGGCCGACCGCGACGCCGACCTCACCGCCCTGGCCCAGACCCGGCTGCGCACCGTCATGCTCGCGAAAGCGTCGAGCGCCGCCGACGTGGACGGTGTGGACGGCGGATTCGAGGTGGTCGCGCTGTGCGAGACGGCGGCGGGGGTGCAGGCGGTCGCCGAGCTGGCCGCCCGTCCCACGGTGGTCGCGCTCATGTGGGGCGCGGAGGATCTCGTCGCCTCGCTCGGCGGATCCTCCAGCCGGCACCCATCCGGCGGCTACCGCGACGTGGCACGGTTCGCGCGGGCGCAGGTGCTGCTGGCGGCGGGGGCGCACGGCAAGGCCGCCATCGACGCCGTCCACCTCGACATCCACGACGAGGCGGGTCTGGCCGCCGAGGCCGCCGACGCCGCCGCGAGCGGGTTCGCCGCGACCGCCTGCATCCACCCCGCCCAGGTGGAGACCGTCCGCACCGCGTACCGGCCCAGCGACGAGACGATCGTGTGGGCGCGGGATTTG
Source organism: Microbacterium sp. (assembly GCF_047972865.1). Taxonomy (GTDB): domain Bacteria; phylum Actinomycetota; class Actinomycetes; order Actinomycetales; family Microbacteriaceae; genus Microbacterium. The sequence continues at coordinate 2,890 of NZ_JBKEAY010000271.1, forward strand.
CTGGCCGCCGGCCGCGGTCAGGGCGGCGTGTTCGCGTTCCGCGGCGGAATGGTCGACGAGCCGGTGCTGCGCCAGGCCCGCCGCACGCTGGCGCGCGCGGGGTGCGCTGACCCACCGCGATGAGAGACCTCTCATAGTCGGTTCCGTCGGTGGCCGCGCGAATATGCTCAGCCTCACAGGGGTTCAGAACCTTCGTGCATCCAGGCCATCGGGGAGGCATCATGCGACGCATCACGACCTTTGCGACCGTCATCGCTGTCGTCGCGTTGGGCATGGGAGCGCTCACAGCGGGCAGCGCGGCATCCGGCGACGGACGCGGCCACGCACCGCGGCTGACCGAGCAGCGCTGCGACGGTTTCGCCGACCTCACGATCCCGGCGCGGAAGATCGCGCTGCCGACGACCGGGGCTCGCATCACCAGTGCGACCTGGGTGGCCACCGCGGGCGGACGGTGCCGCGTCGTGGGGCACATCGATCCCGTCGATGCGTCCGCTCCGGGCATCGAGTTCCAGGTGAACCTCCCCGCGAACTGGAACCGTCGTGCGTTGCAGATGGGCGGTGGCGGATACGACGGCACGCTCATCACCGGGCTCGACGCGTACCAGCTGCAGCCGGTCGGCCAGCGCACGCCGCTGGAACAGGGGTTCGTCACGCTGGGGTCCGACGGCGGGCACACCGGCGTCGGCTTCGATTCCGCCTTCGGCCTCAACGACGAGGCCCTGGCCGACTACGGCACCGACTCGATCAAGAAGACCCACGACGCCGCAATGGTGCTGATGCGCGCGGCGTACCAGAAGCAGCCGCGATACTTCTACTTCATCGGTTTCTCGCAGGGCGGCCACGAGGCGATCAACGCCGCCGGCCTGTACCCCAAGGACTACGACGGTGTCGTCGCCGGCACCCCCGCATACAACGTCGCCATGATGCACGCGGGGGTCGGATCGGTGTATCGCGACGCGTTGTACCGAGACGGCGGCGTCGGCTGGCTCACCCCCACCCAAACGCAGATGCTGGTCGACGCCGTCTATGACACCTGCGATCCCCTCGACGGACTGGCCGACGGGATCATCTCCGACACCGCCACGTGCCTCACCACCTTCGACGTCGAGACGTTGCGCTGCGCGTACGGCGACGCGGCCGGCGACTCGTGTCTGTCGGATGCCCAGATCGAGACGACCCGGACGCTCGCGGGCGAGCACGACCTCGGGTTCGAGATCGCCGGGAACAGCATCGTGCCCGCCAGCCCCATCTACTACGGGGGCACCTACGAGCGGTTCACGCTGGGCACCTCGCCGCAGCCGCCCTATCCCGTGGACGGCACCCAGGCGTTCCACTACACGGTGCTCAACGCGATCGCCACCAACATCATCACGCGCGACCCCGCCTACGACACCCGCGAGTTCGACCTCGACGAGTGGTCCGATCGCATTCAGGAGGTCGGCGAGATCCTCGACAGCACCGATGTCGACCTGTCGGCGTTCGCCCGCCGCGGCGGCAAGATGATCCTCACCACGGGGCTCGCCGACGACGGCGTGCTGCCCGAGAACACCCGCGCGTTCTACGAGCGACAGGTGGACGCGTTCGGCGAGCGCCGGGTGGACCGGTTCCTGAAGTACTACGAGATGCCCGGCTTCTCGCACGGTTTCGGGCCGTTCTCGGCGACGTACGACGCCCTCCCGGCTCTGATGGACTGGGTCGAGCACCGTCAGGCGCCCGAAGACCTGGTGATGATCGACGCGAACGAGGCCACCGCCGGCCGCACCCGCCCGATGTGCGAGTACCCGCAGTGGCCGCAGTACACCGGCTCCGACCCCGACGCCGCATCCTCGTTCGCCTGCGTCACCGGCTGAGGCCGCGGCCCGGCACCGGGCCACTACATCGAGGTGACGCCGCGAAGGCGATGACCGACGGCGATCGACTCGCCGCTGACGGCGGCGGCGCGGGGCGATGCCAGGAACGCGACCACGTCGGCGATCTGCTCCGGGCTCGACTCGCCGCCGCGCCCGGGGCCGACCTCATCGCGCGGTTCGGCCGACACGGTGCCGGGGCTGACGACGTTGACGGTCACGCCGGTGCCTGCATACGCGTCGGCCAGGTTCTTCGCGGTGAGGATGAGCGCGGCGTTGCGCACCGAACCGCGCACGTTTCCGGTCATGAAGGCGTTCTGTCCGCTGACGCCGATGACGCGCCCCGCGCCGCGCTCGCGCATGAGGGGGAGGACGGCGTTCGCGACCCGCAGGAACACCATCGCCTTCTCATCGATCGCCTGCAGCACAGCGTCCGGGTCGGCGTTGTGCGCGGCATCCAGGGTTCGAGCGCTCGGCGCGGCGGAGATCACCGCTACGTCGAGGTGGCCGTGATCTCGGACGACGTCCTCGATCCCGGAGTCGACGGAGCTGGCGTCACGGGCATCCATGAAGAGGTCGGCGTCGTCGCCGCGCGCCGCCGCGATGACGGTGGCACCTTCCGCTCGGAGCGCGGCGACGATCGCCGTGCCCACCAGTCCCGTTCCGCCCACGACAAGGGCGACCTTTCCCTGCAGTCCCAGATCCATGGTGCCGGTCAGCCCTGCCGGTCCCCCGCGCTGCGGTCCGCGATCATCATCATGGTGTGCCCCTTCGCTCCCGTCACAGTCTGCCACTTCGCGCAAACTGACCAACGAGGGGAGCCGTCACCGGCCGGTGATCAGGCCGTGCTCGTACGCAAAGATCACGCACTGGGCACGGTCGTGGGCGCCGATCTTGGCCATGATGCGCTTGACGTGAGTCTTCGCGGTGTGCGGGGAGATGAACAGCGTGCGGGCGATGTCGTCGTTCGACTCGCCCCGCGCGATCAGGACGAGGATCTCGTTCTCGCGGGCCGTGAGCTCGGGCACACGGAAGCCGGATCCCGTGGACTCGACGCGCTCATCGACCCGCAGATAGCGGTCGATGAGCCCGCGGGTGGCGACCGGCGACAGCAGCGCATCACCGGCGTCGACGGCGCGGAGCGCGCGAACCAGGTCGTCGGGCTCGGCGCCCTTACCCACGAACCCGCTGGCCCCAGCTCGCAGCGCCGCGACGACGTACTCGTCCTCCTCGAACGTCGTGAGGATGAGCACGCGCGTACTCTCCAGCGCGGCGTCACGGCAGATGAGGCCGGTCGCCTCGATGCCGTCCATCACCGGCATCCGGATGTCCATCAGCACGATATCGGGGCGCAGCTGTCGCGCGAGGTCGTACGCGGCCTGCCCGGTCTCGGCCTGCCCGACGATCTCGATGTCGGGTTCGCTGCCGATGATCTGAACGATGGCGGTGCGGATGAGGGCTTGGTCGTCCACGACGAGCACACGGATCATCGCGCCGCCCCGTCCGCAGCATCCGGCCGGGGCGGCGGCAGCACCACATCCACCCGGAACACGCCTGCGTGCTGCGAGATATCGATCGTCCCGCCGAGCGCGGCGACGCGTTCGCGCATGCCGAGGATGCCGTGCCCCGGCGGCCGGTCGGCGGCTCCTTCAGCAGCGGCCGGGTTCGTGACGACCAAGTGCACCGCGTCGTCACGGTGTTCCAGCCACACATGCGCGCGGTCGTCGGCGCCGTGCTTGCCTGCGTTGGTGAGGCACTCCTGCACCAGGCGGTAGACCGTCTCGTCGACCGCGGTCGGGATGCCGTCACCCCGGCCGCCTTCGTGACGAACCGTGACGGCAAGTCCGGACCGTTCGAACGACGCATACAGTCCGTCGAGCTGCGCGATTCCCGGTACCGGTCCCCGAGGCGCGGCCTCGTCGGGGGCGCGGAGCGTGGCGAGCAGGTCGCCGATCTCACCGAGCACGTCGCGGGAGGCGGCGCGGGCGGTCGCCAGGGCGGCGCGGGCAGCGTCGGGGTCGGTGGTCAAGGTGCGGTCGGCAACGCCGGCGTTGAGGCTGATCACCGAGATCTGGTGGGCGACGGTGTCGTGCAGATCGCGCGCGATCCGGAGGCGGTCTTCGGCGACGCGGCGTGAGGCCTCGGCGTCGCGGGTCTGTTCGGCCAGTTCCGCCCGTTGCACGATCTGGTCGATCCAGGCGCGACGCGTGCGGGTGGCGTCCCCGAGGGCGGCGCACAGCGCGAGGGTCGTCAGGATGAGGACGCTGAACGGATGCTGTTCGGCCGAGTCCTGCCAGAACGGGACGGGCGCCGACGTGACCGTGGCGTACTTCGCGGCAGATTCCTGCCAGAACGCCACCGGCACCATCGCGACGACGAGAGCCAGGGTCGTGAGCACCACCGTGCGCCGCGGATACCGGATGGCGATGGTGAACAGCGCGATGCCGCTCGGGATCGCCGCGAACGGGCTGACACCGAGCAGGAACGTGGTCGCGAAGTAGGCGGCGACGCATCCGGCCAGCGCGGCCCACGGCCAGCGCCGCCGCACGAACATCAGCGCCGCCGGTGCCAACGCGAGCGCGTACGCCCACACCGTCGGCTCGTCGAGGAGGCGACGCAGCGGCCCGATCGTGGCCTGGGCCACGACGATCGCCGCGATCACGTCACGCCCCCAGCCCGGGAGGCGCGCCAGCCCCCGGCGACGTGCGGTCGTGGGAGGGGACGGGTCGGACATGTCCCCAGTATCCGCCCCGGCGGGCCGACGGTGAAGATTCCACATCAGGAATACCCCGCTAGGGGTACGCGGATGACCCGGTGGGGCGACGCGTCGGGGCGCGCCTTCGGAGAGGCTTTTCAGTATTGACGCACACCCACGGAAGGACCTCCGGATGCCTGATGCCACCGGCCCCGCCAACCCCACCGACACGACCCTGCTCGCCGTGAGAGACCTCGAAAAGTCCTACGGCAGCGGCAGCAGCCGCTTCGATGCCCTGCGCGGCATCAGTCTCGACATCCGCGCGGGCGAGAGCCTCGCGATCGTCGGCAAGAGCGGCTCGGGAAAATCCACCCTCATGCACGTGCTGGCACTGCTCGATGAGCCGACCGCGGGCACCGTCGTGCTGGACCGCCGCAACGTGAAGGACCTGAAGCGCTCCGAGCTCAACACGGCCCGCAACAAGACGTTCGGGTTCGTGTTCCAGCAGTTCTTCCTCACCGCGTCGCAAACGGTGCTGGAGAACGTCTCCCTCCCCCTCGCGATCGCCGGCGTCCCGGTCCGTGCCCGGCGGGAACAGGCCCGCGAGGCACTGGAGCAGCTCGGGGTGGTCGACAAGGCCGCCAACAAGGCCACCGACCTCTCCGGCGGACAGAAGCAGCGGGTGGCGATCGCCCGCGCGATCGTGGGCCGCCCCCGGATCATCTTCGCCGACGAACCGACTGGCAACCTCGACAGCGCCACCGGTCAGGTCGTGGAGGACATCCTGTTCACCCTCAATCGGGAACAGGGCATCACCCTTGTCGTCGTCACCCACGACGACGACCTGGCGGCCCGCTGTGACCGCCGGGTGCGGATCCACGACGGCCGCATCGTCGAGGAGGTCGCCCGATGAGGACCACCGATCTGGTGCGCACCGGCATCCGTAACACCTTCCGCGCTCGCGCCCGCACGACGCTCACCGTGCTGGCGATCTTCGTCGGCGCGTTCACCCTCACCCTGACCAGCGGCCTCGGCACCGGCATCAACCGGTACATCGACGACACTGTCGCCGCGATCGGCGGCGGCGATGTGCTGACGGTCACCAAGGTCGCCGACGAGGCGTACGACCCCACCGACACCACCCCGCAGGAGTACGATCCGGATGCCGTCGTCACCGGCGACGGGCCCGCCCGCACCTCGTCCGAGATGATGCGTCAGGACGACCTCGACGCGATCGCCGAGGTCGCCGGGATCGTCGACGTGGAGCCGATCACGCCGGCGCAGCTGGACTATGTGCAGTACGGCGACAGCACCCGGTACACCGCGTCGGTACGCACCCTGACCCCCGGCCAGGAGGTGCAAGCCACCGCGGGCACCGCACCCGACGCCGGCAGCGACGAGCCGCAGGTGTCGCTGCCGCTCGACTACGTCGCACCGCTCGGGTTCGACGGGGCGGCTGACGCGGTCGGCGCCACCCTGACGATCGCCCTCACCGACGGTGCGTTCGTGCAGCACACCGTGGAAGCCGAGATCGTTGCGGTCACGGAAGAAACGCTCGCCGGTCCCGGCGGCGCCAGCCTCCTGACCAACCCGGTGCTCCAGGACGAGCTCGTCGAACTGCAGAACGCCGGGGTCCCCGACGACCAGCTCGACCAGTGGGCGCAGGTGACCGCGACGTTCGATTCCGAGTACACCGCCGAGCAGGTCGACGCGCTGAAGCAGCGTCTGGCCGACGAGGGTTTCGAAGGGACCACGACGGCCGACACGCTCGGGGCGTTCACGACCGTGATCGACACGATCGTGCTCATCCTGAATGCGTTCGCCGGGATCGCTCTGCTGGCTGCGGGGTTCGGGATCGTCAACACGCTGCTGATGAGCGTGCAGGAGCGCACCCGCGAGATCGGCCTGATGAAGGCGATGGGGATGGGCAGCGGGCGCGTGTTCGGACTGTTCAGCATCGAGGCGGTCTTCATCGGGTTCCTCGGCAGCGCGATCGGCGTGGCCGTGGCCGTGCTGGCCGGCACCGCGATCAGCAGCGCGCTCTCGGGCGCGTTCTTGGCGAACCTGCCCGGGCTGACGCTGATCGCGTTCGATCCCGTCACCATCGTCGTCACGATCGGCGTGATCATGGCCGTCGCATTCCTGGCGGGAACCCTCCCGGCAGCCCGGGCCGCGGGGAAAGACCCCGTCGAGGCGCTGCGCTACGAGTGAGCGTCCTTCGTTTCTGACCACGACGTATTCGAGGAGGGTCCATGGACTCGTTCGACTGGGAGCTCGCCGGGCTGCCGCTGCATCCGCTGTTCGTGCACGGCGCGGCCGTGCTCATCCCGCTCGGCGCGCTGACGCTCGCGCTCACCGCCGTCTGGCCCGCGGCCGCCCGCAAGCTCACCTTCCTCACGCCGGTCGTCGGCCTGGCGGCGGCCGTGTTCGCGGTGCTCGCGCACGTCAGCGGCGAGTGGCTGGAGATGCAGGTGACCGCCACGGCCGCGATCGAGGCACACACCTCGCAGGCCGATCTGATGAACCCCGCCGCGTTCGCGCTCATGTTCATGTCGATCGGGCTGTGGTTGTGGCAGCGCTACAGCCGTCCTCCCCGCGACCTGCGTCCGCGGACGCGCCGGGTCGTGAGCGTCTTCCTCGGGTTCGCGTCGCTCGTCGTCGCCGTCACCGCGACCGTGATCGTCGCGTTCGTCGGCGACAGCGGCGCCCGCGCTGTCTGGCTCGGCTAGCCCCGCCCCTGCCCCCGCCCCCCGCGAGCCCCCGCCCCGCGAGCCCCTGAGCCGCGAGACTACACCGGCGCTATCGAGACCGCGCGCTATACGCACGGTCTCGATAGCGCGCCTGTAGTCTCGCGGGCTGAGGCCGGGCCGGTCGGGGGCCGGGGCGGGGCCCGGGGGTGGGGCTATTTGACGGCGCCCTGGGTCAGACCGCCGACCAACCACTTCTGGAGGAAGAGAGCGAGCAGGTACACCGGGATGAGTCCGGCGAGGCTCGCCGCCGCCATCTGGCCGAACATCACCTCACGTCCGCCCTGCATCAGCGCGATCCCGACCGGAAGCGTCTGCGCGTTCACGCTCTGCGTGAGCATCAGCGGAATGAGAAAGTCGTTGTACACGAGGATGAACACGATGATCGCGACCGCGACCACGCCGGGGGCGGTCAGCGGCAGGATGACCGACCACAGGGTGCGAATCGGGCCGCATCCGTCCAGTGCAGCCGCTTCGTCGATCTCCTCCGGAATGGCCCGGAAGAAGCCGTCGAGCAGCCAGACCGCGACGGGGGTCAGCAGCAGCCCCTCGATGAGCCCGAGACCGATCACCGAATCCATGAGGTTGGCCGCCCTCATGAGGACGAACAGCGGAATGATCGCCACGACCGGCGGCGCGACGTAGGCCGACACGATCAGCCCCAGCGTCTGTGAGCCGCCGGCGCGCAGACGCGCCATCGCGTAGTTCGCCGGGATCGCGATCAGCAGCGCGACCGCGACGGCGACCAGCGCAACGCCGAGCGAGTTGCGCAGGTACGTCAGAATCGGCCAGTTCTGAAACGCCGCCGTCCAGTTCTCGAACGCGAGCCGCGACGGCAGGATGCGGGTGGAGAGGATGTCGTCGGGACTCTTGAACGACATCCCCACCATGTAGACGATCGGCAGAACCGCGACCGCGATCGCGACGACGATGACCGTCCACTTGACCGCCGTCACAACCCGCGACGGGCGGCCCGGACGTGACGGCGACGACGCGCCGACGGGGCGACTGCGCCGCGCGCGGGGCACGACCACGGCGCGCGTGGTCATGCGATCGACGGGGTTCGAACCAGCTGTGAGTGTCATGGCGGATCACCCTTCCCGGTGCATGCGGTGCCGCACGGCGTTGAGCGGCACGATGACGATCGTGACGAGAACGAGGAAAGCGATGGTCTGTGTGGCGGCGGCGCCGACGTTGAAGGTCTGCAGCGCCGTCCGATAGATCGCGAAGCTGGAAACCGTGGTGTCGAAGCCCGGCCCGCCGCTGGTCATGATGAACACGAGGTCGAAGACCTTGAACGACACGACCAGTTTCAGTAGCAGCACGGTCACCAGGCTCGGGAGCACGAGCGGGAACGTGATCCGCCAGAACGTCTGCCACACCCCGGCTCCGTCGACCTGCGACGCCTCGTACACCTCGGTCGGCAACGTCTGCAGGGCGGCGAAGACGAGCAGCACACAGAACGGCGTCCATTGCCACGCATCGACGACGATCAACGAGATCATCGCTGCCGGACTCGACCCGAGAAAGAGCGCGGGTTCGGACCCGGGGGCGACCGCCTGCCCGATGTTGTTGAGCAGGCCACCGGTGGGCGCGAGCATGAGCTTCCAGATCACGCCGGCCATGACCGGCGGCGTCATCAACGGCAGCAGTAGGAGCACGCGGATGACGCGTCCGCTGCGCACGGCGACATCCAGCGACAGCGCGACCACGAGACCGGCGACCAGGGCGAGCAGCGCCGACGGGATCGCGAAGATGAGCGACCTGCCGAGCGACGGGATGGTGACCCCGTCGCTCAGCAGTGCCGCGAAGTTGGCGAACCCCACCCAATCGGTGAACGGGCGACCCAGCGACGACTCGGAGAACGCCGACGCGACGATGTACGCGAGGGGGTAGATCGCCACGACGGCGATCGTGATCGTCACCGGGGCGAGCAGGGCCCGCCCCGTCCACGGGTGACGGCGGTCGGCACGGGCGTTGACGACCTGCGACATGGCAGTTCCTTCTTCGGAGGGTGGGGTTTCGGTGGCTCAACCGGCGAGCGCCTGCCAGGCGTCCCAGGTCTGATCCATCGCCTGTTGCGCCGTGAGCGAGCCCTGGAACATGAGTGCCAGATTGTCGCTGAGCGACTGGATCATCTCCGGCGCCTGCGGCGACGTCGGCCACGACTGCGCGTTGGGCAGCACCTCGGCCGCGACGGCGGACACCTCGGGCGCGAACTCCACGTATGCCGGGCTGTCGAGTGTGGACGAGCGGATCGGGTCGACGCCGGAGCCGGTGGTGGTGATGAGCTGCTCGTTCATCGCCTTCGACGAGGCGAAAGCGACGAACTGCTTGGCGAGGTCCTGATCGCTCGCGCTCGGGCTGATGCCCATCGCCCATCCGGCGTTGAGCGCCCCCGAGACCGAACCCTCCGGGCCGACCGGGAGCGGCGCGACTCCCCAGCCGTCGACGATCTTCGACTGTTCGGGGTCCTGCGCGAACACCCCCAGGTCGGTCCAGAACTCGATCATGCCGACCGAGCCGGACAGGAACTGCGGCAGCGCCTGCTCGAAGCCGATCTCGAGCGGGCTCGGCAGTGCGTAGGGTGCAGCGTCGAGCATCGACTGCGCGGCCGCGACCGCGGCCGGGGTGTTCAGTTGCGGCATCTGCGGGTCGATCGGGTCGGGCGACATGGTCGCGAGCCGGTTGAAGAACGTCGACCCGATGTTGAAGGCGCTCTTCGATCCGAGCAGCGCACTGCCGTACACGCCATCGGCCTTTTCAGCCTCGGTGATCGTCTTGGCGACCTCGATGTACTCATCCCACGTGGTCGGCACCTCGACACCGTTCCGCTCGAAGATGGCCTTGTTGTAGAACAGCACGTGTGTGTCACCGTCGATCGGCAGGCCGTATGTCGCGCCTTCGTACTGGGTGTACGGCCCGAAGACCGCGTCGATGAAGTCCGGCGAGTCGATGTCTGCGTCGCTGTCCACCCAGTCGGTGATGTCGGCGAGCGCACCCGCCTCGGCGAGTGCCCCCACGGAGGTGTACCAGTACTGGATCACGTCGTAGTTGTTCGTCCCGGATTGCGCATCGAGGATCGCCTTCGTCTGGATCTGGTCATAGGGGACGACCTCCACCTCGACGTCGACCCCGGTGGCCGCTTCGAAGTCGGACTCCAGGATCTTTCCGGCGCCTTCTTGCGGTGCGGCGATGAGAACCTTCAGGGTCTGGGCACCTGCCTCGGTGTTGTCCGAGGTGGCGGCGCATCCGGTGATGATGAGGCCGGTGGCCGATGCCGCGGCGATCGCGGCAGAGAACCGCCGCGTCATCGGGGTGGTGGATGAGGAGCGTCGTTGCGTACTCATGATGCTGTCCTTTCGGGGTGGTGCGGGTCAGAGTTGAGGGTCGGGGGTGGATGCCGAGGGGGTCCACGGTTTGTCGACCTTGTCCCCGTCGGCCCACGGGGTCTTGACGAAGACGGCACGGAAGATCTCGGCAAAGGGATTGCGGATGAAGTGCTCCTCGAGCGGCTCGGCGTGCAGGACGTCGCCGGGGCCGACGAGGACGCACGCGTCCCGGTCGATCCAGATCTCGGCTCGGCCCTCGATGACGATGAACGACTCGGTGTGCCGCTCATGCAGGTGGTTTCCGAACTCGTCGCCCGGCCGCAGGACCACGACACCGAACGCGGCATCGTCGCTGCGCGAGAGGTAGCCGGGACCCCAGTCGCCGAAACGGAGACTCGCGTCGGCGCAGCGCAACACGTCCGCGCTCACGCGAGCACCGCGCCTTCCGCGGCCTCGCGGTACAGTTCGTGTGCTTCGGCAGGGTCGACGTCGTCGTGCACGACGGCCCGGACGGCGCGCATCATGGCCGCCGGGTCGGCGCTCTGGAAGATGTTGCGGCCCATGTCGACCCCGGCGGCACCCGCGCGCACGGCGTTGCTGGCCATCGTGAGGGCATCGAGTTCGGGGAGCTTCTTGCCGCCGGCCATGATCACCGGGACCGGGCACCCCGCGACGACTTCGTCGAATCCTTCGTCGCAGTAGTAGGTCTTCACCAGCTGGGCGCCGAGTTCCGCGATGATCCGGGTGGCAAGGCCCAGGTACCGGGCGTCGCGGGTGAGTTCCTTGCCGACCGCGGTGACGCCCAGCACAGGAATTCCGGTCCGGTACCCCTCGTCGACCAGGGTCGTGAGGTTGCGGATGCTGCGGCTCTCGAACGGACCCCCGACGAAAACCTGCACGGCGACCGCGTCGGCGTTGACCCGCACCGCATCGTCCATCGCCATCGCGGTGTACTCGTCGGAGAGCTCTTTCAGGATCGAGGGCCCGCCGGAGGCTCGGAGGACCAGACCCGATCGGGTGGCGGCGGGGATGGAGGTGCGCAGGGCGCCGCGGGTGCACATGAGGGCATCCGCGGATTCAGCCAGCGGCGCGATGTTGAGGTCGATGCGTTCCAGTCCGGATGTCGGACCCTGGAAGTAGCCGTGGTCGAAGGCCAGCATGACGGTCCGGCCCGTCCGCGGGTCGAGGATGCGGGCGAGTCGGTTCTGCATGCCCCAGTCGAGGCTCGTGGCGCCCCGGATCGCGTGCGAGAAAGTGCGAGCGGGGACGTCGGGATGGAACTGCTTGGCGGTCGCGTTGCCTTCGAGGTCGGCCATGAGCGGTGGACTCCTGTTTCTGTCGGTTCTGATTCAGCCGAGGTTTTCGGCCAGGTGGGCGGGTCGGGCAGGCAGCTCCGCGCCGGCGGTGCGCGCGGCGCCCGGTGGCGTGAACAGTGCGGGCAGGTCGTCCCCCGAGATCGACATGACGTCGCGGTAGACGCGGTGCCAGCGCGCCGAGATCTCGCGATAGGCGTCGCGGTCGCTCGGGTCGGGGTGCACGATGCGGTCGGGGTGCCCCATCGGCGGCAGTGACGCGCCGATGCCGCGGGCGGCGAGTCGGGCCGCACCGTAGGAGGTCGCCTCGGGGGCGGGGGTGACGAGGGTATCGAGGCCGGTCGCGTCGGCGATCACCCGCGGCCACAACGTGCCGGCGCTGGATCCTCCGGTGAACGTCACTGTTCGCTCCGCCAGGGCCCGCCCGTCGGTGAGGGCGGAGAGGATGTCGAGGTGCGCCGCGGCGACGATCGCGGCGGCCTCCTCGATCGCGCGGATGAACGCTCCACGCGACGACGTCGCGGCGTCGTTGATGTCGAAGCCGACGAAGGCCGGAGCCGCCTGGTGCCAGGCATCGGCCTGCATGACGTTGGCCATCGCCGCGATCACCCCGTTCGATCCGGCCGGGATCTGCGCCGCCCACTCCTCCATCAACGCGAACGCGGAGGTGCCGCGGGATGCGGCGAGCGCGACGGCATCGGGGCACATCGCGTCGCGGAACCACCGCATCGCGAGCCCCGACAAAAAGCCGATGCCCTCCACCATCCAGGTGTTGGGTGACACGTGGCACAGTGTCCGCAGCCGTCGTTCCGGGTCGATCAGCGGTTCGGCCACCACGGCGGTCGTCTGCCAGAACGTGCCCGCGACGATGGTCGGCGCGCCCGGCCGGGCGTCGATGCCGTGCAGCGCGAGTTGCGTGTCGGCGCCGCCGGCGACCACGGGCGTTCCCGCCGGGAGGCCCGTGGTCGCTGCGGCGGCAGCGGTGACGCCTCCGATGACCGCGCCGCATTCGACGACGGCGGGCAGGATGCCGGGGTTCACGCCGACTGCGCGCGCCAGGTCCTCGGACCAGCCCCGCGTGCGCAGATCGAACAGCGCCGAACTCGATCCGCAGGTCGGTTCGGTGACGAACCTGCCGGTGAGCCGCGTCGCGACCCAGTCACTGAGCATCCCGATGTGGCGGGCACGGGCGATGATGTCGGGACGGTGGCGCGCGATCCACCGCACCCGGGAGGGCGCGGTGATCGACACCCAGTCCCCCGCGATGCGGTAGATCTCGTCGGCGATGCCCTCCCGGACGAGGTCGTCAGCTTCGGCGCGAGCGCGGCCGTCGGTGTTCGGGCAGGCCCACAGTTCGACGCCGTCAGCGTCGTAGAGCACGAACCCTTCGCGCATGCTCGATGCGGCGACGGCGGCGACCGGTCGACCGTCGAGGGAGTCGACCACCGTTCGGATCGAGGTCGAGATCGCGTTCCACCCGTTGTCGGTGTCGAAGACGGTGCCCCCGGGGTGGCCGGGGACGGGCGCGTGCGACCATTCCTGCGAGGCGTGCGCCACGAGTCGTCCCTCGATATCGAATGCGAGTGCGCGGGCCGACCCGGTACCGGCGTCGATCGCCAGGAAGACGGGACCGGAGGCGGTCATCGTTCCCACCTCAGCGGATGGCCGCCCAGGTGGGCCTGGATCTCGGAGGCCAGCATGTCAGCGCCACGCGCGAGGGTCTCATAAGTGGCGCCGGCCAGGTGGGGGGTGAGCAACAGATTGGGCTGGGCGACCAACTCACGCCACGGGCCGTCCGGTTCATTGACGTCGAGAGCGATGCCAGACAGGTGACCGCTGCGGAGGGCGCCGAGCATGGCCTGTTCGTCCACGAGCGACTCCCGCGCGGTATTGATCAGGAACGACCCCTGCGGCATCCGAGCGATCTCGCGCGCTCCGATGATGTGCCGGTTGTCGGCCGTCGCCCGGGCGTGCACGCTGACGACGTCGCTGGCGGCGAGCAGGTCGTTCAAGTCGGTGACGATCTCGACATCCGCGGCCGAGGACGGGTCGACGTACGGGTCGTAGGCGGCGACGGTCGCGCCGAGCGCGAGGGCACGGGCGGCGACCAGCCGTGCGACGTTGCCGTACCCGACCAGGCCGAGGCGCAGCCCGCCGATCTCGCGCCCGAACCAGCGGGCACCCTCGAAAGTCGACTCCGCGAGGGGCCGCCCGTCGGCGACACGGTCGTCGACGTCGCGGACGGATGCCGGCACGTTGCGCACGAGTGAGATCAGGAACCCGATGGTGAGGTCGGCGACGGCTTCGGCGTTCTTCCCGGGAGTGGTCGTCACACGGATACCACGGCTGCGGGCTGCCTCGAGGTCGATGTTGACGGGGCCGCCGCGGGCGCAGCCGAGCAACCGCAGGTCGGGCAGCCCGGCGATCACCTCGGCGGTGAACGGCGCCGCGTGGAAGGCGACGATCTCGTAGCCCTGCGCAAGTCGGGCCACCTCGGCGGGGTCGCCCTCGTACTCCGAGATCGCGGTGGCATCCCAGGTCGGCTGGGCGACGGTCATCGTCACTGCGTCGGCGTCCAGCCCGCGCCGGGTGAACGCGGAGCGAAAGACGTCGGCGGACATGTAGCTGTCGCCGATGATGAGGATGCGTGGGTCGGCCATCGAATCTCCTGAAGTCGTGGTGAGGTCAACGGGTGGGACGCGGGGATGAGGGGCTGCGCGCCGCGTCCGGCCGCGACGAGGTGGGGTATCGACCGGAGGCGCTCTCGTGCGACATCCCGCCGGCGTCGAACCCCGTGTCGACGCTGACGCGCATCCGGTCGGTGCGCACGGAGGCGCGGGAGATGTCGATCGGCTCGCCGGTCTGGTCGTAGGCGACCGCGTCGACGACGACGATCGGGTGGCCGACTTCGACCTCAAGCAGAGTTGCGAGAGTGCGGTCCGCCGTCGCGGCCTCGATGGTGCGATGCATCCGGGCGATCCGGGTGCCGACGACGCGGGTGATCGTGGCGTACAGACTGGCGCGCGGATCGCGCAGGTCGGGCAGTATCCCCGCGAGGCGCGCCGGCATGAAATTGGTGACGTGGACGGCCACGCGCGAGCCGACAGAGCGAACCCGCTCGAGGACGAAGCCGGTGCTGTCGCCTCTGGCGATGACGGCGGCGGCCCACGACGGGAGGGGTTCGATACCGCCTCGGAGGATCTGGGAGGTCAATGCGCTGCGGCCGTCTTCGCTGTACTCGCCGAGCAGGCTCGGTGCCGACGGCAGCGTCCAGGCCGACGGGCCCTGCGCTCGTTCGACGAAGGCGCCTTTGCCCTGCCTGCGTGAAATGATCCCGGCGCTCTCAAGTCGCGAGAGTGCTTCGCGGACGGAGGTGCGCGACGCGTCGAAGTAGCCGCACAGCTCGCTCTCGCTGGGGAGGCGGTCACCGGGAACCCAGGTCGCGTCGACAATCTGGGACTCGATCGCGCGCATGATCTGAAAC
Source organism: Microbacterium sp. (assembly GCF_047972865.1). GTDB lineage: Bacteria > Actinomycetota > Actinomycetes > Actinomycetales > Microbacteriaceae > Microbacterium. The sequence continues at coordinate 18,308 of NZ_JBKEAY010000271.1, forward strand.
CACAGCGGCGCCGTCGACGCGCGATCGATCGCGGGGAACGTCAGCTTCATGACCGTCTCTCTCACCGAGGATGGGGTAGCCGGGCGGGGCCGCCCCTCGCGGTTCGGCCGCTTTGCCGAACAACTTGTATCAAGTCTGTGGGGGCACCTGTATCCCGTACAGAGACAAGTGGAAACGAATCCTCACCCGTGCCCGCGAGACTCGTTTCTGTCCTTTGACCAGGAAAATGCCCGCGACTTCCTCCCGGCCCGGCACCCATCTCCCGCTCCAGCGGCGCCCGACCCGCACCGCCGACCGATACAAGTTCCCCACCCCTGCCGCACGTCGAAGGGCCGTGCGTGGGCATAGGTCGAGGTACACGACCGGATGCCGGTGGACAGGATGCGGGTCACGCGACAGGGTGGGGGCATGATCGATCTGGCTGACGCTCTGCTGCGGGGTGCGCGCGGCCGTCGGCTACTCCTCGAGTGCGCCAAAAGCGCTGACGAGGCCGTGAGCTCGGCAATGTTCTGGCGCGGGCACCACTTGGACCCCCATCCGGGAACGCTGCTGCGCATCCCCGGTGACGAGGGCGCACCGCCGGCGGACCCTCGCTTCAGCGACGCCGACGTCGCGGCACTCATCGACCGCGCCGACCTCACCGCCGTCGACGCCACGACGGTCAGAGATGCCCTACGGGCATCGATCGACGCCGCCCGATACTGGCAGGAACCGGACGGCGAGGATATCGCTGCGGCGCGCCCAGCGGTCCGGGAGGCGCTGCGTCGGGTCGTCGATCCGGTCGTCGCCGTGGTGCCGGATCCGACCGCGCCGCCCGCGCCGGCGCAGTGGGCCGTGGACTGGCGTGCGCTCGCTGACAGCGCGCCGCTGTCCCCCGACCCGGCGGCCCTCCTCGCCGACTGGACGCGCGATCTGCGAGCGGACGAATCCCGGGCGACCCGCGAGCGTCCCTCCGACCCACGCGCCCCCATGAGCGGGACGTGGTGGTCGGTGCCGACACTTCTCCTGGCCACCCGCAGCAGCATCCCGGACGCCCTGGACCTGATCGAAGACTCCCTGGGCTGGGAGGTCGCGACGGTCGTCCCGGTGCGCGGCGCGGGGCACACGCTCGAGATCCGATCCTCCGAGGACTGGGCCGCCCTGTGCCGCGAGTACCCGGTGGAGGTCACCGCATCCCGCAGGCACGACTGGTTTCGCGTCACCGGACGCGACGGCCGATGGCTGATCCCGGATTGGGAACGCGTCGCGCAGCAGTGGGATGCCGTGCACCTCACCACGCTCGGGTACTTGTCCGCCGCCACGGAACGGATCGAGATCGACGCCGACCACGCCTCGGTGATCGCCGGGTGGGCTCCGGACTCCACGATCTGGCTCCGCGACGTCGCTCGCGAGTGGGGTGAATCACGTCAGGAGTGGGTCCGCTCTCCGGACGATGCGCAGTGGACGCGCCGGCCCGCGCCGCCCGCCGGCGGCGACAGCTGACCGAAGCGCCTCCCCTGCCGAGACTGCGCATACTGTCGCGCGGACCCGCGATCCGGCGCAGTGTGCGCGATCTCGCCGGGGTGGGCGGTGCCCGACGTGCCGGTGGGGCCGCCGGTACGATGGCAGGATGCGTCGCATCCCCGTCGGCTTGATCGTCGCCGCGACCGCCTGCCTCGCGCTCGTGGTCGGCGGTACCGTCATGATGATCATGGCCGTTCCTGGGGAAACGGCATCCTTCGGCTGGTTCGCGTACCAACCGACCGCGGGGATGACGGTCCGCCCCGACGCGCTGATCATCCTGACCCCGTTGACCGGGGCCGGGATTGCGCTGGTCATCCTCGGTCTCGTGCTCCTCGGCGGCATCGTCGGGTTTCTTCTCGGCCGACGCCGCGGGGCGCATCACCCGGGCTACGCTGCGCCGCCGTGAGCGCTGCGGAACGCCTCGCGGATGGGCGCGGTGTCGTAGATGATGTGGAGTCGCTCGATGAGCCCCTTGTTGTCGAGCTCTGCCACGTCGACCACCGTGAACGGGGCCGGTTCCCCGTTGGACAGCGTCCAGTCGAAGTCGAACCAGAAGCTCACGACGGCGCGGTCCTCGACCGTGCCCGTCATCGTGGCCCGCAACGTCAGCACCGAACTCGCCGTGTCGGCGAACAGCATCGGATAGAACTCCGCGGCCGGCATGGTTCCGTACAACGGCGATTCGACGATGCCGCCCTCGGCGAAAAGCGCGATCAGGCGCGCCGGGTCAGCGGCCTCCACCCCCGCGAGGTACTCGTCCACCATTCGACCGATGTCCATCGGGCCTACCCCTCTCCGTCGCGCTTTCGAGCGTTCCCGTGCGACGCTACCGCGCCGCGGGAAGACGGCGGGCCGGGGAGGCGGGGTCAGAGGGCCTGATGCGCGTTGGCCAGCGGGTCTGGACGCCTTCGCGAGGTGAGCGCCGTCGGACCCGATCCGGCCATCGACCGGCGCCGACCCCTCGACTCCGACCGCGTCACACCCGGGACGACCTGACAG
>NZ_JBKEAY010000002.1:0-2489 GCF_047972865.1 Microbacterium sp.
GGCGCGGTGTCACCAGATCAGGCGTCGATGTGGAAGGCGAGGCCGGCGAGACATGGGGGCGCGGGCGCATCTTCGGCATCGTGCCGCTGCCGGATGATCGGGTCTACTGGTTCGCCACCGAATCCACCGCAGCAGGCCAGCCCGCCGCCGACGAGCCCGGACAGAATGAGCACAGCGCGGTACGGGAGCGGTTCGGCCACTGGCACCCGCCGATCCTGGCGTGCATCGACGCGACACCGCCCGGCGCGGTGCTCCGTCACGATATCTACGACCTCGCCCGCCTCCCGGCCCCGTTCTTCAAGGGCCGAACGGTGCTGCTCGGCGACGCCGCCCACGGCATGACGCCCAATCTCGGACAGGGAGCGGGACAGGGCATCGAAGATGCCCCAACACTGACGCTCCTACTCAGGAGCGGCGACACGGACACGGCGCTCGCCCGCTATGACCGTCTCCGCCGCAGGCGGACGGCGGCAATCTGGCGGCAGTCACGGCTGCTGGGGAAGGTCGCTCAGGCATCCCACCCGGTCGCCGCGGGCATTCGCGACGTACTCCTGCGAGCGACACCGCCCGCGGTGATGGGGCGAGCCACGCAGAGCGTCCAACGCTGGATCGAGCCGTAGGGTGCGGGGACGCTCAGCTTTCCTCGGCGGCGATGAGGGTTTCGTAGTCCTGTCCGCCGTAGTAGACGCCGTGGACTTCGACCGTCTGCTCATGGACGGCAAACGCGAGGACGACGCGGCGGCGGAATCCGATCGTTCGCAGGCCCGGACGCAGGTCGTCCCTGACAAGGCCGATCATCGGGAAGTCAGCGAGGTCGTCGCAGTAGTCGAAGATCGCGGAGACGAAGCCCTCCGCTCGCTCGGGGTAGCCCGATTGCTCCGCGATCCAGAGGTAGAGGTCGGTGAGCTGCTGCCGTGCGCGGGGTGAGTAGACGACGCTCCGAGTCACGAGTCGCGTTCCGCGAGCCGCCCGGCGTGCAGCTCGGCAAGGTGGGCGCGCATATCGGCGGAGCTGATCGCCCGCGACGGGTCGGCGCGCAGCTCATCGTAGGAGGCGACGACCTCGGTGCGCAGCCACGCCTCGACGGCCTCGTCACGGGCGAACAGGGCGCGCAGGCCGTCGCGGACGACCTCGCTCTCGCTCGCATACGCACCGGACGCGACGCGCTCCTTCAGCGCCTCGGCCATGTTCGTGGGAAGGGTGATGCTGAGCTGCCTCGTCGTGCGCATGATCGAGCCTCGCTTCCAGTAGGACTCAATCCTACTCCGCATCCTCGGCCGACGGCAGAGACAACCCGCTACGGCCGATCCTCGTTCGAGGCATCCGCGAACAGGGCAAGGAACTTCTCGCGCGGGATCACCACGCGACGGCCGAGCTTGACGGACAGGATGGTGCCGTCCTCAATGCCGACCGTGATGGTACGGGGATCGACGCCGAGAGCTTGGGCAGCTTCCTGGCGGGTGATGACGAGGCTGCGCCAGTCGTACCAGACCGCTGCGGGGAAGCGGTGGAGGTATCAGATCTGGGTACCCATCGACCCCGAGCAGCCCGACCTCGGCGAGAAGAAGTTCAGCCGGGGCGGGTTCGCCACCGCCGCCGATGCAGACGCCGCGTTGCAAGACGCCCTCAAACAGCGCGACCAGCACGAGAAGTTCGGCGGGAAAGTGCCCCACCCTCAGCGCCTATGCCGACGCCTGGGTGGAAGGCCTCAAACTCGCAGACTCCACCATCGCCGGGTACAAGAAGATCATCCGCAACCGCCTCCGCCCGCAGCTCGGACACTACCCGCTCGACAAGCTCACCCCCACCCGGATCGCCCGCCACTACCGCGACATGGAACAGCACGGCCGGAAGGACGAGCTGGACAAGGGCGGGCCACTGTCGGCCAACACCGTCCACAAGGCGCACGTCGTGCTCGGCGCGATCCTCGACGCTGCGATCGAGGATGGCCACATCGCCACCAACCCCGCCAAGCGGAAGGCAGCGAAAGCGCCGACCACGAGCCAGATGCGCGCGGAGAAGCCCGAGTTGGTCACCTGGACGGCCGATCAGCTCGCGGCGTTCCTCGCGTGGGATCGCGATGAGGAGCAGGACGAGTTGTTCGCCCTGTGGTGGGTGATCGCGAACACGGGGATGCGGCGCAGCGAAGCTCTCGCACTCAGATGGAGTGACCTGAACACCACAATCTCGCAGATCAGCATCCGCCGCTTGATCAACACCGAGGATTGGACGAAGACGAAGACCACCAAGACCGGCAACGCCCGCGTCATCGACACCGACACCGCAACCGTGAAAGCACTCGCCTCCTACAAGGTCGCCCGCGCCGAGCTGTCCTTCGAGCTGGCGAGGGCCGACGCCTACATCTTCGGAGACGACCAAGGGCAACCCCGCTCACCCGACGCCATGACCAGCCGCTGGTACCGTCGCCTGAAGTGGGCCGCGAGGGTCAAGGAGTTCGAGCACCTGCCCCGACCTGAACCCCGCGATGG
>NZ_JBKEAY010000045.1:0-9815 GCF_047972865.1 Microbacterium sp.
CCGCCTGGCAGACCGCCACCAACGACAACCAGCGGCAAGTCAACTGGCAATTCACCGCGACCGACGCCCGCATCAAACTCCGGCACCTATACCCAAATACTTAGCCGCGACAGTCTACTAGGCACCCCGAAGCAAACGAACCTGGATCCTGTGGCGCGCGAGACGGCCGCCATGCAAGAGACACTCAACCGCCTCTGCACCTACGCCGAAAGGCGGCAGCGGAACTTGCTCGTCATGATCGATCAGGTCAACGAGAAGACCCGTACTGAACGCCTGCCGAAGATGTATGGTCATATCTTTCGGAGGTCTGCGGATCGTCCTGAGATGAAGCGCATCGTTGAGCCGCCGATGCACGTCGACAGCGTCCTCAGCGCGAACATTCAGTTCGCCGACTGGGTCGCCGCCGCAACCACGTGCGCGATCGACAATCAGCTCATTCGAGACTCGCAGTATCACTGGGTCGCCGGCGCATGGAGTCACACCATGGCAGGCATCTTCACTCACGAATCCAAGCTTCACCTCTGGCATCGCGGTGTTGACGACATCCACAACTCGGCGTTGTTCTTCAAGGAGCGCCCTCTGCACCCCATCGCGTCTGGCCATCGCGTCGGCGATGGACTCCCGGCGGACGCATTCCGAAAGATCCATGCTGCAGCGGTTCGCGCTGAAGAGGGGCAGCGGCGCAAGTAGCCAAGAACTCTGCGGACTCCGTCCACGCTCACTGTCCCGGGCCAACGCTCTGTTCGATCGAATCGAAGCTCCGAACGTCCCGATCGCGCGGAACGCCCTCGCATCGCTCGATGCCCGCAAGGGGATCCGCCATCGCGCGGACACCGGTCACTCGGGACGAGCGCAGCTGGTCGATCACGAACCATGGGCGCCCGGTGGCTCGGTTGGTGCTGATCCGTCCGTCGGTGCTGGATGAACTGCTCGCGGATGGTGGCGCCAGGGCCGCGCTCACCGACCAGCCAAGGGCGTCGCTGCCTCCTGCCTCGACTTCCACGGCGACCAGCGACGAGCTCATCGCGGACGTGCGCGGGTACGAGCGCGACTACTGATGGTCGACGCGTATCTGGACACATCGGCGGCGATGAAGCTGATTGTCGCCGAACACGGCAGCAGTGAGATCGTGAGCGTCCTCGACGATCCGCAGCGTCGCGTCGTCGCGTCCTGGCTGCTGCACACGGAGCTGCAGTGCGCGGCAGGGCGGAGACCCGACGACATCTCGCACCCCCGAATGCGGGCCGTGCTCGAGCGCATACTCCTCGTCGACCTCGTGCGGGCCGACCTGCTCACGGCGGGAACGCTGACGCCGTCGCGCTCACAGGACGCTATCCACCTCGCGGTCGCGCTCCGCCTCGGTGTTCAAGAGATGATCACGTACGACCGAGAACTCGCCGACGCGGCCGAGCATGCCGGCCTGCGCGTCATATCGCCGGGCGCACCGCAGTGACGACCTGACGAGCGGCGGTTCACCGGGAACGCGGATCAGCACCTCACCTCGCAGCGGGACACCCTGCGACGACTCGGGGTCCTCGATTCGAGCAACTACGTCGATCACGGACTGACCGGCACCAACCCGCGCCATACCCGGCCTGCGCGAAGCACGCGCCACCGTTTACCGCGAGCTGATTCGATATGACCGGGATCGACCTCTTCTCCGTGAGCGCACCCTGGGCTCAGCGGATGCGGGGTTCTCCGAGCCAATGGACGGAGCGGATGCTGAACGCGTCGCTCAAGGGGCGACCTACCGGTCGGCCATCCCGGCTGTGATCGCGCAGCTGGCGCCGGTTCCCTCGACGGAAGCGGCTGCCGCGGCAGATGTTGCCGCACGGGAGCTGAGTCGGCTCGACGCCGAGCTGGGCGGAAGCTGTTGGACGTGCTCGTCCGGCGCCCAGTGCTCACGTCAGCGGCGGCCGCGGCCGAGCTCGGGGTTCAGCCGCCGAACATCTATCCACCCCTCACCGCGCTCGTCGACGCCGGCATTCTGAAGTCGAAAGCCGAGCACCGACGCGGCCCGTTGTGGCGCAGCGACGAAGTCCTCACCGCCATCGACCGGTCCGCGCAACGCGCGGGACGCCGCGAGGCCCGCTGACTCGACGCGGTGCACGCTGATGGACCCGTCATCGCGCGGACGCCGGTCACTCGGGGTGAGGGCGGCTGGTCCGCGGCTTGGCGCCGCCCGAGACGGGAGCAACGGTCATCTCTCATGGGCCGCTGCGCGAGTCTCGTGTGCCCTGGGCTGAGGATGCGCTGTGTCGTGGAGTGCCTGCCGCGCCACGGATGAGGGTAGCGTCGCTCAGGCGTCGGTCTCGTCGGTGTGCGCGACCAAGCCATACGTAGCCGGTGGCCGGCCGCCGCGGTCGTCACCCGGCAGCGGACGGGACCGGCGGCCGTAGATCAGCTCCGACGAGTCGAGCAGCCACGGCACCAGCGTGATCTTGACCCCGTGGATCATCATCAGCTGCTGCGCCAGCCGCCGTGCACGTCGGTTGTGCAGCAGCGACTCCCACCAGTGCCCGACGATGTACTGCGGCAGATACACCGTCATCACCGACGGGCCGTTCTCCTTCCGGTAGGCGGCAATGAACCCCGCCAGCGGAGCCGCATACCGCCGGAACGGCGATTCGAGCACGATCAGCGGGACCGGCATCTCCAGTTCCTCCCACTCCGCTTCCACCAGTCCGGTGTGACGAGCATCGACGGCGATGTGCACCGCCAACACGGCGTCGTGGTGCGCCGCGAGCGCATAGTCCACCGCCTTCGCGACGGGCTTTTGCACCTCGCCGACCAACACCAGCGCGACGTCTCCGGTGGAGCCGAAGTGGATGGTGTCGTCGATCGCGATCTCGTGCTGCACGTCGCGGTAGTAGCGGTTGATGCCGATCATCAGAATGCTGAGCACGGGCATCGCGACGAAGACCATCCACGCGCCATGCGTGAACTTCGTCACCGTGACGATCAGCAGCACGATGACGGTACTGGTCGCGCCCAGCCCGTTGATGAAGAGACCGATGGAAGCCGCGCGCCGCAGTGCGGCATCCCTCGTCGGCGACAGCAGCCGCAATTCACGCCGCCAGTGCGTGACCATCCCCAGCTGTCCGAACGTGAACGACACGAACACGCCGATGATATAGAGCTGGATGAGCGTCGTCAGATTCGCTTGGAACACGAGCAGCACGATCGACGCCGCGAGCCCCAGGATGAGCATGCCGTTGCTGAAGACGAGCCGGTCGCCGCGCGTGTTCAGTGCCTTCGGCGCGTAGCCGTCGCGGGCCAGCACCGACGCCAGCAGTGGGAACCCGTTGAAGGCGGTGTTGGCGGCCAGGAGCAGCACGGTGGCCGTCGCAGCCTGCACGACGAAGAACGGCACCGATCCGGCGCCGAAGGTTGCCGCGGCGATCTGGGCCATGAGGGAAGGCTGCGGTGACGAGCAGTCAAACCCGACCAGGGCACACGGATCCTCGGCGTAGTGCACCCCGGCAACGAGGGCGAGCAGGGTCAGGCCCGAGAACATCAGGATCGCGATCGTGCCCATCAGCACGAGGGTCTGTTGGGCGTTTTGGATCTTCGGCGTGCGAAACGCTTGCACACCATTGGACACCGCTTCGACGCCCGTGAGGGCCGAGCATCCGCTCGAGAACGCCCGCAGCACCAGCAGGATGACGGCGGCCTGACTGAGCGACTCGGCGTGCACCGTGAATTCGGCGCTGCTGGCCACTGGCGGGTCGCCGAGCAACCACCGGACCACGCCGACCACGATCATGGCGCCCACCGAACCGATGAACACATAGGTCGGGATCGCGAACGCTCGCGACGCCTCACGCACGCCGCGGAGGTTCACGACCACCAGCAGGACGACGAAGCCGATTGCGAGTTCCACCCGCCACGGGTCGAGCTCGGGCAGAGCTGAAATGATGTTGTCGACGCCTGAGGCGACCGAGACCGCCACTGTCAGCACGTAGTCGACCAGCAGAGCCGAAGCCACGACGACGCCCGGGATCTCACCGAGGTTCGTGCGCGCGACCTCGTAGTCGCCGCCACCAGATGGGTATGCCTTCACCAGCATGCGGTAACTGGTGACCACGATGATCAGCAGCGCGACGACCGCCGCAGCTATCCACGGCGTGAACGCGAGGAACGCCGTGCCGCCGATGAGCAGGATCATCACCAGCTCCTGCGGCGCATAGGCCACTGACGACAGGGCGTCAGAGGCGAAGATCGGCAGTGCCATGCGCTTGGGCAGGGCCTGCTCGTCGAGCTTCGCGCTCGTGAGCGGGTCGCCGATGAGGATGCGCTTGACGAACGGCGTCGGCTGGGCCGATCCGTCGGGGGTTTCGTCTGTCACGGCGGGTGACACTACGCCCGTGCGCACGCGTGCGCAACCCGCCCGATCACGCGACGGCCGTCAGCGGATACGACGTAGCCCGCGGCCGCGGAGCCGGGGCAGGGGCACAGCATTTTTCGGGAGGACGCCCGCGCCTCGGCCAGGTCAGGCGCGGGCGACGGCGTCTTCGAGCGCGACCCAGGCAAGCATGGCGCACTTGACCCGTGCGGAGTATTTCGACACACCGGAGAGTGCGGCGGCGTCGGCATAGGTCTCCTCGTCGAGCGGAAGCCGCCCGCGCGAGCGCAACGCCTCGCGGAACCCGTCGATCAACGCCGTCACCCGCTCCCGCGCCACGCCGGACTCCCCGGCATCGTCGTCGATGAGAGCGGCCAGCATCGACGCGGATGCCTGTGAAATCGAGCACCCCGACCCGGACCAGGTCACATCGAGCAGACGTGTACCGTCCGCACTCACCCGCGCCTGCACCGTGACGTCGTCGCCGCACATCGGGTTGTGCTGGTGCGAGCGCGCCACCCGACCCGTCTCGCCGGCCAACGGCGTGCCGTGGGGGTGCTTCGCGTGGTCCAGAATCAGCTCCTGGTACAGCGAATCCAGCCCACTCACGACCCCGCCCCGAAATAGGCGCGGATGCCGCGCACGCCGTCCAAGAACATGTCGACTTCGGCATGCGTCGTATACAGCGCCGTCGACGCGCGCACCGACGCCGCCACCCCGAACCGACGATGCAGCGGCGCGGCGCAGTGATGCCCCACCCTCACCGCAATGCCCCGTGCGTCGAGGTACTGCCCTGCGTCGTGTGCGTGGACGCCCTCGACCTCGAACGACCACAGCCCCACCCGCTCGGCGCCGGGCGCATCGCCCAGCAGACGGATGCCGTCGATCTCGCGCAATCCGTCCCGCATCCGCTCGGCAACGATCCGCTCGTGGGCGGCGACGGCATCCATGCCCACCGCGTCGAGATACCGCACCGCCGCGGCCAGGCCGATTGCCGGGCCCACCGGCTGCGTGCCGGCCTCGAACTTGTGGGGCGGAGGCAAATACTCGGCGTGGTCGAGGGTGACCGTGCTGATCATCGACCCGCCGGTGAGGAACGGCGGCAGATCGTCCAGCACCTCGGCATGCCCGTACAGTCCGCCGATCCCGTATGGGCCGAGCATCTTGTGACCGCTGAAGACAGCGAGGTCCACGCCGAGCGCGGGCAGATCCAACGGCAGGTGCGGCGCGGACTGGCAGGCGTCGAGCACCGTCAACGCCCCGGCGGCCCGGGCGAGCTCGACGAGATCGGCGACCGGATTCACCAGACCGAGCACATTGGAGACGTGCGAGAACGCGAGGACGCGGGTGCGTTCGCCGATGATATCGCGAGCGGCATTTAGATCGAGCGTGCCGTCGTCGTGTACCGGAATATGACGGAGTACCGCCCCGGTCCGCGCGGCCAGTTCCTGCCACGGAAGCAGGTTGGCGTGATGCTCGGCGACCGTCACGACGATCTCGTCGCTCGGGCGCAGCGCGAACCTTCCCCCGGCGCGGCGACCCATCTGTGATGCATTCCCGATGGCGTATGCGATGAGGTTCAGTCCCATCGTGGCGCCGCTTGTCCAGACCAGCTCGTCCGGCGTCGCTCCCACGAAGCCCGCGACCGCCGCCCGGGCGTCCTCGAACAGGTCGGTGGCCTCCGCCGCCGTCGTGTGCGCGCCACGGTGGACCGCCGCGTTGTGCTGTGTCAGGAAGTCGAGTTCGGCATCCAGCACCTGCCGCGGCTTCTGGCTCGTCGCGGCGGAATCGAGGTACACGAGCGGATGCCCGTTCACCTCCGTGCGAAGGATCGGGAAGTCGGCGCGCAGTCGCTGCACCGCGAGGTCGGGCGCAGCGGCGGGGACAGTCACCCGTCCAGGCTACGCGCTGCCGGCGCCCACGGATCCGGCGGTACCCTGGCGACAGGAACGGGAGGGCATCATGCCGACGATCACGACCACCAGCGAACCAGCCGTCCGACTGCACTACACCGACAGCGGCGGCGATGGCGCACCGGTCGTGCTGATCCACGGCTGGCCGCTGTCGGGCGCCGCCTTCGACGCGAATCTCGCCGCGCTGACCTCCGCCGGGTACCGTGCGATCACCTACGACCGCCGCGGATTCGGACAGTCCGACAAGGCCGCGTCCGGCTACGACTACGATCGCCTCGCCGCAGACCTGCACGACCTGGTCACCACTCTCGACCTGCGCGGCGCCGTGCTGCTGGGGTTCTCGATGGGTGGCGGTGAGGTCGCCCGCTACTGCGGAACGTTCGGCACCGGCCGCCTCGCGGGGGTCGTGCTGTCGGGATCCATCTGCCCGGCGCTGTGCATCACCGACGACAACCCCGACGGGGCGATGCCGATGTCGGGGTTCGAGGACATCGCCGCCTCAGTCCGTCAGGACCACGACGGTTTCGTCGCGCAGTTCGTCACCTGGTTCTTCAGCAACGACGACGGTCTTGCCGTCACCGAGGAGCAGCGCGACGCGGCGGTGCAGTTGGCGCTGCAGTCCGACACCGAGGCCGCCGCCCGCACGGCGCTGGCCTGGGCGACAGACCTGCGCGACGACTGCCGCGCGATCGACGTACCGACTCTCGTGCTGCACGGCACCGGCGACCAGAACGTGCCGCTGGCGGCCTCCAGCGCCCGGGTCGGCCAGTTCGTGCCCGACGCGACCCTCGTCACGATCGGGGGCGGCACGCACGGCGTGAACCTGTCGCACCGCAGCGAATGGGAGGGCGCGCTCCTGACCTACCTCGACGGCCTCGGCCGCTGAGCGGTCAGCTTTCGGCCAGCAGCTCCGACACCCGCGGCGCGACGCGCGTGCCGAACAGCTCGATCGAGCGCATCATCTTCGCGTGCGACAGGGTGCCGGTCGAGAACTTCAGGTCGAACCGGTCGATGCCGAGCGCGCGGACGGTGGCGGCGATCTTTCTCGCCACCGTCTCCGGCGACCCGGCGTAGACGGCGCCGTCCGGTCCCACGCCGTGGTCGAACTGCGCGCGGGTGTACGGGCCCCAGCCGCGTTCGCGACCGATCGTGTTGTGCAGCTGAGCGAACGCCGGGTACGCCTCCTCCCAGGCCTGTTCGTCGGTGTCGGCGACGTGACCGGGCGAGTGCACCCCGACCGGAAGCGCCGAGCGGCCCGCGCGCTCCCGTCGGAACAGGTCGACGAACGGGCGGAACCGGGCCGGCGACCCGCCGATGATCGCGAGCATCAGCCCGTAGTCGTAGCGAGCGGCGCGGACGACCGACTCCGGGCTGCCGCCCACCCCCACCCAGGCCGGAAAGCCGGCCGCGGTCTTCGGGTGCACGTCGGCGTTCTCCAACGCCGCGCGGGTCGTCCCCGACCAGGTCACCGGCTGCTCGGTGCGCAACTGCGAGAACAGCGCCAGCTTCTCGTCGAACAGCGTCTCGTAGTCGCGCAGCTCGTAGCCGAACAGCGGGAACGACTCGATGAACGACCCCCGTCCAAGGGTGATCTCGGCCCGCCCCGACGAGACGGCATCCAGCGTCGCGAAACGCTCGTACACCCGCACCGGGTCGTCGCTGGAGAGCACAGTGACGGCCGTCCCCAACCGGATGCTGCGGGTGCGCGCCGCCGCGGCCGCTAACACGACCTCGGGGCTCGACACCGCGAAGTCGGGTCGGTGATGCTCACCCACCCCGAACGCGTGCAGGCCGACCTCGTCGGCGAGCACCGCCTGGTCGACGACATCGCGGATCGCCTGCGCGGGGGAGACCCGCGTCCCGTCGTCGCGCGTCGTGATATCGCCGAACGTGTCGAGACCGAGTTGCACGGAACCGTCCATGAGTCTTCCTCTCTCACCTCTGAGGGTAAAGCGTCCGGAGCGGTTTTATATTCCGATGAATAGAGCATGGTGCAGGCCGAGGGAGCGGCCAATAGCATGGGCGCATGACTGAGATCACTTTTCGCGGAACCCCCGTCCACACCGTCGGCAGCCTGCCCGCCGTGGGATCGGCGGCACCGGACTTCGTCATCACCGGCACCGACCTCGCCGATATCCGCCTCGCCGACTTCGCCGGGCAGCCGGTCGTGCTGAACATCTTCCCGAGCATCGACACCGGAGTCTGTGCGTCCAGCGTGCGTCGCTTCAACGAGGCCGCCGCGGGGCTCGGCGAGGCCGTCGTGCTCAACGTGTCGGCCGATCTGCCCTTCGCGCAGGGGCGTTTCTGCGGCGCCGAGGGCATCGAGAACGCGAAGACCGGCTCGGTGTTCCGCAGCGACTTCGGCCAGTCCTACGGGGTCACGATGGCCGACGGCCCGCTGGCGGGGCTGCTCTCGCGCGCGGTGGTCGTCGTCGGTGCCGACGGCGCGGTCGCCTACACCGAGCAGGTGCCCGAGATCGGGCAGGAGCCCGACTACGACGCGGCGCTCGCCGCCGTCTGAGCGCCGCGGCATCCGCCTGATTGCGCGACCGCCCGCCCTCAGAGGTCGGTCGCGACGTAGCGGTAGGCGATCCGGGTGACGGCGCCGCCCTCGAGGTTCACCACGACCGAGAGCCCGCGGGAGCCGTCCTGGTAGAACGACTGCCGGTCCGAGCCGAACTGCGCACGGTCGGCCGATTCCTGGTCGGGGACGGCCGAGGCCACCGCGTCGGCGCTCATACCGACGCTGAGCCCGAACTCCGGCACGATCTCGACATCGGCCACGGTGTTCGCCGTGTACGCGACCCACGTCGGATCGGGCACCTCGTCACGGGGTTTGTTGCCGTCCCCGAGCGACACGTCGGCGAGGGTGAAGCCGCCCCACTCGTACAGGGCGTAGGCGTAGTAGTGCGCGTCACCGGACTGGAACCCTTCGGTCGGAGCCGCCCCGAACAGGTCGGTGAGAGCCGCGACGGCGGGCTGAGCGTCGTCGCCCCAGCCGTGGGTGAAGGTCGTCGCACCGGCGGCGTCGACGACGGAGAACCCGTCGGCGGCGAGCACGATCTGTGCGCCGCCGGCCGGGGTCGGTGCCGCGTCGGGGGTGGATGCCGGTGACGACGGCGCCGCCGGGGCTGCCGGAGCCGACGTGGCGGGAGCGCTCTCGGCGGCGCGTGGCCCGCGGGTGAACAACGCGGTCAGGGCGATGACGACGGCCACCAAGAGCACCGCCGCCACGATGCTGAGGACGATCGGGGTGCGGTTGCGGGCGGTCATGCACGGACCCCCAGAAACTCGCGCGCCGCGACGACGAGGGCGGCCACGCCCCGCTCGATCGTGGGATGCAGCACCGGAGCGAAGAACGGCGAATGATTGGTCGGAATGTCCTGTGCGATCCGGCCGGCGGCGAGGGCATCCGCGTAGGTCTGCGGGTCGACCCCGCCCCAGAACCAGAACACCAGTGGGACCCCTGCCTTGCGGGCGAACCACGACACGTCCTCGCTGCCGGTGAACATGCCCGGATCGACCACGGTGCCCGCGCCGAACTCCCCGTCGAACGC
>NZ_JBKEAY010000068.1:0-49184 GCF_047972865.1 Microbacterium sp.
GACGCGCCCTGGCTGTGGCTGGCGGTGCTCGCCGTCGGGCTGCCGGTGCTGGTCACCGCGGCGTCGTGGCTGGTTCCGCCGCGCCGCCCGGAGCTGACCCGCCGCACCGCGATCGCGTGAGTGCGCCCGTGCGCGGGCGACGGCTCTCTCAGTGGGCACGACCGGCAGTCCCAAGACGGTCGGCCCGCTCATGCCGAGAGGTCGCTCAGTCGAGCGCGGATCCCGTACTGGTCACGCAGCGCTGTGCGCGCCGTCCACCAGCCGGGCATCCCGTGCACACCGGGCCCAGGTGTCGTTGAGGCCGAGCAGAGGTACAGTCCCGGCACTCGCGTGCGCCACGGATGCGGCGACCACCGTGGCCGGGCGATCAATCCGTGCAGGGTGGCGGCGCCCCCGGTGATGTCTCCGCCGACGATGCTGCGGTCGTGCTCGTCCAGCCGCGATGCGGGCACTCCCCAGGAATCCAGCACCCGATCGCGCACTCCGGGGGCGTGGCGCTCGATCTCGGCCAGCACGGCATCACGAAGGTCGCGCGTCGATCCATGCGGCACATGGGCGTACGCCCACACCACCGTCTGACCGCCGGGTGCTCGGCCCGGATCGTGGGTCGTCGGCTGCGAGAGCAGCACGTAGGGACGCTCGGCGTGCCTGCCACGCGCCACGGTGTGCTCGGCGCGGGCGATGTCGTCCCAGTCTCCGCCGAGGTGCACCGTGGCTGCGCCGGTCACCCGCTCATCGGACCAGGGGATCGGACCGTCGAGCAGCAGATCGACCCGGGCCACGCCGTTGCCGGGACGCATCGCCCGCGGCGCGTGGCGCTGCAATGGCGGCGGGAGCATTGACCGCATCGCGGCCGGGCTGACATCGGCGCACACGATGCCGTCGCCGAGCAACTCACCGAGGTCGGTGACCGGGGCCGACGTCTCGATGCGACCGCCGTGGGCGACCAGGTCGGCCGCGAGGGCGTCGGCGACCCGCTGCGCGCCGCCGACCGGCAGGCCCCACCCTCGCACGTGTGCCTGTGCGGCAAGGACCAGACCCGAGGCGGCGGCCCCGAACGACCCCAGCGGCTCGCCGGCGTGCGCGAAGACGCCGGCCAGCAGCGCCCGCGCCGCGGGGACGCGCACCGGCAGCGGGCCCCACCGCGAGGCATGCCAGACTCGCGATGCCACCCGCGCCGCAGCCGCCGGATGCCGAGGGAACCGCAGCATCGGGGCCAACGCCGTCGCAATGACGCCGTCGCCGTCGGCGGTGAGCGGGTCGAACAGGCGTCGCCACGCCGGGCCGTCCGCTCCGAGGCCGTCGACAGTCACGGCAAGGTCTCGGTGTGCGATCGCGGCTGTCGCGCCGCGCGGGTGCGCGTAGGCGACGTCGGGGATGACGTACGGTACCCGCCGCTGCAGACCCCAGGCACGGAAGAACGGCGACGCGAGGGCCAGCGGATGCACCGCGGAGTACCGGTCGAACACCGTCTCGCCGCGCCGGAACGACTGCAACCCGCCGCCGATCGTCGACTCTGCCTCGAGCACGGTGACGCGCAGGCCCGCGCGCGCCATCGTCACCGCTGCCGTCAGCCCGTTCGGCCCGGCACCGATCACGTACGCGTCCATTGCGCCCATCATGCCCCACCGCTGACCTTCGACCGCGTATAGCGTTGGGGCATGACCGCCAGTGTGCTCCCCGAGGTTGCCGTCATCGCGCGGGACTTGATCCGCTTCGACACGACCAACTGGGGCGAGGGCAAGGCGCGGGGCGAGCGCGAGGCGGCGGAGTACGTCGGAGCTTTCTTGGAGTCGCTCGACTTGGCGACGGAGTATTACGAGCCGGCCCCGCGCCGCACGAACGTCACCGCACGCGTGCCGGGACGTGATCGCACCCGACCCGCGCTCGTGCTGCACGGCCACCTCGACGTGGTGCCCGCCATCTCCGAGGATTGGTCCGTCGACCCGTTCGCGGGGGTCATCCGCGACGGCATGCTGTGGGGCCGCGGCGCTGTGGACATGAAGAACATGGATGCCATGATCCTCTGCTCCGTGGCCGAACTCCTGCGGTCCGGTGAGGCACCCGATCGCGATCTGATCCTGACCTTCTTCGCCGATGAAGAGAACGGGGGCGTCGAGGGGTCACAGCTCGTCGCGCGCGACCGGACGCACTGGTTTGCTGGAGCGACCGAGGCCATCAGCGAGGTAGGCGGCTACTCCATCGCCGTCGGAGGGAAGCGCGCCTACCTCTTGCAGGTGGGCGAGAAGGCGCTGATCTGGATCCGGCTGCATGCGCACGGTCTGGCAGGCCACGGCAGCCGCTTCCACGCCGGCAACGCCGTCACCCGGCTGGCGGAAGCGGTCACGGCGCTCGGCCGGGCGGCGTGGCCGATCGAGCTGACCGCGACCACCCGAGAACTCGTGACCCGACTCGCCGACCTCGCCGGCGCCGACCCGGGCGACCCGGATGCCGTGGCCGACGCCACCGGCCCCGCCGCACCCTTCCTGCAATCCACGTTCCGTACCACCGCGAACCCGACCGGGCTGACGGCCGGGTACAAACACAACGTGATTCCCGACGCGGCGGTCGCGGCGATCGACATCCGCACCCTCCCCGGCCAAGAGGCGGCCGTTCTCGCCGAGGTGCAGCGGATCGTCGGCGACGACATCCGGCTGGAGGCGGTCCATCAGGACATCGGACTGGAGGTGCCGTTCCAGGGCGCGCTCGTCGACGCCATGCTCGCCACCCTCGCCCGTCACGATCCCGGGGTACCGGTGCTGCCCTATCTCATGGGCGGCGGCACCGACAATAAGGCCCTCGCGGAGCTCGGCATCGACGGATTCGGGTTCGCGCCGTTGCGCCTTCCGGCCGACCTGGACTTCACCGGTATGTTTCACGGTGTCGATGAGCGCGTCCCGATCGACGCACTGACCTTCGGTCAGCGGGTGCTCACCGACCTGATCCGTACCGCCTGACGCGCGCCGTCTCACCCGAAGGACCGACATGCACCTGCTCGAGGCGATCTTCCTGGGCATCATTCAGGGACTCACCGAGTTCCTGCCGATCTCGTCGAGTGCGCACCTGCGCATCGTGGGGGAATTCCTCCCGTCCGCGCAGGACCCCGGCGCGACTTTCACCGCGATCACGCAGATCGGCACCGAACTGGCGGTGCTGATCTACTTCTGGAAGAAGATCGTGCACATCATCGTGCAGTGGTTCCGCTCACTGACCGGTGCGGTACCGCGCAACGATCCCGATGCCCGGATGGGCTGGATCGTCATCATCGGCACCGTGCCCATCGGCGTCCTCGGCTTCCTCTTCCAGGACGTCATCCGCGACACCTTCCGCAACCTCTGGCTCGTCGCGATCGTGCTCATCGTGTTCGGCATCCTCCTGGGCGTGGCCGACGCGCTGGGCAGCCGTACCCGCACCGAGGCCGACCTGACCTACCCGCACGGGCTGGCGTTGGGGTTGGCGCAATCCCTGGCGCTGATTCCGGGCGTCTCCCGGTCCGGGGCCACCACGACCATGGGCCTCGCGCTGGGCTACACGCGGCCGGCGGCGGCGGAGGTCGCGTTTTTGCTGGCGGTGCCGGCCGTGTTCGGTAGCGGCGTCTACGAACTGATCCAAGCCATCGAAGAGCCGGGAGCGGCGGTGTTCTCGCTCACCGAAACCGCCGTCGCGACCGTGTTCGCCTTCGGGGTGGGCCTGGCGGTCATCGCGTTCCTGATGCGCTACCTCAAGCGCGGCAGCTTCCTGCCGTTCGTGTTGTACCGCATCGCGCTGGGGGGGCTCCTGATCGTCCTGCTGAGCCTCGGCGTGCTGCAGCCGTACTGAGCCCGTTGCGGGCGCTGTGCGCCGGTGCCCGGGGGTTGCCCACTCAGCGACGGGGGTCCTCGCGGCCTGGCTTCGTAGGCCCCTCGCCGTCACGGCGCAGATACCGCTCGAACTCCTGCGCGATCGCGTCTCCGGATGCCGCCGGCGAGTCCCACGCGTCCCGGGTCTGCTCCCGCTGACGGATGTACTCCGTCATCTCCTCGTCGTCGGCGGCCGCCGCATCGATCGACGCTTCCCACGCCAGCGCCTCCGCGGGCAACTCGCCGCGCTCGACCCGGCCCCCGGTGAGTTCCTCGAGCTTCGACAGGAGCGCCAGCGTCGCCTTCGGCGAGGGGGACTGCCCGGCGACGTAGTGCGGCACGCTCGCCCACAACCCCGCGGTCGGGATGCCGGCGACCCCGGCGGCCTGCGCGAGCACGCTGAGAATGCCCACCGGCCCCTCGTAGGTGGAGCGTTCCAGATCGAGCTCGGCCCGCAGCGCCTCGTTGTCGCTGCCCGCGAACACTGAGATCGGGCGGGTGTGTGGCACGTCGGACATCATCGATCCCAGCGCGACCACGCCCGTGATGTCGTGACTGAGTGCGGCGTCGATCAGCTCACCCGCGAACGCCTGCCACGCGCGCGCCGGCTCCACCCCGGTCAACACCCACAACTCAACCGGGTCGTCCCCGGCCACGGGGCGGAACATCGTCGCCTCCGGCCAGACCAGCGCGCGCCCGCCGTCGCCCTCGGCGCGCATGTGCGGTCGCGTGTACTGGTAGTCGAAATAGAGCTCGGGGTCGACCGAGAAGACCGCTTCGTACCGGTGAGCCGACCGCACCCGTCGGGCTGCCGCCGACGCCGCCTCACCGGCATCGTTCCACCCGTCGAATGCGATCACGAGCACGCGTCGTCCCAGACCTGTCACCGGGCTCCTTTCGCTAGGTCGATCCCCCCACGATACGCCGGGACCGGTGCACGGGGGCGCGACGCCCCGCTCGGTAGAATCGATCGGGTGACCGTAACCTCACCCGCCGCCGTTCTGTGGGACATGGACGGCACCCTTGTCGACACCGAGCCGTACTGGATGGCTGCCGAGACGCCCCTCGTGGAGAGCTTCGGCGGCACGTGGAGTCACGAGCAGTCGCTGGAGCTGGTGGGTGCGGGCCTCAGCGACGCGGCCGCGGTGCTGCAGCGAGCCGGCGTCACCCTCGACATTCCCGACATCGTCGATCGCCTCACCGACGACGTGATGCGTCGGGCCCGTGAGTTCGGCGTGCCCTTCCGGCCGGGGGCGCGGGAGCTACTCCGCGACCTCCGCCGCGCGGGAGTGCGCACGGCTCTCGTGACGATGTCGATGCGCCGCATGGCCGACACGATCGTGGAACTGATCGACTTCGACGCGTTCGACCTGGTACTCGGCGGAGACGATGTCGCCCGCCCCAAGCCCCACCCGGACCCGTACCTGCACGCGTGTGAGGCACTGGGGGTCGATCCGGCGGATGCCGTCGCCGTCGAGGACTCGCCGAGCGGCCTGCGCTCCGCGCTCGCGGCGGGGATCGCGACGATCGGTGTGCCCCACATCGTGCCGCTGACGGACGTCGGTGCCCACGCGCTGTGGCCGTCCTTGCGTGACCGCACCGCAGCCGACATCGCCGGCTTCTACACTGCCCACCGTGCCGAGGCACCGGCGTGAGCGCCGACCTGCGTCCGAGCGGTCCGTTCCGTCCCGGCGACCGCGTCCAGTTGACGGGCCCGAAGGGGCGCATGCACACCGTCACGCTGCGCCCGGATGGCGAACTGCACACGCACCTCGGGGTGCTCCGGCACGACTCGATCATCGGCCAGCCCGACGGCTCGGTCGTCATCGGCAGCGGCGGACACCACTACCTGGCCCTGCGGCCGCTGCTCCAGGATTTCGTCATGTCCATGCCGCGCGGCGCCGCGATCGTGTATCCGAAGGACGCCGCGCACATTCTCGCGGCCGCCGACATCTTCCCCGGCGCCACCGTCGTGGAAGCGGGCGTCGGGTCCGGCGCACTGTCGCTGTGGCTGCTGCGCGCACTCGGACCCACCGGACGCCTGCTCTCGTTCGAGCGGCGAACGGAGTTCGCCGAGGTCGCCACCGCGAACATCACCGCCTTCCTCGGTGACGTGCCGCCGTCGTGGCGGGTCATCGTCGGCGACCTCGTGGAAGAGTTGCCCGATGCCGCGGCGCCCGCGACGGTCGACCGTGTCGTGCTCGACATGCTCGCGCCGTGGGAGTGCATCGACGCCGTCGCCACCGCCCACACCCCCGGGGGTGTCGTGCTGTGCTACGACGCGACGGCGACCCAGCTCAGCCGCGTCGCGGAGTATCTGCGCGGCACGGGGCTGTTCACCGATCCCGTCGCGACCGAGACGCTGGTGCGCGGCTGGCACGTCGAGGGCCTCGCCGTCCGGCCCGATCACCGGATGGTGGCTCACACCGGCTTCCTCCTCACTGCGCGCCGGCTCGCGCCGGGGGCGGTTCCGCCCGATGTGCGCAAACGTGCGCTCAAGAAGCCGAGCTATGACGACACGGATGTCGAGTTGTGGACGCCCGGGGCGGTGGGCGACCGCGAGATCACCGACAAGAACCTGCGCAAGCGGGTCCGTGACGCCCAGCGTGCCGCAGACGGTGCGCGTCGGGCGGCGGGGGAGCGCCTCGGCGACGACGTAGACTGATCCGGTGCGTCGGATCTCAGCAGTTGTCACCGCCCTCGCCCTGTCGTCCCTTGCCCTCGTGGGCTGCACCGCTGCGGGCGGCGGCGACGCAGCATCGTGCGAGCGGGCAGAACCCGACTCCACGGCGTTCGACCTCATCGAGGCCACCGGTCCCACCGATGCTCCACAGGTGACGCTCGATGCACCCGTGCACGTGACGGAGACGGTCTACTCGGACGCCACGGTCGGCGACGGCACCGCGATCACCTCTCGTTCCCAGGACGTGAAGTTCACCGCCGTCCTCGCCAACGGATCGACCGGCCAGACCATCATCGCCGCGCCCGCCGAGACGAATCTCAACGACTTCGCCGTCAACTACGAGGGGATCGTCAAGATGCTCGACTGCGCGCGGGAAGGCTCGCGCATCGTCGGGGCGATCCCCGCCTCCGACCTGTCCGAGCAGGTCGTGCAGGGTGTCGCGCTGGGCGAGAACGACGCCGTCGTCGCCGTCATCGACGTCGACCGGGTATACCTCCCCGCCGCGAACGGCGCGCCCCAGTACAACGACGGGGCCGGTCTTCCGGCGGTCGTGCTGGCTCCCGACGGCCGCCCCGGGGTCGTCATCCCCAACGCCGTCGCGCCCTCACAGCTCGTGGTTCAGGTGCTGAAGAAGGGCACCGGCGCGCCCGTCACCGCCGCCGACGCCGTGCGCGTGCACTACACCGGCCTGACCTGGGCCGAAAAGACGGTCTTCGACTCGAGCTGGCAGAAGGGCGCATCGGCCACCTTCACCCTCGACGGTGTCGTGCCCGGTTTCGCGCAGGCGCTCGAGGGGCAGACCGTCGGGTCCCAGATCCTTGCCATCATTCCGCCCGACCTCGGGTACGGCGACCAGGAGTCGGCGTCGATCCCGGCCGGCTCCACGCTCGTGTTCGTCATCGACATCCTCGGCGTCGACGAGGCGACGACGCCGTAGGCGAACGCCCGCGGTGTTCCCCCGCACGCCGCGACCCCGACCCTAGGATGGGCTGGTGCCCATCGAGTCGACGTCCACCGCACCGGAAGAACGCCTGGTCAACCTCGTCGTCGCGCTCCTGGCCACCGAACAGGGGCTGACGAAGGAGGCCATCCTGTCGTCGGTCGCGGGGTACCGCGAGCAGGCGGAGGGCGGGGCCGGCAAGGACGCGCTGGAGAAGATGTTCGAGCGCGACAAAGAGAATCTTCGCGGTCTCGGCGTCCCCATCGAGACGATCGGCGACCACGCCGACCCCCAGGACCTGCGCGACGCGCGCTACCGCATCCCGGTGGCAGAGTACGCGCTCCCCGTCGATGTCGAGTTCACCCCGTCCGAACTGGCGGTGCTGAACCTCGCCGGCGGCGTGTGGAGCGAGAGCTCCATGTCGGCACCCGCGCGCAGCGGGCTGCGCAAGATCCGCGCGCTCGGCATCGAGGTGGACGCACCCATCATCGGGTACTCGCCGCGCATCAGCCTGCACGAACCCTCGTTCGCGCCGCTGCAGCACGCGATCGAACAGGCGCGCGTCGTCGAGTTCTCCTACCTGAAGGGCGGTGACACCGCGCCGCGTGTACGCCGGGTCCAGCCGCTGGCCTTGATCGAGTACGAGGCGCGGTGGCACCTGTTCGGCATTGACCTCGGCGTCCAGAGCGATCGCACGTTCCTCCTGTCACGCATCGTCACCGACGTCACCGTGACCCGCACCCGGTTCGACGCGGGTCTACGCACCGGCGCGGGGGAGCGCGCGATCGAGGGTCTGCGCGCGGTCGCGGCACGCAACCGCGCGCAGTTGGAGGTCGATCCGGGCACGGAGGCGGCACTCCGGCTCGGGCGCCGCGCGACGCCGGCCGACCAGGGCGTGTACGTCAGCTACGTCGATCTGCACGTGTTCGCCGACGAGCTGGCGTCCTACGGCCCGGAAGTGCGGGTCGTCTCGCCGCCCGAACTGCGCTCCGGCGTGATCGACCGGCTCCGTCGCACCTCCGAAGCGCACGCGGCGGTCGCGCCGTGACGGCCCGCCCCGCGGTTGCCACCGAACGCGCCGCCCTCATTCTGCAACTCGTGCCGTACCTCATCGGAAAGGGCGAGGTCAGCGTGGCCGAGGCGGCGGCGGAGTTCGACGTGTCGGCGACCGAGATGACCCGGATGGTCGAGAAGCTCACCGTCATCGGCCTACCCGGCGATGGCGGGTTCTGGCAGATGGCCAACGACCTGTTCGACATCGACTGGGACCTGCTCGACACGCAGGGCATCATCTCCATCACGAACACGGTGGGTCTGGAGCAGAGCCCCCGGCTCACCGCGCGTGAAGCGGCCGCGCTGCTGGCCGGACTGCAGCTGGCCGTCGCGCTCCCCGGAGTCGGTGACAGCGGGGTCGTGCAGGGGCTGCTCGCGAAGCTGGCGGCCGCGGCGGCCGCCGCACCGCCCGAGGTCGTCGTGGTGCCCGATGCCGTCGATGACGTCCGGGTGACCGTCGCCGACGCACTGCGCCGGTCGGTCGCGGTGTCGTTCTCCTACAGTGCCCCCGATCACCCCAGCACCACCCGCACGGTCGATCCGGTGAAGGTCCACATCGCCGACGGGCAGTGGTATCTGCAGGGGTGGTGTCATCTGCGTCGCGCGATGCGCACGTTTCACCTCGACCGCGTCAGCGGTGTGTCGCTAACCGACATCCCCATCAGCCACGCCACGGACCCGGTACCGGATCTTTTCGCCGCCAGCGCCGACGATGCCGTTGTGCACGTGCGGTTCCCCGCGGCGGTCGCTCCGCTGTTGACGGAGTATCTGGACGAGCCGGTCACCTCCCAGCCCGGCCCCACCCGCATCGGGCGGTTCCGCATGGCCGATGAACGCAGCGTCAAGCGCCTGGCCGCGCGCCTTGGCGGAGACCTCGAAGTGCTCGGTCCCGCGGCGGCACGGCGGGCGGTGCGAGCCTGGGCGGATGCCGGGCTCGCCCAGTACCGCTGACCACAGCGTCTGCTTCGGCGGGTACACTTGTCGAAATCGCTCGAACGAGGAGATCACTCATGGGCAACCTTTTCGCAGGTCCGCACCTGTGGATCATTCTCATCGTCATCCTGCTGCTGTTCGGGGCGGCCAAGCTCCCCGCGCTCGCCAAGAGCATGGGACAATCCGCACGCATCTTCCGCGGCGAGATGAAAGCCATGAAGGACGACGGCGCATCCGCCGATGACGTCGCGCCCGCCGATGCGACCGCACCCACGACCACCTCGCAGGCAGACCCGGGAACCAGCCCCGACATCCCCAAGTCTTAGCGGGCCGTGGCCACGGCCGAACAGCCTCGCCTCGGAGAAGGCGAGGAACCGAAGCGCGACAAGCGCATGTCGCTGGGCTCCCACCTGAAGGAGTTGCGCAGGCGACTGATCATCGGGGCGATCGCGTTGGTGGTCGGGATGGTGATCTCGTTCATCTTCACCGAGTCCATCATCCAGGCGATGTCAGAACCGATCCGCATCGTCGCCGACCGCCGGGGCGACGATCCCGACGCCATCGTGCAGTTGATGTACTCGACGGTCACGGGGCCGTTCGACATGCGGTTGCGCATCGCCTTCGCCGTCGGCATCATCCTGTCGGCACCGGTGTGGCTGTGGCAGCTGTGGGCGTTCCTCATGCCCGGACTGACCCGCAAAGAGATCCGTTACACGGTGGGCTTCATGGCCGCCGCGATTCCGCTGTTCTTCGCCGGGTGTTTCGTCGGCTGGTGGGTGATGCCCCACATCGTCGAGATCATGGCATCGTTCTCGCCGACCGGGTCGGCCAACCTCTACGAGGGCAAGTACTACTACGACTTCGTCTTCAAACTCCTGGTCGTCGTCGGCATCTCATTCGTGGTGCCGGTGTTCCTGGTCGCCCTCAACCTCGCCGGGATCGTCAGCGGCAAGGCGATCCTCAAAGGGTGGCGCGTGGCCATTCTCATCACGGTGGTCTTTGCGGGTATCGCGACGCCGGCGGCGGACATCGTCAGCATGCTCCTGCTGGCCGCCATTCTCATCGTGCTGTACTTCAGTGCGGCCGGCCTGTCGCTCCTTGTCGACCGCCGTCGACGCAAACGTGACCGGTCGACGTTCGGCCCGCCCGCGTGAGCGACGCCGCCGACCGGTACGTACGCGCCGAGTCCGCCCGCGCGCACCCGCGTTCCACCGCGTTCGCCGATGCGCAACCGTTCGCGCTCGACCCGTTCCAGGTCGCCGCGTGCCACGCCCTGGAAGACGGCCGCAGCGTGCTGGTGGCCGCCCCCACCGGGGCCGGCAAGACGATCGTCGGCGAGTTCGCGGTAGATCTCGCGATGCGAGAGCCGGGGGCGAAGGCGTTCTACACGACGCCGATGAAGGCGCTGTCGAACCAGAAGTTCCGGGAGTTGCAGGCGCGCTACGGTGCCGACGAAGTGGGCCTGCTCACTGGCGACACCAATATCAACGGATCCGCTCGTGTCGTCGTGATGACCACCGAGGTTCTGCGCAACATGCTGTACGCCGACTCCACCGCCGTGCACGGGCTGCGGTACGTCGTGATGGACGAGGTGCACTACCTGGCCGACCGCTTCCGCGGGGCCGTCTGGGAGGAGGTCATCATCCATCTCCCCGCCGATGTCCGCTTGGTATCGCTGTCGGCGACCGTCTCCAACGCCGAGGAGTTCGGCGACTGGCTCGACACCGTCCGCGGTGACACCGAGGTCATCGTCTCCGAGGTGCGGCCGGTGCCGCTGGAGCAGCATGTCCTGGTGCGCGGCGACCTGTTGCCGCTGTTCGACGACCGCTCCGGGTTCGCGACGGCGGAGGTGAATCGAGAGCTTCTCCGCCTAGGCTCGGCCAAGGCAATGGACGACGACTACGTGCGCCACCGCAAGAGTGGCAAACGACCGCCCCGGCCGCCCCGGCCGCCCCGGGGGGAGCGGGTTGACCGTCCCCAGGTCGTCGAACTGCTGGGAAGGTCGGGGTTGCTCCCGGCCATCTTCTTCATCTTCAGCCGTGTCGGGTGCGATGCCGCCGTGCAGCAGATGCGGCGGGCCGGCATCCGCCTGACCAGCCGCGAGGAGCGCGACGAGATCCGTCGCATCGTCGACGAGCGCACCGGCTCGCTGCCGGACGACGACCTCGCTGTGCTGGGCTTGTGGGAGTGGCGGGAGAATCTGGAACGCGGGGTGGCAGCGCACCACGCCGGGCTCCTCCCAGCCTTCAAAGAAGTGGTCGAGGAGCTGTTCCAGCTCAAGCTCGTCAAGGTCGTGTTCGCCACCGAGACGCTCGCCCTCGGGATCAACATGCCCGCCCGCACCGTCGTTCTCGAAAAGCTCGAGAAGTTCAACGGCGAGGCGCGCGTGGCCATCACCTCGGGCGAGAACACACAGCTGACCGGCCGGGCCGGCCGCCGCGGCATCGACATCGAAGGTCACGCGGTGATCCCGTGGACCTCCAGCGTGGATCCGGCATCGGTCGCCGCGCTGGCGTCTCGCCGCACGTACCCACTCACCTCCAGTTTCCGGCCGACCTACAACATGGCCGTCAATCTCATCGCCCAGTTCGGGCGGGATCGGGCTCGCGAAGTACTGGAGTCGTCCTTCGCCCAGTTCCAGGCCGATCGCTCGGTGGTCGGTCTGGCGCGTCGCGTGAAGGAGGCCGAGGAGTCCCTCGCCGGCTACCGGGACGCGATGGCCTGCGATCGCGGTGATTTCCTCGAGTACGGCCGCATGAGGCGCGAGCTCACCGATCTTGAGAAGAAGAACCGTGCCGCTCGCGCGGCCCCCAAGACGGTTCAGCAGCAGCGGACGCAGCGCATCGCCACACTGCGCCGCAACCTGGCACGGCACCCGAGCCATGCCTGCCCCGATCGCGAGGCGCACGCGCGGTGGGCACAGCGGTACACGAAACTGCGCCGCGACACCGATGCGCTGCGCGCGCAGATCGAAACCCGCACGGGCACGGTCGCCCGTGTCTTCGACCGCGTCGTGGAAGTGCTCGCCGCGCGGGAGTACCTCACCGCCGCCGGTTCCACCGCCCGCGTGACCCCGGCCGGCTCGACCCTCAAGCGCATCTACGGCGAACGCGACCTGCTGGTCGCCGAATCGTTGCGCCGAGGCCTGTGGAGCGACCTCGACGCGGCCGGTCTGGCCGCCATGGCGTGCTGCCTGGTGTATGAGCCGCGGCGGGACGAGACGGGGGAGGGGCGCCTTCCCCGGGGAGCGTTCCGGGATGCACTTGGCCGCACGGAGGACCTCTGGGCGCAGCTGGACGAGGCGGAGCAGCACCATCACCTGCCGGGCACCGCGCCGATCGCCACCGGGCTGGCCCCCACCATGCACACGTGGGCGCGTGGCGCCCCGCTGGATCGCGCCCTCGCAGACGCCGATCTTGCCGCCGGCGACTTCGTGCGGTGGGCCAAGCAGACCATCGACCTGCTGGACCAGCTCTCCCTCGTGGCCGACCCCCCGGTCGCGTCGACCGCACGCAAGGCCCTGGATGCCGTGAGACGCGGGATCGTGGCCTACTCGTCGCTCTGAGCGGAGCACCCCCCTCTGACCGACGTAGGCTGGTGCGGTGCCCGATCGTCCCCTGCTACCGCTGTGGGCCGCCGCTCTGTGCGCCGCTGTGGGTGGAGCGGTCCTCGACCTCGCGTTCCCTTCCGTGGGGTGGTGGCCGCTGGCGTTCGTCGGCGTCGCACTGTCGCTGCTGTCGCTGATGGGCCGCAGCGCCTGGGGAGCGTTCCTGGTCGGCGGGGTGTTCGCGGCGTCGTTCTGGCTGATCCACATCGTGTGGATCACCCGCTACCTAGGGGTCGTGCCGTGGTTCGCGCTGGCGGGCGTAGAGACGGTGCTGTCCGCCGCCGGGGCCGTCCTGATCGCGCTGGCATACCGCTGGCTGCCCCGCGTCGCGCCGGGACCCTGGGGGCACCTGGTGGCCCTTCCCGCGCTCGTTGCGGGCCTGTGGACGGCGCGCGAGATCTTTCTGGGCTCGTGGCCCTACACCGGATTCCCGTGGGCGCGGATCAGCGTCAGCCAGGCCGAGAGCCCGCTCGCCGATCTGGCCTCGTGGACGGGCGTGTCGGGCCTCACGTTCCTCATGGTGTTCGTCGTCGCCGCGGTGGTCGAGTGGGCGCGGTGGGGGAGGTGGCGTGAGATCCGCGCCGCGCTGCCGGCCGGCCTCGCCGCCGTGGCGCTGGTCGCCGTGCCCGCGTTCCCGACCACCGACGCCGGGTCGATGCGGGTGGGAGCGGTCCAGGGCAACGGCCCGGCCGCGTACTTCGACGAGCACGAACCGTGGGCGGTGCTCGACGCGCAGCTGGCGGCGACGACGCCGCTCGTGGGCGAGGACATCGACGTGCTGCTGTGGCCGGAGGGCGGCGTCGACGGCGACCCGCTCTCGAACGCCTCCGTGGCGACCGTGCTGGACCGCCTCGCGGTCGCCGTGGACGCACCACTCATCGTGAACGCCGCAACCACCCGCGGCGGGTCGGGTTACAACACGTCGATGCTGTGGCAGTCCGGCGCGGACAACCCCGTTGCGATCCACGACAAGGCCAACCCGGTGCCGATGGGTGAGTATGTCCCCGACCGTTGGTTCTACGAGGCCCTCGCGCCCGATCTCATCGGACTCATCCAACGTGAGTACACACCGGGCACCAACGCGCCGTTCTTCGAGGTGAACGGCATCGGCGTCGGGCTGGCGATCTGCTTCGACGTCATCTACGACGACGTCATCTGGGCGGGCGCCGCCGACGGCGCCCAGGTGTATATGTTCCAGACCAACAACGCCGATTTCCGTGACACCGATGAAAATCTGCAGCAGCTCGCCGTTGCCCGCATGCGGGCGATCGAAACCGGCCGGGCCGTCGTCAACCTGTCGACCGTCGGCACGAGCCAGGTGATCGCCCCCGACGGCACGACGCTGGACGCCCTTCCCGCCGGGGAACCGGGTGCGATGCTCACCCGCGTGCCGCTGCGTACCGGGTTGACCCCGGCGGTGGTCGTGGGGCCGTGGCTGAAGGCCCTGCTGTTGTGGGGGAGCCCGGTGTGCCTCGCCGTGGTCGGCGTGGTCGTTCGCCGCCGGAACACAGCGATACCGGGGTCGGCCGACCCCGGTATCGCTCGTGACGTCAGGCGGTGAGGCGCGACTCGCCGCGCCGCTCACGCAGCAGAGCGAGGCGTTCCTCGAGGAGTTCCTCCAGCTCGGGGATGGTGCGCCGTTCCAAGAGCATGTCCCAGTGCGTGCGCGCGGCCTTGTCGCCGGAGTGATCGACGTCGGCGAGCTTGTCGCCGACACGCAGACGTGCTTCTGCACCGCACGTGCGGCACTCCCACGTCTCGGGTACCTCCGCGTCAGCGGCGAAAGTCAGCACCGTCTCGCGCTCGCACTGCATGCAGGCGTAGGTGTGGTCGGTGCGCTCGTGGAACACGACGCCTTCCTCGCTCTGCAGGCTGGTGGCGCCGAGTCGGATGCCGCGCAAGCTGCGGTCTGCCATTGTGTGGTCCTCTCCTCGCTCATCAGGTATAACGACTGGACCTGTGCGGGGAATCCGAACGACGGCCCTGGATCCGGTTTTCACAGCGGATGCACAGCGCGACGCGACCGCGGAGATCGGGGGAGCCTTGCCCGTCAGCACGCCGGGGCCAGCCGACAGCGCGTCTCACCGGTTGCTGGCCACGACGGCGAGCCCGAGATCGCACCGGTCGGTGACGATCCCATCGACGCCCAGGTCGAGCAGCCGCGCCATCTCGTCGGGCTCGTTCACGGTCCACACGTGCACCTCCACGCCGTGCCGGTGGGCCGCGGTGATGAGCCGGGGAGTGGCCAGCCCCACGCCCCGGAGACGCTCGGGGATCTGCAAGGCATCGATGCCACGCAGTACACGGGAGAGCAGGCGGTCAGATCGGAGCGCAACGGCCAGAAGGACGTTCGCGACCGTGCCGCGCCCGCCCGAAGCGGCGGGCGTCCCGCCCGATCGGTGCGCGGCGGCGACGGCGACCCGGCGACGGGCATCGGAGAAACTCGACACGAGGACACGCTCCGCGTGCCGAGCGATGGCGCGGCCCATCGGTGCGGACACGTCATCCGATTTCGCGTCGAGGTTGAAGCGCAACGTCGGAAAGGACTCCAACGCTTGTTCCAGCCTGATCAACCCGCCGCGGTCGGCCATCAGGTGCTCGAGCTCGGCGGCGGTGACCGTCGACACCGGGCGAGGATCACCCAGGACCCGATCGAGGCGTTCGTCGTGGGCGAGCACGACGACCCCGTCGCCGGTGAGGCGGCAGTCGGATTCCACGTAGTCGGCACCGGCGGCGTGGGCTGCGGCCACGGCCGCGAACGAGTTCTCCGCCACGCCTTCCGCATCCGGCGGCACGAATCCCCGATGCGCCAGGATGCGGGGGGACGCCGCCCCACGGAACCACGCGTGGGTCATGGTGTGGCGTCGTTGGACGCGCCGGAGGTCCCGGCGCCGAATCCCTTGCTGAGTCCTTTGAGCGCATCGGTGAACTCGCTCGGAATGATCCACAGTTTGCTCGCGGCACCCTCGCTGATCTTCGGCAGCGTCTGCAAGTACTGGTAGGCGAGAAGCTTGTCGTCGGGGTTGCCGGCGTGGATCGCCGAGAACACCGACTGGATCGCCTCGGCCTCGCCCTCGGCGCGGAGCACCGCGGCAGCCTTGTCGCCCTCCGCGCCGAGGATGGAGGCCTGACGGCGCCCTTCGGCCTCGAGGATCTGAGACTGCTTCGACCCCTCGGCCGTGAGGATCGCGGCGCGTCGGTCGCGCTCCGCACGCATCTGCTTCTCCATGGAGTCCTGAATGGACGCGGGCGGGTCGATCGCCTTCAGCTCCACCCGCGACACTCGCAGACCCCATTTGCCGGTTGCTTCGTCCAGGACGATCCGCAATTTGCTGTTGATCTCGTCGCGGCTGGTGAGCGCCTCCTCGAGGTTCAGCCCACCGACGACGTTGCGCAGCGTGGTCGTGGTCAGCTGCTCGACGGCGCTCAGATAGTTCGCGATCTCGTAGGTCGCGGCCCGGGCATCGGTCACCTGGAAGTACACCACGGTGTCGATGGAGACGACGAGGTTGTCCTCGGTGATCACCGGTTGCGGCGGGAACGACACCACCTGTTCGCGCATGTCGACCAGCGGGCGGAGCCGGTCGATGAAGGGGACCAGCAGGTTCAGCCCCGGACTGAGGGTGCGCTGGTAGCGTCCGAGCCGCTCCACGATGCCGGAGTACGCCTGCGGGATGATCCGGATCGAGCGGAAGAGCACGACCACGACGAAGATCGCCACGACCACTAGCAGGACGGCGATGAACACCTGTCCGATGAACTCTCCGATGTCAACCATGGGCATCACTCCTTTCCTCGGGCGCCACCTCGACGATGGCCCCGCGCACACTTTGCACGATCACCCGGCTGCCAACGGCGGGTGCACCGCCGGTCGCCGATGCGCGTGCCGTCCAGGTCTCTCCATTGTCCAGCTTCACCGTGCCGTCGCCGTCGACGAACGCAGCGGTCACTCGTGCCCCCATTCCGGTGAGGGCATCCACGTTCGTGGGCACCGCCCGGCTGCTGCGGTGGAGCAGCCGGAGCAGGAGCGGTCGGATCGTGAACAGCAGCAGGGCGGACACCACGGCGGCGGCGAGCACCTGCAACCACCAGGGACCGCCGAGCAGGTTCACCCCGAGGCCGCCGATCAGTGTGCCGGTGGCGAGCATCAAGAAGGTGAACTCGAGCGTGATCAGCTCGACGATGACGAAGACCACCGCAAGGACCAGCCACGCGATCCACAGGTATTGCGCCAGATCCGGCATCACCGCCTGCCTCCGCTCACCTCGTGCTCACTCTCGAACCATAACACCGCCACGGAGCCGACGACGGTTGATAATGTCGGAGCGCCCGCGTGTGCGGGCAGCCCACCTCGATCAGGAGCGCAACACCGATGTCCCAGCCCCTCCCCGCCGGCTCGCTCACGGGCCGTACCGCCCTCGTCACCGGATCCTCACGCGGCATCGGCGCCGACACCGCCCGCTACCTGGCGCAGGCCGGAGCCAACGTCGTGATCAACTTCCGAAACAAGGCGCCGCGGGCCGAGAAGCTCGCCGCCGAGCTGCGCGAGTTGGGCGTCGAGGTCCTCACCGTCGGAGCCGACCTGACGGATGCACAGTCGGTCGCACAGATGTTCCTGACGGTGGAGGAGACGTTCGGGGCGCTCGACATCCTGGTGCTCAACGCCTCCGGTGGGATGGAGAGCGGTATGGCCGCGGACTACGCGATGACGCTGAACCGGGACGCACAGCTGGGTGTGCTCGCCGGTGGATTGCCGCTGCTGGGCGACGGGTCTCGCGTGGTGTTCGTGACCAGCCACCAGGCCCACTTCATCCGCACGACCCCGACCATGCCGGAGTACGAGCCGGTCGCCCTCTCCAAGCGCGCGGGGGAGGACGCCCTGCGGGAACGCGTCGACGAGCTGACGGCACGCGGCATCGGCTTCGTCGTCGTTTCCGGCGACATGATTGAAGGCACCATCACCGCGACGCTGCTCGAGCGCGCCAACCCCGGAGCGATCGCCGCCCGCAAGGAATCGGCGGGCAAGCTGTACAACGTGTCGGAGTTCGCCGCCGAGGTCGCCCGTGCCGCCGTCGATCCGATCCCGGCCGACCACACCCGCCTGGTCGGCGACACCAGTTCGTTCGGCGGTCGCTGACTATTTGCCGAAGGTGAACGCCCGCACCACCTGAACGACGCCCAGCACGATCGCCGAGACACCGAGGAGCCACCACAGCACTGCGGCGCCCAGCAGCGGGGAGAACAGGAGCGTGACACCCGCCACGGTCGAGACGATCGCGAAGAACACCGTCCATCCCCGCGAGACGGCGAGGCTCAGCGTCGACAGTGCCACGACACCCTCGACGACCCACATGATGCCCACGAGAATGCCCAGGAAGATCCCGAGCCACGTGGCCGTGGCGCCGAGGTTCGCGAACGCGACGATGCCGGAGATGATGAACAGGACGCCGAGCAGGATGTGCCCGACGCGGGACCAGCCGCCCCGGTCCTTCGAGAAGATGCCGAGTCCGGCATACGCCAGCCCTGCGGCGATCGCGTAAACGGCGATGATGCCGGTGGCGACCGCGGCGGTGCGGCCGGGCCATACCAGGATCAGTATGCCGGTGATGATCGCGAGCACGCCGCCGACGCCGAAGGCGGTGCGGATGCTGTTGCGTTCTGATTGCAGTGGTGTCGCGAACATGTGATGCCCTCCCGCATCCTGCTTGGCAGATCGTGTCCCACACTAGTGCCGCAGCCGCGTCCCCGGCCACGGGGACGGCCGAACGGGTCAGCCTCCGAGGACGGTCACGATGAACAGCAGGATCGGGACACAGCCCACGGTGGTGACGAAGACCGTGTCGCGGGCGATCGTCTCACCCACGCCGTAGCGCTGAGCGTAGTTGAACACGTTCTGCGCCGTGGGCAGCGCCGCCAGGACAGTGATCACCAGCACATCGTGCGGGGCGAGGGCGAAGACGAACCGGGCCACCGCCCACGCCGTCAGCGGCATCACGACCAGTTTCAGAGCCGAGGCCAGGAGCACGTCGCGGCGCCGACCGGCCGCTCCCAGGACGCGCTGGCCGTGCAGCGAGATGCCGTAGCTGATCAGCAGCACCGCGATGCACGCATCCCCGATCAACCGGGCCGGGTCCATGACGATCGGCGGCAGCTCGATCCCGGAGAGCGAGACGGCGACCCCCAGCACCGAGCCCACCACGACAGGGTTCGTCACGGTGCGTCGCAGAATCGGGAGCAGCCGCCGCTGGCCGCTCGTGATGGCCTCGAACAGCGCCATGCTCACCGGTGTGAACACGAGCAACTGCAGCAGGATCACGGGCGCGGGGTAGGCCGCGCTGCCGAGGAGATACAGCGAGATCGGGATTCCGATGTTGTTGGAGTTGACCTGACCGGACGAAAGGGTCCCGATGAGCGTCTCGGCCATGTTGCGCCTCCACACGACGCGCGCGACCACGGCGTAGACGGCGAACACCGTGACCGCCGCGATCGCCGAGACCGGGAGCAGGGCCGAGAACAGGGACTGCACGTCCGCTTCGGCCAGCACGACGAACAGCAGGAACGGGGACAGCACGAAGAAGGTGAGCCTGCTCAGCACGTAGCGTGCGTGCGGTCCCAGCAGGTCGGTGCGCCCCAGAATCCACCCGACGAAGATGGCGGTGCCCACAACGACGAAACCTGTGAGCGTATCCAGCATGCGTTGAGCCTATGGGCGTGCGGGGGCCGACGCGAACCCCGGAAGCGCTCCCACACCCATAGACCGGCGAGGTCTCGGTTGGTATCATCGAGGTGATTCGGGGATTGACGCTTGGAGCAAGTTGTGTCCCCCCGCACTTCCCGTATCACCGCCGTCGCTGTGCTCGCCGCCCTCGGATGCCTGCACGCACTTCACGCACCGTCGGCCGAGGCCACGGCTGTGGCCGCGCCAGTTTCCGCATCCGAAGCGTTCGACCTCGATGAACTCGTGGCCGCGCTCGACGCCGACGTGAGTGGGGCCTCCGAGGTCTCCGCGCGTGCGGCAGAGACGGGGGAGGGGAGCGGATACGGCAGTCTGGTGACCCAACCCGGCAGCTCCGTCGCCGACCTGTACTGGAAGGGCCGCATCCCGCCCCGTGTCGCCGCCGTGCTCGCCGCGAACCCGGGGATCCGTGTGCGACTGCACGAGGCGCGCTGGAGCCTGGACGAGCTGGTCGCGGCGCGGGATGCTGCCTTCGACCTGATGCAGGTCGGGCGGTTCGCGCGGCTCGACCGCGTCGCGATCGGCCCGCTGCCGGA
This sequence comes from Microbacterium sp., assembly GCF_047972865.1. GTDB lineage: Bacteria > Actinomycetota > Actinomycetes > Actinomycetales > Microbacteriaceae > Microbacterium. The sequence goes on from NZ_JBKEAY010000068.1 coordinate 20,328, forward strand.
TTCCAGCGGCATCACGGTGCTGTTGGGTGCTGTTTCGGCGGGTGAGGCGCGGTCGGTGGACGCGATGCTGACGGCCCGCACCGGCGTACGCGTGGTCGTGGAGGTCGATGTCCCCGAGATCGTTCCGGCCGTGGCACGTCAGTCCGATGAGAGCCCGTATTCGGGAGGAGCCGGGATCCGGCTGTACGGCGGCGATTCGTCCGCCTACTGCTCGTCGGGGGTCGCCGTGGTCGGCAAGTCAAGCGGCCGGGACTACTTGACGACCGCCGCGCACTGCAACCGTGCGGTGGTCCTCAACACCGGCCACGAATCCGGCGTCGTCAAGACGTTCGGTGCGCTGGAGACGGTGGGGGCATGGACCACGAGCGCCTCATGGGTCGAGCTGGATCGGGACGCTGCGATCCTGCCCATCCGTAGCGGCGCGACCGGATCGGGCAAAGTATATTGGGGGTCACCATCATCCAGTCAGACCCGCGAGGTCGATGCCGCCTCCACGTCACCGATCGGCGCGACGGTGTGTCCGAGTGGCGCGAACTCCGGCACCCATTGCGACTTCACGGTGAAGGCGAAGAACTTCGTGTACGAACTCTCCGGCCAGGTCGTGCAGAACGTCGTCTGGGCGACGTCATCGGGCGGCGCGGTCGCCCAGGGTGACAGCGGCGGGCCGGTGATCCGAGAGACGAGTTCGGGACGCTACCTGCTGGGTTTCATCAGCGGGTTGTCCGGCGACTCCGGCGACTGCAACGGTCAGACCCTGGCCTACCGCGACGCCAGTGTCGTCTGCGGCCACGACGTGTTCTACATCGGAAACGTCGCCAGCGTCCTCGACGAACTGAACGTCCGCCTGAAGTAACAACCCCACCCCACACCGCCACCACCCCCCACACCCTGAACCCGCGAGACTACAGCGCCGGTATCGAGTCCGCACCGCATCCGCACGGTCTCGATACCGAGCGTGTAGTCTCGCGGGCCGGGGGACGGCGCGGTCGGCGCGCCTACATCACCACGAGACCGTGCCTCGAAGCGCGCACCAACACCTGAACCCGGTCACGGACGCCCCATTTGGTCATGATGCGACGCAGATGTGATTTCACCGTCGCCTCCGACAAGAACAGCTCATGGGCGATCTCGAGATTGGATTTTCCCTCCGCGAGCAAAACGACGACGTCGAGTTCTCGATCCGACAGCTTCTCGGAGTCGGAGAAGCCGTCTCCGCGAAGCGCCCGGCTACGCGCCGCTCCCGTGAGGAGTTGTTCGGCCGCGCGCGCCGAGAACGCGTAGCCGCCCCGGTACACAGTGCGAATGGCGGCCACCAGTTCATCTGGTTCCGAGTCCTTGACGAGATAGCCGCGCGCGCCGGCCTCGAGGGCGTCCGCAACGGCCGAATCACCGCTGAAGGTGGTCAGCGCGATGCACCGAACGGCCGTTCGGGTGTCGTGGAGTGCGCGGATCGTCGAGATGCCGTCACGTTTCGGCATCCGTAGATCGATCAGCGCCACATCGGGTGCACACGCGTCGCACAGTGCTTCGACGCCCTCGCCGTCGCGGGCCTCACCGACCACGTTCATCCCCGAAGTGTCGTCGATGAACACCCGCAACGCGGTGCGCACAAGTGCCTCATCGTCAACGATGAGTACGGCGATGTTCGACACGGGCGCAAGTATAGACTCGCGCGGGCCGACGAAACTGGCGGCTTTCCGCCACCGGCGATGCCAGACCGCTCCTTCGAATGGATGAGGCAGACCCCGCCATGTGCATGAGGGGGACCGCAATAGTTCCCCCTACCGTGGAGTTCAGACACACGTGCTCGGTGAACCCCGGAGGAGGATGATGGTGGTGTTGACCACAACAGAGGAAGAGGCCACGACCCTCATGGAGCAGCACCATACTCCGGAGTTGCCGGTCGCGGGCGCGCCGGGCGATCGACGGTTGGCACCGGCCGCGCACGGCTACCTCGCCGCGACGGGCCTGCTCGGCACCCTGTTCGGGGGCGGTGTTGCCCTCGCGGCGATTCTGCTGTGGGTGCACGACCCCTGGTGGCGCCCCGCCCTGCTGATCGCACTGGGGACCCTCGTTGTCGGGGGAGTGGTCCTCGACCTCGTCATTCTCAACCCGCTGGAGATCGCGTACACCTCCTATACCGTCACAGCGGACTTCGTCTACATCCGCCGCGGGAGGTTCTTTCGTCGTTCGCTCGTCATCTCGACCGCCCAGATCCTCAACGTCGAGATCGTCGAAGGCCCCCTGCTGCGGGCGTTCGGCGTCGTCAAGGTGAGCTTCACCTGCCTCACCGAGGAGAAGTCGATCTCTCCGGTAAGGTCGCAGGAGGCCGAACGGATCCGCGCACTGGTGCTCGACTCCCAGACGGATGCTCGCGATGTCTATCCACGTTGAGAACGAGTTGCGCAGGCTGCCCGCGCGGACGATCGTCGCCGGCTACCTCGGTCATGCGCCGTCGATCGTCACCAGCGTGCTCGGCCTCTGGGTGTTCGTCACACGTCCGGACGTCTGGCCGGGGCAGTGGGCGGCGGCGCTGTTCGGAGCCTTCATCCTGTTTCGGATCGTCGATCCCGTCTACGAGTACGCAACGGTACGCTACCGCTCCGACCCCGACGTGATCGTGCTCCGGCATGGTCTGATCAGCCGCCACACCCGGAGTCTGCGGTGGTCGGATGTGACAGCGCTGCAGGCGGAGGAGACCTGGTCGTTGCGTCCGTTCCGCCTGACTCGCGTGACCGTCTTGCAGGGCGGCGAAGAGTCGGCACAGCTCGTGCTGCCGGCGGTGCTCGCGCCGGAACTCGATCGCCTCCGTTCCTTCGCCCCCCGGAATGCGACCAGCAAGACGTCCGGCGCCACGGAGTATGACACCGACGACCTGCTCGTCGCCGAGCGCGGGCCGGACCGCGACGAGCAGCTCATCTACCGCGCGACGCTCACGCAGTTGCTGATCGCCGCTCTGGTCTACGGACAGTTCGCCCTGCTCGGCGTGGCGCTGGGCTACGCCCTGTTCGAGCTGTTGGACACGTTCGAGCTCACCGACGGGCTGCTCGCGCTCGCCGCCGCCGGCCCCTGGGTCTTCGGCGTGTTCCTCGGCCTGATCGTCATCGCAGGCGGGTTCGCTTCCACACTGGTCCGTTATGGGCGTTTCCAGGTGTGGCAGCGAGATGACGGAAGCATCCGCATCGCCTACGGCTTGCTGACGCGACGCGATCGACGCATCGACGCATCGGCGATCGAGGGCATCGTCGTTCACCGTAACCTTGTCGAGATCCTGTTGGGGCGCGCGCGGATGTCCATCCTGAGCACCGACTCCGCCCGCCAGCTCGGCGGGAACCTCGTCATCCCCTCGCTGACGCGCGGCATCGTCGCCGACATCGCACAGCGCAGCTTTCCCGCGCACGTCGACGACGTGACGCTGCTCACCCGACCCGGCGCCGCCTGGCGCAGTCTCGGGGCCGCCCTGACGGTCGTGGTCCCCGCCTGCGGGGCGGCTTGGGGCTTCGTGACAATGCAGTGGCCGTTACTGCTGGCCGTTGTGGCCGCCCTGATCGTGGCGCGCACACTCCTGGGCCTGGGGCGTGTCGTGGGCACGCGTCTTCGGATGGGCGAGCGAGGGATGGTCGCGCTGACAACGCATCATGCCTCCGAGCGTCAGGTCGTCCTCCGCGCACTCGCGGTGCACTGGCTCTCGTCCTGGGATCTGTTCGGCCGGCCGCGACTCGCCGCCGTCCACTATTACGCCGGACGGCCGCATCGTGGCACGGCGGTGCGGCTCTCAGAGCTCGATGTCGCTCGCCTGCAAGGCCGCATCGCTGAGCGCGGACCGCGGATCACGCAGGTGCGGTCGGCGCGTCGCGCGCACGCCGCCCGCCGCGCCAGGATCGCTCAGCTGGTCGACGAAGCCCCCTGACCTCCCGCGCCGTACTCCCGGCGCCTGCGTTGCCGCGGAACGGCGTCACGCCACCTTTCACCCCTGCCACCACCTCTCTCATGAGTCGCGTCATGAGAGAGGTGAGCACCACGGCCCCGCCGTAGGTTCAGCGCATCCAGTGTGGGGATCGCGACGCTTGGTCAGGGGCGCCGTAGGTTCAGCGCCGGTTGCGAGTGTCTGCGCCCGGGGTGCCTGCGAGACCAGTCGGGGTTGGCCCAGGTATCCGCCGCTAGACACGGGCACACCGAAGCGGGGCCGTCGTGCCCCTCGCGATGTGCGCTTCCGCCCGATGCTGGCACGAAGCACAGAACCCCGCCGTCGACGTTCGGGCGGGTTTCGCGCCGCAGGGGTCATCCGTCGGTCCGGCCGAGGACCATCCGAACGATGGACCCCATTGCGTCCCGCGAACGGCGAGGGGGACGCCCTTGAATTCCTACCGTCGAAGTACGACCTCACACCGAGTGAGGGACGCTCAACGAAAGGCAACTCCCATGGCATTCCTTCGCTTCGTCGCTTGGCTCGCTCGTCAGATCTGGAAGTACCGCACGGTTCTGGCTCGGATGGTCCGCTGGGCCTGGGCGAACCGCGCACGGGTCACGCGCTGGCTCGAGATCGGCATCACCTACGGCACCATCGCGGGCTGGATCTACAACGCCGTTCGCTGATCCAGCGCCGGTTCATCCGTGAACCGCCGGTTGAGGCTCCGCACGCATCGCGTGTGGAGCCTCAACTGCGTCACCCGTCACCTGACGCCGCTGCTCCGATTCGGATACTGATAATGCACATTATGTCAGCTCAACGAAGCAGCAAGGCATCAGAGGCAATCTCGCCTCACTCTCCCGCCGAGGTTACTCGGGTTGTCGGACGCGTCGGCTTTGAGGCTGACGAGGGAGGTGAACACGAACGATTCCACAACACGGGCGGATAACTTCACGAAGACGATCCTCGGGTACTTCGACGACCAGGCAGATCTGGACTTTGCGGAATTGCGCGCGCGGCAGCGACCTCTACAACGGCGGTGTCGGCGGGCTGCCCCCGCACCATCGGGACTACTCTGGACACCATGCCACTGCACGGAGAGTACAAGCCGTCCACATCCGAGTGGGCGCGAACCCAGGCCGAGACCTTCGAGGCCTCCGGCGGAGCGGAAGCCAACGAACTGCGCGGCGTACCGATCATCGTTCTCACTACGGTCGGCGCGCGCACCGGCGCGCTGCGCAAGACCGCACTCATGCGCGTCGAGCACGACGGGTCGTACGCCGTGGTCGCCTCCAAGGGCGGCGCCCCCGACGAACCGCACTGGGCCGGCAACATGCGCCGGCATCCCCACGTCGAACTCCAGGATCGCGACGTCACACGCGACTACACCGCGCACGAAGCCACCGGCACCGAGCGCGAGATGTGGTGGGCGCGTGCCGCGAACGTCTGGCCGGACTACAACGAGTACCAGAGCAAGACCGACCGTCAGATCGCGATCTTCGTCCTGGAACCTCAGTCGGCCTGACGCGCCGCTTTCTCAGTCCAGCGCCTCGGGGGCCACGGTGACCCACGACGGATGCTTGGGCTCACGGCCGTCGCCCGACGACGTCCCGGTCAGCCGCCGCCGCACCCACGGCCCGAGGTGGTCCCGCAGGTACTCGGTGCGGCTCAGGCGTGTCCAGCCGGGCAGCTCCGGCTGCGACCACCAGCCGTCCGGCACCCGCTCCCCCACCGCGTCGAGCACGCGCGCAGCCACACGGTGATGACCGCGGAAATTCATGTGCAATCGGTCAGCGGCCCAGTACGTCGGCATCGCCAGCTCGGTGTCGTCCCGATTGAGCACCATGACCGTGTCCTGCCCGTCGAGACGTGCGAGCACGGCACGTGAGAGCGCGTCGCCGCGGCGCTGGATCAGCCGGCGGAGCGGCAACTGGCCCGACGGGTTCGCCCCCGACAGCACGACCAGCGTCACCCCTTCGGCGCGACACCGGTCCCGCACCCGCGTGAACGCGTCGGCGATCCGCTCGATCGGCGCACGCGGGCGCAACATGTCGTTCCCGCCGCCGTTGAACGACAGGTGCGTGGGCTCCAGCGAAAGCGCGCGCTCCAGTTGCTCGTCGACGATGGGCCACACCAGTTTTCCCCGAATCGCCAGGTTCGCGTACTGGATCGGTTCCCCGCGGGACGCCGCCCAGCCCTGCGCAGCCAGATCCGCCCACCCCCGCACCCGACCGTTCGGGAGTTCATCGCCGACACCTTCCGTGAACGAGTCCCCCAGCGCGACCAATCGAACGGATGCCATCACCTCACACTATCGGTGGCTCCGATGCACGGACTTCACGGTGAGGTAGGCGCTCAGGCCCTCGATGCCGTACTCGACGCCGAGCCCGGAGTCACGCCTGCCGCCGAACGGCGCGAAGTGGTTCGAGCCGAAGAAGTTCACCCCGACCGAGCCCGAATCCACGCGCCGCGCGACCTCGAACGCGTGGTCCTCATCGGCTCCGAACACGATCCCGCCGAGTCCGAAATCGGTGTCGTTGGCGACCTCGACCGCGTGGCGTTCGTCGCGGCACGGCAGGATCGTCAACACCGGACCGAAAATCTCCTCGCGGGCGACCCGCATCGACGCCGTGACGTCGGCGAACACGGTCGGCGCGATGAACGCGCCGTCGGGGATGGGCGGGGGCACATCTCCCCCGACGACGACCCGGGCGCCCTCGGCGATGCCCGCCTCGATGTACGACCGCACAGTGTCCCGTTGCGTCGCCGTCGCGACCGGACCGAACACCGTCGCTGGGTCGAGCGGGTCACCCACTGCGGCCGCCGAGATGGTCTCCGCGACCATCGACACGACATCGTCGTACCGTTCCGGGGTGACCAGCAGGCGCGTCGAGATGTAGCAGGTCTGTCCCGTGTTGCGCAGACAACTGCGCACCAGGATGCTCGACAGCGCGTCGAGGTCGGCATCCGGCAGCACGATCGCCGACGACTTTCCGCCGAGTTCCAGCGTCACCGGGCGCAACAGTTCTCCGCACGCCGCGGCGATCCGGCGCCCGACCGGCGTCGACCCCGTGAACGCCACTTTCGCGATGCCACGGTGCCTCACGAGCGCGTCACCGACCTCCCCTCCCCCGGTGACCGCGTTGATCACCCCATGCGGAACACCGGCCTCGTGCGCGGCCTCGAGCACGAACCTCAGCGACAGCGGCGTGGGGCTCGCGGGTTTGATCACGACCGTGCATCCGGCCAGAAGCGCGGGAGCCAGCTTGATCATCACCAGGTTGATCGGGAAGTTCCACGGCGCGATCAGCGCGCACACCCCGATCGGGTCGCGCAGCACCGCGGTCTCGTGCCGACCGTCGGGGAAGGGCCTCACATCCGGCGCCTCCAGCCACTCGGACAGTGTGGCGAAGGCGCGCAGGATGCCGGCGGCACTCGCCGCCGCGCCGGCCGTCTCCGCCACCGGGGAGCCGTTCTCGAGGGTGTTGGTGACCGACAGCGGGTCGCCGCGTCGCTCCAGAGCGACCGCGAACCGCCGCAGCAGCTCTGCGCGCTCGGCCGGGGTGCGCGCCGCCCACCCCGGCAGGGCGGCCCCGGCGGCAGCGACCGCGCGGTCGACGTCGCCCGATGTGGCCTCGGCGACGCAGCCCCACGCGACCCCGGTAGCCGGGTCGACGACGGGTGTTCGCCGATCGCCGGCCGCGGCGACCCAGGCCCCGTCGATCCATAGGTCGTCGGTGTCCGTGAACGGCAGGCGGCTGATCGCCTCGGCGTGCCGCCGCGCGATCGCGGATGCCGTTGTCATGCCAGCTGCTCCGTCTTCAGCAGGGCTTCCGACCGGGCCAGCTCGGTCATGGCCATCTCGACGGCGGCCTCGGTGAGCAACTCCGGCACGATCTCGGACCGCAACCGCCGACAGTACTCGGCCGGGGTGAGGCCGAACCAGCTCGACGCCAGCGCGATCCCGGTGGGGGTGAACCTCCAGAGCCGGTCGGCGTCGCGCACGAGGGAGTCCTCCAGCGACCGCGACACGGCGCGAGTGTCGTGTCCGTCGATGATCTCGGTCACCCGGCCGATGAGGTCGGCATCGTAGCCGAGCGGGGGCAGCACCTCCCGCGCGATCGCGCACCCGTGACGTTCGTGTTCGAACCGCACGTCGGCCTTGCGCCAATCCCCCGTGAAACCCTCGGAGAGGATGCGGTCCTCCTCGACGCGGGCCCAGCCGGTGTCGTGCAGCAGGATCGCCACCTTCACGACGACGGCATCCGCCTCCGGGTACGCGACGCACAACCGTTGCGCGTAGGCGAACGAGATCGGCAGGTGGATGTCGTTGGAGCGGGCGCGCGACTCGGCCACGATGGCCTGCCAGAGCGGGTCGAGCGCGGCGTCGGGGGCGGCGTGGATCGGCGAAACGTCAATCGGGAGCGTCGTGGGAACAGGCATGTCCACCTCAGTCGGAGACGGCGACGGTGACGTCGCGCACGGATTGCTTGAGCGGCACCTCGGGGTCGGCCGCTGTGTCGGCGGGGATGGTCTGCCCTTTCGTGAGCGCACCCCTGATCGTCATGAACTCGGCGGGACGGTTCACGCAGTCGGCGGCGATGAGGTGGCCGCCGCGGTAGTACAGCACCGTGAACTTCTCGTCGTCGGGCGCGCCCCGCACCACCACCTCGTCGTAGCCGGTGGACAGGCCGGCGATCTGCAACTTCAGATCCGCCTGGTCCGACCAGAACCACGGCACGGTCCGGTAGGCGACCTCGCGCTGTCCGAGCAGCGTCGCGGCGGCGATCTTCGCCTGTTCCAGCGCGTTGTTGACGCTCTCGATCCGGACGGTGCCGCCGGCACCGAGCGGGTACGGGTTGGGCATGACCGCACAGTCACCGGCGGCCACCGTGCGCCCGTCGGAGGCCCGCGCCGCTTCGTCGACGACGATGCCGCCCTCGACGGCAAGCCCCAGCTGTTGCGCGAGCTCGACCCGGGGAACCACGCCGATGCCGATCACCACGAGGTCGGCCGGCACGACGGTGCCGTCGCCCAGTTCCACGCCGGTGACACGTCCGGGTGCGCCGGCGACGGCGGCATCCGCTCCTACGATCCGGATCACCGAGGCACCCAGGATCACCTCGGTACCACGCCTGCGGTGTGCCGCGAGGTAGAACGCACTGGTCTGCTCGGCCACGACACGCCCGACCAGGCGCGGACCAGCCTCGACGACGGTGACCTCCCGGCCGAGCGTGCGGGCCACGGCGGCGGTCTCCAGCCCGATGAATCCGCCGCCGATGACCACCACCCGCCGCACGGCCTCGTCGCGCAGGGCCGGCTCCAGGCCGATCGCGTCGTCGGCGTCGCGCAGGTAGTGCACGCCCTGGTAGTCGGTTCCCGGAACGGGCAACCGGCGCGCGGCGGCACCGGTCGTGAGCGCCAGCCGGCCGAAGGCGATCTGCCGACCACCCTCGGTCGTCGCGGTTCCGTCGCCGTCCCCGTCCCGGGTCAGGGTGACCACGCGGTCACCGGTGACCAGTTCGATGTCGCGTTCGGCGAACCACTCGCGGGTGCGCAGGATGACGTCGTCGGGCTGCAGCTCGCCCTTCAGCCATCCCTTCGAGAGAGGCGGTCGCTGGTACGGCCGGTGCGCTTCCTCGCCGACGAGGACGATGGGATCGCGGTCGCCGAGGTCGCGAAGGACGGCGGCCAACTGCACGCCTGCCTGGCAGGCGCCGACGATCAAAGTGGTGGACATGCGGGCCTCCTCAGATCTGTGTGCTCGGGGTGGTGACGTGGTACTCGCAGCCGTCTTCGAGCCGGATCTGGCACGACAGCCGCGAGTTCTCGGCGCGTTCGACGGCGGTGCCGTCGAGCATCTCGTCCTCCAGGTCATCGGGACCGCCGACGAGGGCGAACGTCTCCGGGGCGGCGAAGACGTGGCACGTCGCGCACGACAGGCTGCCGCCGCACTCGCCGACGATCCCCGGTACGCCGTTGCGGACAGCGGTCTCCATGACGGAGTCGCCGGGCCTGCCGTCGATCCGGGTCACCGTCCCGTCGTCGGCGGTGTAGTTCACCTTGCTCACGTGTCTTCCTCTCGGGTCACAGGTACTGCCGGCCACCGTCGACGACGACGGTCTGGCCGGTGATGAACTCCGCCTGCGGCGAAGCCAGGAACAGGACGGCACCGACGATGTCGTCGGGGTGGATGGCGCGTTTGATGGCGCCGCGATCGACGCCGTACGTGTCGGCGCCGGCAATCAGATCGTGACTGGCCTCGGTGAGGGTGAACCCGGGCGCGACCGCGTTGACGGTGATGCCCCGTGCGCCCAGCTCGGTGGCGAGGACCCGGGTGAGACCGATCACGCCGGCTTTGCTGGCCACGTAGTGCGCCCACTGCGCCGACCCGCTCATGACGGTCGCCGAAGCGATGTTCACGATGCGGCCGCCGTCGCGCAGCACCGAGGCGCACGCGCGGGCGACGAGCCACGGCCCCTTGAGGTTCACCGACATGACGCGGTCCCACTCGGCCTCGTCGATCTCGTGGAACGGGCTTCGGGTCAGCGTCGCGTAGATCGCCGCGTTGTTGACGATCACGTCGATGCCCCCACCGACCTGCGCCGCGAACGCGGCCAGGGCACGCACCGAGTCGGCGTCGCCGACATCGACGCCGGTGCCCACGGCCGACAGCCCCGCTCCGCTGAGGTCGGCGGCCGTGCGCACCGCCGCCTCCTCATCGATGTCGGCCAGGACCACGATGTCGCCCGCTCGCGCAAACCCGTGGGCGAAGGCCCGGCCGAGTCCGCGCGCCCCACCGGTGATGAGTACCGTGCGGGGCGACCTCGTGGTGGTCTCCATGGTCGTGTTCTCCTCGGGCTCAGTCGATCAAGGTCACGATGCCGGTGTTGCCGTCGACGCGCAGTCGCTGACCGGTGCGGATCTCGCTGGATGCCGTGCCGGTCCCGGTGACGGCGGGCATGCCGTACTCGCGACAGACGATGGCGGCGTGGCTCATCATGCCGCCGATGTCGGTGACGGTCGCGCGGATCTTGCCGAAGATCGGCCCCCAGCTGGGAGCGGTGACCGGGGCCACCAGGATCTCTCCCTCCTGCACGTCGGCGAGCTGGTCGGCGGTCGCGATGACGCGGGCGGGGCCCTCGGCGACACCGGGCGACGCGGCCATGCCCTTGAGCGTGCCCTCGGGGACATCACCGGTGCCCAGCCAGTTCTGGATCTGGTCGTCGGTGATCCCCCACAGCATCAGGGTGAACGGCTCGGTGATGACCGCCGGCGGCCGGTTCAGCGCCGGCTGCGGCCGCGCCGTGGACAGCGCGTCGACGATGCCGCGGCGCCGCTCCACCTCGGTGGGCCAGTAGTCGGGGCCGATGGCCGGTGCGCCCACCATCCAGCCGTTGACATAGTCGAACAGCACTTCGCGCACCTCGTCGCGCCGCAGGTACATCATGTCTCCGGCGCCCGGCCAGAAGCCCTGTTGCTGCAGCAGCGCCGACAACTGCCGGATCTTCCGCCAGAACACTCCCATCGTCCAGTGCTCGATGTAGAAGTTGTGGTTCTCGACGTACGGGTACACCGTGCGCGCCAGACCGAGCTTGCCCTGGAACGTGTCGAGCATGTCCCCCGAGAGCAGCTCGGCGTACTCGGTCGTGATCCGGTCGCGTTCGGCCACCAGCTCCGCCACGTGCCGGTCGATATCGGCGCCGGCCTGCAGCCGTTCGATGTACCCGGCGATGAAGCCCAGCGCGATCGAGGGGACGTCGCGCCAGTACTCGTCGTGCGCGTAGAACCCGTTCCCGGTGGTGAAGTTGAACCACGGGTCCTGGGCGGCTGCCCACGCCTCGGACCAGGCTCCCCCGGAGGGGTGGGTCCGCAGCGCGGTCAGTGTGGCCTCGGCGTCGGACGTGTCGGCGAACAGCGCGGTGAGCCCGTCGCGCACGGCGATCTTGGCGAGCTTCTTCAGCTCGTCGTCGGGGCGGAACAGTTCCATGTCGACGCCCTGCACGAGCGTCGCGATCGCCTGGTCCGGAATGCGCGGGAACGCCTCCTTGCAGAACATGAACAGGTCGAGGTAAGCGACGTAGCCGAGGTTCAGGAATTCGAAGTGGTACTGCCAGGCGCGGTAGGCCAACGCGATCAGTCGGTCGTAGTCCGCGAGGAGTTCGGTGGCGGGACCGGTGCCTTTCCCGTCGAGCACGTCCTGCAGCGCGATCGCATCCGGCAGCGCGGTGAACTCAATCGCCTCCATCTCGTCGATCGTGGCGCGGAGCTTCCGGTGCCACTGCTCCAGCAAGTTCTCCCAGTTCTGGAAATAGTGTCCGGCGCGTTCCATGAACTGTGGGACGCGTGCCTCGATCTCGGCGGGGTCGACGGCGACGGGCGACATGAAGACGTACCCGTTGTGGATCCGGTACTCGATGCCGTTCGCCGTCGGGATCAGCAGCTGACGCGAGTTGTACTGCCCCAGGCATCCGACGGCGAACTCGAACCCGATCGTCTCGAACGGCTTGGTGACCGTCGGCCAGTGCTGGCTGTCGCAGAACCAGAACTTCGCCTCTTCGATCTGGCGACGGTTGTCCTGGAAGACCAGGTTGTAGGCGTACAGCTCCTTCCACCCCTCAGCGCCGGCCGGGGGTGCCTGGTCGTAGGGGCTCGGGAAGGTCTTGCGTGCGGGTGCGGCGACAGTCGTCTCTGACATGGCGGTCCTTTCGGGTGCCTCGGGTAGGCGGATGCCCGGGATGGGCGGTGGGGACCTCAGCGGCCGATCTGGGCCATGAGGGCTTGGGTGATACTGGAAATGCCGAACCCGGACGTCTTCGACGTCGGCGCGTCCGGTTTCGTAGACCACACGGTCTCGGGGCGCGACTGCAGCAGCAGCAGATTCTCGCCCTCGGGGAGCGACCGGTCGATGGCCCACTCGATGTCCTGCGGGCACCCGAAGTGCCGCTCGGCCCGCTTGGCCATGCCCGCGACCAGGCTCACCTCGGCGTCGGTGAGGCTGCGGATGCCGCGCCGCTCCTGCTCGACCTCTCGGTGGACGATGCCGCGTGCGGTGACGTCGGGAATGAGCTCGATGTGCTTGTCGCCGACGTGTTCGTCGGTGACCGTCAGCATGACCTTGTCGACGTGCAGGTTGTCGGGGGTGACCTCGCCCGACACGACCAGCTCCCCCAGCCCCCAGGCCGCGTCGATGACGATCGTGGAACGGTCGCCGTTGGACGGATCGAGTGTCATCGCGACGCCCGCCGTGCGTGCGTCCACCATCTTCTGCACCGCCACCGCCATCGACAGTCCCTCGTTCGGGATGTCGTTGCGCAGCCGGTACACCACCGCCCGCGAAGTGTACAGCGAAGCCCAGCAGCGACGCACGTGCTCGGCGACTTCGTCGCGACCGACCAGCCACAAGTAGGTGTCCTGCTGTCCGGCGAAGCTCGCGTCGGGAAGGTCTTCGGCCGTCGCCGAGGATCGCACCGCCACGGGGGCCTCGGCCTCGAAGCGGCTCTGCAGCCGGTCGTAGGCCGCCGTGAACTCGGCACGGATCGCCTCGGGCACCGGGCGCTGCTGGATCTCCTCCCGGATGCGGGCGGACACCTCGTCGACGCTGGCGACGTCGTCGGGGCGGATGCTCGCGAGCAGTTCGTGGATGACGTCGGCCACGCCCGTGGTCTCGACGAAGGATGTGTAGGCGTCGGTCGTCACGGCGAACCCGGGCGGCACCGGCATGCCGGCGCCGGTGAGGTTCACCAGCGACGCGCACTTCCCGCCGAGTCGTTCGATGGGAGCCGGCCCCGCCTCGTCGAAGAAGCGGATGAACAGTGAGTCGGTCATGTCAGCTCTCCCAGGTCACGGGCACCGACGTCGGCACCCGGAAGGACAGGTTCTCGGCGAACCGGATGTCCGCGCCGGGCGTGAGCCGCAGCGACGGAACCGCCGCGATGGTCTCTTCGAGCACGATCCGCGCCTGCAGCTTGGCGAGCATGTTGCCCAGGCAGTAGTGGATGCCGAACCCGAAGGAGAGATGGTTGCGGGCGTCGTCGCGCGAGATGTCGAACTCCGCCGGGCGCGCGAACACGTCCTCGTCCCGGTTGGCGGAGCCCATCACCAACAGGATGTTCGCCCCCTCGGGCACCTCGACCGAGCCGATCGTGGCCGCCTTCGTCGCCCGGCGTCGCCAGGCGACGATGGAACCGCTGTAGCGGAGCACCTCGTCGATCGCGCCCGGCACCCTGCTCGGGTCGGCCACCAGGGCCGACCAGGACTCGGGGTGGCTCAGCAGCAACCGGATTGCGTGGGAGATCAGGGTCGTGGTGGTCTCGTGGCCGGCGAACAGCAGGCTATAGCACAGCGAGGCGATCTCGTGGTCGGAGATCTCCGCCCCGCCGTCCTGCGCGGTGACCAGGTCGGCGACGAGCGAATCTCCGCCGTCGCGGTGGGCGTCGGTGACGAGCCGCTGGCACTCCGCCCAGTATTCGACGAGGTTGTGGGCGTGCGGGATCTGCTCCCGCTCGTCGAGGTCGCCCCACGTCATGGCGGCACGCGAATCCGACCACCTCTTGTACGTGGGCACCATCGCCGGGTCGACGCCGAGAAGGGTGAGGATGGTGACGGTCGGAATGTCGAAGGCGATGTCCGTCAGGAAGTCACCGGCACCGTCCTCGGCCGCCAGCATCCGCTGCAGCGCCGCTCGGGTGTTTTCGCGGATGGACGGCTCGAGCACCTTGAAGCGCCGGGGCGACAACGCGCGCTGTGCCAGCGCGCGAATGCGAGTGTGGTCCGGGGGGATCCGGGCGCTCAGCCCCGAATAGGCGGTGAACCCACCCTCCTTCATGATCCGGGTGGCCTCGGCGCTCCGCTCGCGCACCGGTGCCTGCGCGTTATCGCTGGAGAAGGTCTCCCAGTCGTCGAACACGGCGCGAACGTCGGCCCACCGCGTGACCACCCAGTAGCCGATCCGCTCGTCGTACATCACCGGCTCCTCCCGGCGCAGTTCCGCGTACGCGGGGAACGGATCGTCCATGCGGAAGGGCTGGTATCCGTGATGGTCGGCGGTGCCGTGCGCGACGGGGCATCCCACCGCCGGCCGGGTGTTTTCGGACCGAGACAGAGTCATGGAGGCTCCTTCGCATCGTTGCCGTTTCGGATTGCCCCCATCTAACGACCGGGTCAGCCCGGAGGCCCCGTCGTCTTCTGCTCAGCGGAAGCGACTTCGGCGCGCCGCTTCGCCGGGCGCAACGAAGCGAGCGGGAACGCTCCCACGCTCGACTCGATACGCCGGGCGATGCCGCGCATGGCGGGCAGGTAGCGTTCCAGGTTCACGCCGTTCTCGCTCGTGGTCACCAGCCCCACCGCCGCACCGACTGCGCCGTCCCGCCCGAACAGCGGAACCGCGATGGATGCCGAACCGACCCTGACCTCGTCGAGCGTCACGGCGTACCCGCGCTCGCGCACCGTCACCAGCTCCCGAGCCAGCACCGCCGGGTCCACCCGTGTGCGCGCGGTGCGGCTCTCCAGGGGCTGCGCCAGCACGGCATCCCGCACCCACTCGCCCTCGAACGCCAAGATCACCTTCCCGACGGCGGTCGCGTGCAGCGGGAGCCGTCCCCCGACACGGGACGCCTGCGGCACCCGGCGGGTGCCGTACACGCGGTCGATGTAGAGCACATCTCGCCCTTCCCGCACGGCCAGGTGCACGGTCTCCTGGGTGAGGCTATACAGGTCCTGCAGCAACGGGCGCGCGATGTCGCGCACCTGCCGGCCCGCGTGCATGCCCAGCTCCCACAATCTCAGACCGATCTGGTAGCGGCCGTGACCGTCGCGCTGCAGTGCGTCCCACGCCTCCAATTCGCCGACGAGTCGGTGCGCGGTGCTCAACGGAATACCGGTTTCGTCGCTGATCTCGGTGAGACTGCGCGGCGACAGGTTCTCTTCGAACACGGCAAGGATCGACAGCACCCTGCCTGTCACCGTTTGTCCCGGGGAAGACACACCACCGGCCATCCGCGCCACCTCGCACGATCGAACTGCTTCCGGTGACCGAAAGTCTATTTGATCCGTGACGACCACGGTGGCACGGTACCGACATGGGATCGACCTCCAGCACAAGACTCGGACGTGACGTGCACGCCCACCTCCCGCCCCCCGGCGACGTCGGAGGCCTTGTGAGCATCACCGGCGACGACGACGCCGTGTGGTCGCGCGCCGCCCCGTTCCTGGCGGTGCGCAACAACGACAGCCACACGCTCTACGCATACGGATTCGCGCGTGCGCTGCTGGCGCGCCTTCCCGGGACCGACGGGGAGGTCGTGCAGTCCGCGATCCTGCTCCACGACACCGGATGGTCGACGGTTCCCGAGGACGCCATACTCGAGGCCATCGCGCCCGGCGGTGGCCGGCCGGACCTCGTCCGGCGGCATGAGATCGAGGGCGCACGCATCGCGACAGAGATCCTCACCGCCGAGCACCGCCCGCGTGTACTCATCGATCGGGTGAGCGAGATCGTTGACGGGCACGACTCGCGTCGGCACGCGCTCAGCGCGGAGGACGCAATCGTCAAAGATGCCGACAAGCTGTGGCGCGTGAGCCCGCACGGTATCGCGACCGTTGCGGCGTGGTTCGCGCTCACTCCGCGCGAGGCGCTGCGCCTGACGGCGGCGCGCGTCGAGGACGCACTGTTGACCGAACCGGCGCGGGCGATGGCCGCGGCGCTGATCGCGGCGGGTTCCATCGACCTGGCACCGCAACGCCAGGGCCTGGAATGAAGCCGCTCAATCCGCCGACATCGCGGTGCGCAGGGTGTCCAGGCCCAACCCGCCCAGTTTCAGGGCGCGGGTGTGGAACGCCTTCTCGTCGAACCCGGCACCGGCGGTCGCCCGCGCGTCGGCACGCAGGTCCTCCCAGATGCGCTGCCCCACCTTGTAGGACGGAGCCTGTCCCGGCCACCCGAGGTAGCGGTTGACCTCGAATCGAACGAACTCGTCGGGCATGTTGACGTTGCGCCGCATGAACTCCAGCGCGTAGTCGGCGTCCCAGACGCCCTCTCCGTCGAGTCGGGGCTTTTCCAGGTGCACACCGATGTCGAGCACGACGCGCGCCGCGCGCATCCGCTGTCCGTCCAGCATCCCCAGCGCGTCGGCGGGGTCGTCGAGGTAGCCGAGATCGGCCATGAGCCTTTCCGCGTACAGCGCCCACCCCTCGATGTGGCCGCTGGAGCCGGCCATGAGACGTCGCCACGAATTCAGCTCGCCCCGGTTGAACACCGCCTGCCCGATCTGCAGGTGATGACCCGGCACCCCCTCGTGGTACACGGTGGTCAGTTCGCGCCACGTGGCGAACGTGTCCACACCCTCCGGAACGGACCACCACATCCGCCCGGGGCGGGAGAAGTCGTCGCTCGGTGCGGTGTAGTAGATCCCGCCGTCGTTGGTCGGCGCGATCCTGCATTCCAGCCGGCGCAGCGGGTCCGGGATGTCGAAGTGCGTCCGGCCGAGCTCTGTGACGGCGCGGTCACTCGTCTCCTGCATCCATCGCTGCAGCTCCTCGGTACCGTGCAGCTGACGGGTCGGGTCGGCGTCGAGGAACGCGACCGCGTCCGCGACGGTACCGCCCGGAACGATCCGACGCGCGATCTCCTCCTGTTCGGCCACCATTCGCGTCAGTTCGCCGATCCCCCACTCGTAGGTCTCATCGAGGTCGACCGTTGCGCCCAGTGCGCGCCGCGAGTGCAGCGCGTACCGCTCGCGACCGACCGCGTCGCGCTCGGTCGCGACGGGCGCGAGTTCGGTACGCAGGAACGCCGCGAGCTTGTCATACGCGACTCGTACCGCCACCGCGTTGTCGGCAAGCTCACGCGCGAGCGAGGCCGGCAGGTGCCCGTCATCGGGGGCGGCATCACCGACGAACTGCGCGAAGAAGCCACGATCCGCGGTGTAGCGGGCGATCTGTGCCGCCACCTCGCGCACCTGCCTCCGGGCCGGGGTGATACCGGCCGCGATGCCCGCGCGAAGCGTGCGCGTGTATCCTTCGAGCGCGGTCGGGAGCGCTCCCAGGCGACGAGAGACGACCGCCCAGTCGTCGACCGTTGCGGTCGGCATCAGGTCGAATACCTCCCGCAGCTGCTGTGACGGCGAGGTGAGCACGTTCAGGTCGCGCAGGTGCGCGCCGGCGTCGTGGAGGTCCAGATCAAGCTGGAGGCGGGCGGCAAGATCCGCCTTGGTGACGGCGTCGACGCTGTCGACGGGTTCCGCCGCAGTGAGTGCCGACAACGTCGCCGCCGTGGCGGCGCGGGCCCGATCGGTGCCCTCCGGCGACAGGTCGTCGAGTCGGTCGTTGTATTCGGCGCGTCCGATGTAGGTCGCGTAGGTCGGCGACATCGCCGCGACCGTGTCGACCCACGCATCCGCGATGGTGTCGATGGGGGTGGGGGTCCTCACGGATTCGTCGGTCATCCCACCAGCCTACGGTGCGCCCCGCGGAGGCAGCAGGGACGAAGCGGCGCAGCGCCCGGGGGCTACCCTGGGGTCATGACTCCCGTCGACAGTGCCCACGAGTGCGCGGGACCGGCGACGGACATCGCTTTCGGCGTGTTCGACTCCTTCGACCGCGGCGGCAAGGACCCCGGGGCGGTCCTGCGCGAACGGCTCGATTTCGCCGTCGCGGCAGAAGCGGCCGGTATCGATCACTACCACGTGACCGAGCATCACGGCACGCCGCTGTCGGTGTGCCCCTCCCCCAACCTCTTCCTCGCCGCACTCGCACAGCGCACCCGCACCATGCGCATCGGGGCCCTCGTCTACGTGCTCCCGATGTACCATCCGCTCCGCCTCGCGGAAGAGATCGCCACACTCGACCGGCTCACCGAGGGGCGTGTCGACGTGGGCGTCGGGGCCGGCATCAGCCCGTTCGAGCTGTCCTTCTTCGGCGTGGACGCGCCGCAGCGGATGCCGGAGTACCACCGCGTGCTGGCCTCGCTGTGCGAGACCTTCGAGACGGGGGCGTACGTCACCGCCGACGGCGAGCAGGTGCCCCTGTCGATCACCCCGGTGCAGCACCCGCGACCCGCCCTCTGGTACGCCTCCACCAACGCCTCCTCGTCGACCTGGGCCGCCAGCAACGGCATCAGCTTGGCGGGCCGGTGGAACTCCGGGCAACTCGCTGAGGTCGCCCGGGCGTACTGGGAGGCCGTCATCCCGGGCGCGGCGCTCCCCCACCCCTTGCGCGTCGGCCCGTCGGCATCGGTGGTGGTCGGCGAGACCGATGACGCCGCGCTCGACCTGTTCCGCGACGCGGGAACGCGTTTCACGAGCGACCTCCTCCGGCTGTGGCACGAGCACGACAACACCGCGTTCGACGCCTCCTACGATCTCGACAACATGATGGCCAAGGGAAACGCACTGGTGGGTTCGGTCGAGACGGTGACCGACGCGATCCTGGCGCAGCTCTCGGCCGCGCCCGTCAACTACTTCGAGGCGACACTCGTCTTCGGCACGATGACCGCGGCGCAGGCACACGACAACCTCGCCCGTTTCGCTCAGGTCATGTCCCACGTCCGCGCGGCGGTGCCGTCGGTTCGCTCGCCCCGGGGCACGACGTGACCGCCGAGGTTGTCGTGGAACGCGACCTCGTGTACGCGCGCCTCGGCGAGCGAGAGTCACGGTTCGACCTCTACCTGCCCCGGCACGCCCCCGGCCCGCTCCCGGTCGTCCTCTACTTCCACGGCGGCGGCTGGCGCCAGGGGTCTCGTGCCGCGGGCAGCGCCGACCGGCTCGAACCCGTCGCCCGCGCCGGCATTGCGGTGGCCGCGGTATCGTACCGGTTCAGCGGTGAGTCACTGTGGCCAGCGCAACGCGACGATGCGGTGGCCGCCGTCGACCACCTCCGCCGCCACGCCGCACGGTGGGGCCTCGACCGCGACAGGGTGGGTCTGTGGGGCGCGTCGGCGGGTGGGCAGATCGCCCTTATGACAAGCTATCTGTCGGTGTGGCCGGGCGACCAGCCCGACAACCCGATCCGCTCAGTCGTCGCGTGGTTCCCCGCAACCGACCTGGCGGCGATGGCGACCGACACCCCGCCCGAGGGGGCCGTGCTGCCCCCGTTCGTCGATCCCGCCGGCCCCCGCCCGGACTTCGAGCGTGAGCTGGTCGGGGCCGCGCCCGGCGACGACGCGACTGACGCGCTGCGAGCCGCCAGTCCACTGTGGAACCTCGGCGCGTCGCCGCCGCCGACACTCCTGATCCACGGGACCCACGATGGACTCATCAGCCCGCAGCAGTCCGTGCGGTTGTACGAGGCCCTCCGCGAACGCGGGGCGCGCTGCGAGGCGCTTCTGGTGACCGGTGCCACCCACGAGGACGCCGCGTTCGACTCCCCCGCGGTCACCGGAGCGACCGCGGCGTGGTTCACCGCGATGGCGGGCGTCCGCGGTCAGTGAGCCGCGAGGTCCCAGTCGTCGCCCCGCCCGATCTGCACGTCCAGCGGAACCGACAGCTCGGCGGCATCGGCCATGCGGGCACGCACGATGCTCTCCACCGCGTCCCATTCGCCGGCCGCCACCTCCACGACGAGCTCGTCGTGGATCTGCAGCAGCACCCGCGACCGCAGGTGCGCGTCGATCAGCTCGTCGTGGATGCGGAACAGCGCGATCTTCATGATGTCGGCGGCGCTGCCCTGGATGGGCGCGTTCAGCGCGGCCCGCTCCGCGTTCTCACGAAGCACGCGGTTCGGACTACCGAGGTCGGGGAACGGGCGTCGGCGCCCGAAGATTGTCTCGGTGTAGCCGTCGATGCGAGCCTGGGCGACCGCACCGCGGAGGTAGTCGCGCACCGCTCCGAAGCGGTCGAAATAGTCGACCATGAGCTGTTTGGCCTCGGACTGCTCGATTCGCAGCTGCTTGGACAGCCCGAACGCCGACAGCCCGTACACCAGCCCGTATGACATCGCCTTGACCTTGGTGCGCATCGCCGCACTGACATCGGCCGGCCCGACGCCGAAGACGCGCGCACCGACGAAGCGATGCAGATCCTCACCGAGATTGAACGCCTCCACCAGGCCCGGGTCCGCGGACAGGTGCGCCATGATCCGCATCTCGATCTGCGAATAGTCCGCGGTCAGCAGCGTCTCATACCCCTCCCCCACCTCGAAGGCGGAGCGGATCCGGCGGGACTCCTCCGTGCGTACCGGGATGTTCTGCAGATTCGGGTCGGTGCTCGACAGCCGGCCCGTCTGGCTGCCGGTTTGCACGTACGTCGTGCGGATGCGGCCGTCGGCGCCGATCGCGCTGTCCAGCGACTCGATGATCTGGCGCAGTTTCGTGGCTTCCCGATGGCGCAGCAGCAGGTCGAGGAACGGATGGGGGTTGGTCTCCTGGAGGTCGGCGAGCACGGCGGCATCCGTCGAGTAACCCGTTTTGGTCTTGCGGGTCTTGGGGAGCGCGAGCTGGTCGAACAGCACCTCCTGCAGCTGCTTCGGCGACCCCAGATTCACCTCGCGGCCGATCGTCTCGAACGCCTCCTGCGCGATCACATCGGCCCGCTCCCCCAGCTCGGTCGAAAACCCCGAGAGCGTGGGGTGGGAGACGGCGACACCGGCCAGCTCCATGTCGGCGAGGGTGTCCAGCACCGGCAACTCGATGTCGGCGAGCACGGCCGCCACCGGCGACGGCATCGCCTCGCGCACGGCGTCGGCGACGCGCAACGTGTACCACGAGAGCTGGCCCGCCGTGGCACCCTCGGTCTCGGGGACGAGCTGGGTCGGGTCGGACTCGGGGAGCTTCTCGTCAAGGTACCGGCCCACGAGGTCGGCCAGGGACTTGTCGGGGAAGCTCGGCCGGATCAGCCACCCGGCGAGAACGACATCGAACGCGACGCCCCCGACGCGGATGCCGGCACGACGCAAGGCCTTCAACTGCGGTTTCGCGTCGGAGAACACCTTCGGGTCGTCGCCGGCGAGCCATCCCGCCACAGCGGCGGCGACCTCGTCCGACCACGACGCCTCGACCGCGCCGTCCACAGAGGCCAGGCCGATGCGCACCGGCATCCCCTCGGCGACCGTGACGGTGACCCCGATCTCGCCGGCGGCTGCCGTCGTCCAGTCCGCCAGCGCGGCGGCATCGGCCTCGACCGGGGTGGGCGCGGCGGACGTCTCGCTCGGACCGGCGTCGGACGCATCGGCCCCGAACGCATCGAAGACCCGCGGCAGTAGCGTGCGGAACTCAAGCCGGGCGAAGATGTCGCGGACGGCTTCGGCGTCGATGGGCCGCATCGTCAGATCGGGGGGACCGACGGGAAGGTCGACGTCGCGCACCAGCGCGTTGAGGGAACGGTTGCGGCGCACGTCGTCGAGGTGGTCGCGCAGGTTCCCCCCGACGACGCCCTTGATCTCGTCGGCCCGCTCCAGCAGCGCGTCGAGCGAGCCGAACTGCGTCAACCACTTGACAGCGGTCTTCTCCCCCACCTTGGGAACGCCCGGCAGGTTGTCGCTGGTCTCCCCGACCAGCGCCGCGATGTCGGGATAGTTGTGCGGCGGGAGACCGTACTTGTCGACGACCGCATCCGGCGTGTACCGCTTCAGCTGCGACACGCCCTGCACGCTCGGGTAGAGCAACGTGACATCGTCGGTGACGAGCTGGATGGTGTCGCGGTCCCCCGAGCACACCAGCACCTCGAACCCTTCTTCGGCGCCGCGGGTCGCGAGGGTGGCGAGGATGTCGTCGGCCTCGATATCCTCCTTGGTGAGGACTGTCACGTTCATGGCCGCCAGACACTCCTGCAGCAGCGGGATCTGACCCTTGAACTCGGCCGGGGACTCGGCGCGGTTCGCCTTGTACTCCGGATACTCGCGCGTGCGGAACGACTGCCGCGACGTGTCGAACGCAACCGCGAGGTGCGTCGGCTGCTCGGCTTTCACGAGGTTCACGAACATCGACAAGAAGCCGTAGATGCCGTTGGTGTGCTGGCCCTCCTTCGTGGAGAAGTTGTCGACCGGCAGCGCGTAGAACGCACGGTAGGCCAGCGAATGGCCGTCGACGACGAGAAGGGTGGACTGTGCCGAGTCGTTCACCCCGACAGCCTAGCCGGGAGCGCGGACACGAACGGCTATCGTGAGACCCGAGATGAGCAGCGATACGACACCACAGATCGACGGCCTCGCCTGGGTCGCCCAACGGGGAATGGGCGCTCTCGCGCAGAGGATGGGGATGCGTTTCATCGAGTTCTCCGTCGAGCGCGCCGTCGCGACTCTCCCCGTCGAGGGCAACACCCAACCGGTCGGCCTCATGCACGGCGGTGCCTACGTCGTGCTCGGGGAGTCACTGGGCTCGATGGCTGCGAACCTCTACGCCGGCCCGGGGCGGTTGGCTGTCGGCGTCGACATCAACGCGACACACACGCATTCGGCGACCTCCGGCACGGTGACCGGCGTGTGCACTCCCGTGCACCTCGGTCGCTCGCTCACCGTCCACGAGATCGTGGTGACCGACGAACGGGAGCGACGGCTGTCCACCGTCCGCATCACGAATGTGATCAAGGATCACCCCGCCTGAGGCGGGGGCGGCGTCAGCTCTTCTTGGGCGAAAGCTGCTCGATGATCGCCTTGGCGACATCCTGCATCGTCAGGCGGCGATCCATCGAGGCCTTCTGAATCCACCGGAACGCCTCGGGCTCGCCCAAGCCCATCTTCTCGTTGAGTAGGCCCTTGGCCCGGTCGACCAGTTTGCGCGTCTCGAACCGCTCCACCATGTCGGCGACCTCGGCCTCGAGGGTGATGATCTGCTCGTGACGGGCCAGCGCGATCTCGATGGCCGGGAGGAGGTCGTTCGGAGTGAACGGCTTGACGACGTAGGCGAGTGCGCCGGCCTCGCTGGCACGCTCGACGAGTTCCTTCTGGCTGAACGCGGTCAGCAACACGACCGGGGCGATGTTGGCCTTGCTCAGACGCTCGGCCGCACTGATGCCGTCGAGCACCGGCATCTTCACGTCCATGATGACCAGGTCCGGACGCAGCTCCGTCGCCAGCTGAACCGCGGTCTCACCGTCGCCCGCCTCGGCCACCACGTCGAAACCGTTGTCGCGGAGGATCTCGACGATGTCGAGCCGGATGAGCGATTCGTCCTCGGCGACGACGACGCGGCGCGGCGAACCGGGGGCAGGCGTGCTCTGTTCCTGATCAGTCACCCTTGAATCCTACGGCACCCGCACCCGGACTCGTCGAACCGGTCCCGTGGCACGGAGCGAGTCGGCGACTGCGGTATCGTCGATGTGCACGATTGCCGGTGTGGCGGAATGGCAGACGCGACCGACTCAAAATCGGTTGCCCGCAAGGGCGTGTGGGTTCGACTCCCACCACCGGCACAGAAGGACCCGACGTGACATCCGGGGTCCGAGCACTCTCCTCGCTCTCGGCGACGCCCTCGTCGTCGATCTAATGGTAACGATTCTCACTATGTTTCGGTACTATCATCCCGAAAAGAAGATGCGCGCGGATCTGAGCACCACACGAGGCAGCCGAGCCCGGCGCGCCGCAGGCGAGACCACACGATGAACCACGAGCCAGAACCGATCACCGACGCTGTCGCACCCCCGCGACGTGCTCCAGAGGCTCCAACACACCCGGCGACGCAGATCCCGCTCCTGCTTGCGACAGTGTTCCTCACGTATCTCGGGCAGATGATCCTGAATCCGATCATCGCACCCCTGGCTCGCGAGGTCGGCCTCGCCGAGTGGCAGATCGGGGTGACGATCAGCACCGCAGCGGTCATGGTGGTGGTGAGCAGCCAGTTCTGGGGGCGTCGTTCACAGTCCTGGGGTCGCAAACCCGTGCTCGTCGCGGCTCTCACCCTGGCCGCCCTCACCATGATCGGCTTCACGATCGTGTCAGCGCTCGGCATGCAGGGGCTCATTCCTGCGGGGCTGCTGTTCACCTTGTTCATCCTGTTGCGCGGAATCGGGTTCGGGTCGGCGATCGCCGCCATCCCACCGACCGCGCAGGCGTACATCGCAGATGTCACCCCGGACGAAGCGACCCGCACCAAGGGCATGGCCAGCATCGGGGCCGTGCAGGGCGTGTCGACGATCGCCGGCGCCGCGGTCGGCGGAGCTCTCGCAGGACTCGGGCTGATCTGGCCGATCGCGGCAGTGCCCGCGCTGCTGGTCGTGACTGTCGTGCTCGTTGCCGTGAAGTTGCGTCGAGAGCCTCGGCAGGAATTGATCCCAGACCCGGCCAAGGTGCGCCCGACGGATGCGCGGGTGTGGCCCTTTCTGCTCGCGGGTTTCGGCATGTTCACCGCACTCGGGTTCATGCAGGTGCTCATCGGCTTCGTGGTGCAGGATCGTTTCGCACTCACCGGTCAGGTCACCGGCGTCGTCACGGGTGGATCGTTGCTCGCCGCGGGGGTCGGCATGGTGGTCGCGCAAGCAGTCATCGTTCCCAGGAGCGGCTGGTCTGCGGGAACGCTACTGCGTATCGGCACGTTCGTCGCGCTGGGCGGTTTCGTGCTCTTGATTCCGAGCCTCGGCATCTGGGTGCTCATCGCCGCGGTTCTGCTGATCGGGCTCGGCCTTGGCATCGCGATGCCGGGATACACGGCGGGCCCGACCCTGCTGATGCACCGTGACGAACAGGGCAGCCTCGCCGGGCTCATCGGCGCAACGAACGGTCTGACATTCGTCGTCGCGCCGACGGCGAGCACTCTGCTCTACGGCGTCTGGGAACCGTTGCCCATCATCGTCGGCGCCACCGTCATGGCCTCGATCTCAGTCTTCGTGCTGCTCCATCCCAGCTTCCGAAGCCGGCGACTCGCATGAACGAGGAGCATCCACAGCCATGACGTCTGCCGCAAGAATCGGGCGACCGCCCGTGTTGACCCGTGAAGCGATCGCACGGGCCGTGCTCACAGTCGGTTTCTCCGACCTGACGTTCGCTGCGGTGCGCGACCAGCTGGGCGTCGGCCACACCACGCTCTACCGCCACGTCACAGACCGGGACGAACTCGTGCGGATCGGCCTCAGCCACATCTTCGAACACGCCACCTGGCCTTCCCTCGACGGCCATTGGCGCGAGGTACTGAGTGACTATGCGCTCACTTTCTGGCACCTCCTGGCCGCGAATCCCGGCTCCGCCACCGAAACAGCCCGCGGCCTCGTGCCGCCGCTGATGATGTGCCTCACCGATGACCTCTGCGCCGCGCTGCTTCGGCAGGGTTTCACCCCGCCGAACGCGATCCTCGCCGCCGACATCGTCTTCGACATGGTCACCGACAACCGCCGCGGTGTCGAGCACGTACACTCCGCACGGTCCGACACCGGAGGTTCCAACACCCGCGGTGTCGATGTCCGCTCCCCGAATCAGGTCGAATCGCCATCTGCACGGCCCGCGACCGAGCAGGAACACCAGGCGATCCACACCGCGATGTCCGATGCGATGACATCCGACCCGCTGGACTGGTTTGCCCGGAAGCTCCATGTCGCGCTCGACGGCGTGGAACGATCGCTCGCTCCCAGCGAGGGCTGACGCCGGTGTATCAGACCGGGATCACATCCCGGTCTGATACACCGGCGCGTTGCCGTGCGCGGCGTCACCGACCTTGTGAATGCGGATGTCGTTGGTCGATCCCATGATTCCGGGAGGGGACCCCGAGATCACGACGACCTTCTCGCCCTCGGCGACGAGGCCGGAGGCGAGGAAGAAGTCGTCCACCTGGTGGTACATCAGGTCGGTGTGCACGACCGGTTCGACCAGGCTGGAACGGATTCCCCAGGTCAGCGCCATGCGCCGCCGGATGGCGGGGTCGGTCGCGAACGCCATCATCGGGATGCGGGGCCGCAACCTCGACATGCGGCGCGCGGTGTCACCGGACTCGGTGAAGATGCAAATGTACTTGGCCTCGACGAACTCGGCCACCTCCTCGGCGGCGAGGGTGATGATGCCCGCCTGTGTGCGGGGCTTCGAGTTCACCGGCGCGATGCGCTCGAGGCCGTGCTCCTCGGTGGACTCGATGATGCGGGCCATCGTGTCGACGACGACGGCAGGATACTTGCCGACGCTGGTCTCACCGGAGAGCATCACCGCGTCCGCGCCGTCCAGGACCGCATTGGCGACGTCGCTGGTCTCGGCCCGGGTGGGAACCGGCGACTCGATCATCGACTCCAGCATCTGCGTCGCGACGATCACGGGCTTGGCCATCCGGCGGCACAGCTCCACCGCACGCTTCTGCACGATCGGCACGGCTTCCAGCGGCAGCTCGACACCCAGATCGCCGCGGGCGACCATGATGCCGTCGAAGGCGTTGATGATCTCCTCGAGCGCCTCGACCGCCTGCGGCTTCTCGATCTTGGCGATCACCGGGATCTTACGTCCCTCCTCGCCCATGATCTCGTGCACGCGGGCGACGTCGGCGGCACTGCGCAAGAACGACAGCGCGACCAGATCGGCGCCGGCCTGCAGACCCCAGCGGAGGTCGGCTTCGTCCTTCTCGCTCAGGGCGGGGACGTTGACGGCGACCCCGGGCAGGTTGATGCCTTTGTTGTTCGACACCGCACCAGCCACGACGACCTCGGTGGTCACCGTGTCGCCGTCGACGGCGGTGACGCGCACGCGCACCTTGCCGTCGTCGATGAGCAGGTCATCGCCCGGCTTCACATCGGCGGGCAGGCCCTTGAAGGTCGTCGAGACGATGTCCTTCGTCCCGGGGATATCGGCCGTGGTGATCTTGAAGGTGTCGCCCACGGCGAGCTCGTGCGGGCCGTCGGCGAAGCGCCCGAGGCGAATCTTCGGGCCCTGCAGGTCGATCAGGGCGGCGACGGCGCGGCCGGCGTCGTCGGCTGCCTTCCGCACGTTCGCGAAATTGGCTTCGTGCACGGAGTAGTCCCCGTGGCTGAGGTTGAATCGGGCGACGTCCACACCGGCATCGATGACGGCACGAACCGTCTCGTAGGTGGATGTCGCGGGGCCGAGGGTAGCAACGATCTTCGCGCGTCTCACGTGTCAGACTCCGGGTTTTCGGGGGCGGTTACGGGTCTTGGATCACTTCAGCCGAGCCGGCTGAACGGATGGGGCTTCCAGCCTAGGCCGAGGGAACAGCGATCGCGACGTCACCGGGACGCACCGGCGACGGCAGCAGTGTGTGCCCCATGAGGTACGTGTCCACGGCGGCGGCGGCCGCACGTCCCTCCGCGATCGCCCAGACGATCAGCGACTGCCCGCGTCCGGCATCGCCGGCGACGAAGACGCCCTCTGCGGAGGTCTGGTAGTCGTCCGCGCGGGAGATGCTGCCGCGATCGTTGAAGCTGGCGCCGAACTGTTCGAGCGTTTCCCGCTCGGGACCGGTGAAGCCCATGGCGATGAGCACCAGATCGGCGGGGATCTCACGCTCCGTGCCGCTCTTGGGGATGCGCCGGCCGTCGACGTATTCGGTCTCCGCGACGCGGAGCGCGCGTACTTCGCCCGCGTCGTTGCCGAGGAACTCGACGGTGGAGGCGAGATAGGACCGCTCGCCGCCCTCCTCATGGGCCGACTGCACTTCGAAGACGGTGGGTGACATCGGCCATGGCTGGTGCGCCGGTCGCTCGGAGGGGGGCTGCTTGCCGATGGCGAGGTTGGTGACGCTGAGCGCTCCGTGGCGGTGGGCAGTGCCGATGCAGTCGGCTCCCGTGTCGCCGCCGCCGATCACGATCACGTGCTTGCCGTCGGCGTGGATCTGCTGCGGCACCGCATCCCCGGCGACGGCCTTGTTCGACTCGACCAGGTACTCCATCGCGAAGTGCACCCCATCGAGATCACGGCCGGGCAGCGGCAGGTCCCGCGGCACCGTCGCACCGGTGGCGACCACGACGGCGTCATACCGGGCCCGCAGGTCGGACCAGGTGATGTCGGACCCGATCTCGACGCCGGCGCGGAACCGCGTCCCCTCGTCCTGCATCTGACGCAGCCGCGTCTCGAGGTGGCGCTTCTCCATCTTG
>NZ_JBKEAY010000106.1:0-5814 GCF_047972865.1 Microbacterium sp.
CGATCGTGACCTGCCCGGTCGCTTCGGTCAACACCGTCTTGGACCTGGTCCCGTTCCGGATGTTCCCCGATCCACGGTCGGGGGCGGCCCGGTTCTTCTCGTGCCCGAGGTGCGCGGTCAGCTCCTCGTTCAACGCCGTCTCGAGCACGTTCATAGTGAACAGCTTCAACAGCCCGCCCGGGCCCGTCAGCGCCAGCCCCTGCTCCTTCGCCAACCGGACCAACTCGGCCGCCGCAGCCGCCTCCGCGGATCGGTCATCATCCTGGTGATTCTTCGAACTCACAACTTCCAGTGTCGTAGTCATCACGGCACCCTCCCCGCCACGCCTCACGCGCAGCGCGTCAGGCCGGAAACACCGTTAAATCCACAGTCCCCGCGGTCGTGCGCGTTTGAGGACCTTGTTTCCGCGTCTGGAGGGGTGCTCGCTGCGGATCGAGGTTCCGGAGCGTCTGGTGACGGGGGCGAGGCCGGCGGAGGCGGCGAGGTGCCCAGCGGTGGGGAAGGCCCGCGTGGTGACGTCGGTGAGGAGCCGGGCGGTGGTCCTGACGCCGACTCCGGGCATGCTCATCAGGGCCGGCTGAAGAGGGTGCTGATCGACGATCTTCTCGACCTCGACGAGGATGTCGTCGCGTTGCCGGCGGAGAGCGGCGAGTTGCTGTGCGAGCCGCGGGCGAACGAGGGTTGCCGCGTCGGTGCGGAATCACGCAAGAGGGCATCCGCGAAAGGAAGCACATGCGACTCCGATCAGCGGCGACGCCCGCCGCCCCACCCGTCACATCCCCGGTACGACCCGCGGCACCTCGCACCGCTGCACCCGGATGACGGTGCCGTCGGCGGGAATGATCACCGCCACGTCGGTCGGCCCCGCCTGCGCCCACTGCCCGACACCACTCCGGGTGGGGGCGGGTCAGCAGATCTCGAACCCGCCGCTGTGGCGCAGGAACGCGGCGAACTCGCGCACGTTCTCGACATCGAAGGAATAATTCTTGTCCCAGTGCCTCCGGCGTCCGGTGCCCTGGCATCCGTTGCATCCGCCCTTGCCGGTGTCGCGGTCGCGCGGCTTGTCCATGCCGCGCGACCGGCCGATCCCATCGGTGCGCAGACCGGTCCCCTGGCACAGGTCACAGTCGCTGTCGGGGAGCGCGGCGATTTCTGTGGCGTACTGATCCGCGTGGGCCGTCACACGCCCATTGGCGAGGTCGCGGTCGAGCGCATCCGCCAGCGCGAGCGCTCCGTTCTCGTCAAGTCCGTCGCCGTCGTTGCTCTGCCAGTGAGTGCATCCGGCGGTGAGTTCAGGGTAGGCCGCCGTGAGGAAGCTGGCGAGGGGCCGCCACCACCACACCGTGTTGCGGAAGTAGCGCCCGACCTCGGCGGTCGCGTTCTTCCCGTAGATGTCCATCGCCATGATGCCCTCCCTAGACGCGTTGTGCATCTGGCGTAAGTGATCTTAGGAGGGGGTCAGACATGAGTCGCTCCACAAGACGATTGCTGGCAAGAACTGCCACCGGCAGGCAGCGTCGACACCCGCAACGCCCGCCGCCCCGCCCGTCACATCCCCGGTACGGCCCGCGGCACCTCGCTCGCGGCACCCGGATGCCGGTGCCGTCGGCGGGAATGATCACCGCCATGTCGGTCGGCCCCGCCTGGGCCCGCCAGTAGCCGGCATCACGCGTGGACACGAAATGGTGGAACGCGACCGCGCGCACCCCGGCGGCCTCGGCAACTTCCACCGCACCCCGCGGCGACGTGTGCGCCCGGTAATGGTGATCGACCACCGATTGCGCCCGCCGGCTCCGCTCCCCCGGTGCCCCGTGGAACTGCTCCACCCAGGCGAAGTCGAGCACCTCGTGCAGCAGCGGATCGGCATCCCGCGCCAACCGGATCAGATTGCGGCTCGGCGCGGTGTCCCCCGAGACCACCACCGACCCGAACCAGGTGTCGAACCGGTACCCGAACGCGGGTGCCACCGGCGGATGATCCACGAGCGCCGCTGACACCGTCACCGATGCGTCCTGCCACACCGTGATCGGCTCCATCTCGGGATGCCCGTTCTCGTCGGGGTGGTAGCCGACACCTCCCGGGATCTCGATCTCGCGCGCCGGACGCAACGCGCCGCACGGCGCACACGAGTTGACCTGATCGGCACGATCGCACCGCCACGGCGATGCGGCGACGATCATCGAGGTGACGTCCGTGTGCGGGGTGCGAAGGCTCCGCGGCGGCGCCCGAGCACCGCAAGCGAAGGAGAACGACGAAGCTGCACACCGACCCGCGCGAGATCTGGACCATCCCGCACCTGGCGGCGTTGGCCAAACCGCAACTGCTCGACCTCTTCCACACGCTGTCACCGCCCGCGCCGGGAACGCTGCGCGGCGAGTACGCCGGCATCGACTACTTCGGACGCACCGAGGACACCATCGAGGCGGCGCTGACACGACTGCGCAGCGGCGACACCTTCTGGCTCGGCAAGGCGTTCCCCGGCGTGGAGGGAGACGGCGCCTCGGGCGACAACCGCATCCACAACCCCGACGGCACGGTGTCGCGCCGCGATCGCTACGGCATCCACCGCGGGACGTCGCCGCTGGACGGCAACCCCACGATCCTGCTGAAGTACAGCGACTTCGACAACGCCGCCGGCGGCATCGGCTTCCTCGACGAGGTGCGACAGGTCAACGAGCGGTTGTTCGTGTGCACCGGCACCCCCGAGGAGGGCAAGGGCGACACCGGGTCCTTCTTCATGTCGGGCCCGCCGGCCCCGTTCGTCGGTCCCGACGACCCCACCAGCGAACTGCTCTCGTAAGCCCGACCCGCGGGGGCCTTGCCTCGCACGAGACCGATGCGTACCCTTCAGTTAGTGCTCACTAACTGAAGGGTACGCGGATGTCACCGGGGACAGCCACGCAGGCGCAACTCGCGACCGACCTGCGCGCACGCCTGGCCCGGGTCGCGCAGGGCGGCCCGCCCGCCGCCCGCGAGCGCCACCTCGCCCGCGGCAAACTCCTCCCCCGCGACCGCGTCGACCGGCTGCTGGATGTCGGCAGCCCGTTCCTCGAGATCGCCCCGCTCGCCGCGGAGGGACTCTACGACGGCGACGCCCCCGCGGCCGGGCTGATCGCCGGCATCGGGCTCGTACACGGCCGCCACGTCATGGTCGTGTGCAACGACGCGACGGTCAAGGGCGGCACCTACTTCCCGCTGACCGTCAAGAAACACCTACGCGCGCAGGAGATCGCGCAACAGAACCGCCTGCCCTGCGTGTACCTCGTCGACTCCGGCGGCGCCTTCCTCCCCGCCCAGGACGACGTCTTCCCCGACCGCGAGCACTTCGGCCGCATCTTCTACAACCAGGCGCAGATGTCGGCGGCCGGCATCCCCCAGATCGCCGCCGTGCTCGGATCGTGCACGGCGGGAGGCGCCTACGTGCCCGCCATGAGCGACGAATCGATCATCGTCCGCGGCCAGGGCACCATCTTCCTCGGCGGGCCGCCGCTGGTGAAGGCCGCCATCGGCGAGGTCGTCACCGCCGAAGAACTGGGCGGCGGCGAACTCCACGCCCGCCGCTCCGGCGTCGTCGACCACCTCGCCGACGACGACGCACACGCCCTCGAGCTCGTCCGCGACATCGTCGCCACCCTCCCGGCCCCCGCCGGCCCGGCCTGGGACGTCATCCCGGCGGAGCCTCCCGCCGCCGACCCCGCCGACCTGTACGACGTCGTCCCGGTCGACGTGAACCGTCCCTACGACGTGCACGACGTGATCGTGCGCCTCGTCGACCGGGACACGTTCGGCGAGTTCAAGCCCGACTACGCCACGACCCTGGTCACCGGGTTCGCCCGCATCCACGGCCACCCGGTCGGCATCCTCGCCAACAACGGCGTGCTCTTCAGCGAATCGGCCCGCAAAGGCGCCCATTTCATCCAGCTGTGCGACCAGCGCGGCATTCCGCTGCTGTTCCTGCAGAACATCGCCGGATTCATGGTCGGGAAGGATGCCGAGGTCGGCGGCATCGCGAAAGACGGCGCCGCGATGGTCACCGCCGTGTCGACCGCACGCGTCCCCAAACTCACCGTCATCATCGGCGGCTCGTTCGGAGCCGGCAACTACTCGATGTGCGGGCGCGCGTCCTCCCCCCGGTTCCTGTGGTCGTGGCCGGCCAGCCGCATCTCGGTCATGGGCGGCGACCAGGCCGCCGCCGTGCTCGCCACCGTGCGCCGCGACCAGCGCGCCGCGCGCGGCGAACCGTGGAGCGACGACGAGCAGGCCCGCCTCGAAGCGCCCGTCCGCGCGCAGTACGAACGGCAGGGCGACCCGGTGTACGCCACGGCGCGGCTGTGGGACGACGGCATCCTCGATCCCGTCGACACCCGCGACACCCTGGGCCTGGCCCTCGATGTCGTCTCACGCGTACCACTGCCACCGGCCGGCTTCGGCGTGTTCCGGATGTGAGAGCGATGTTCCACACCGTGCTGGTCGCCGCTCGCGGCGAGATCGCCTGCCGGGTGATCCGCACGCTGCGGTTCGCCGGCATCCGCGCGGTCGCCGTGTACAGCGATGCGGATGCCGGTGCCCTCCACACCCGCGCCGCCGACACAGCCGTGCGGATCGGGCCGGCCGCAGCGGCGCGGTCGTATCTCGACATCGACGCCGTGATCGCCGCGGCCCGGGAGTCCGGCGCCCAGGCAATCCACCCCGGCTACGGGTTCCTGTCCGAGAGCGCCGCGTTCGCCCGCGCGTGCGAACGCGCCGGCCTCGTCTTCGTCGGCCCACCCGTGACCGCGCTGGAGATCATGGCCGACAAGATCCGTGCGCGCGAGCATGTCGCCGCCCACGGGGTGCCGATCGTCCCCGGTGTCAGCGCCGCCGGGATGTCGGATGCCGAGATCATCGCCGCCATCGGATTTCCCCTGCTGGTCAAACCGTCCGCGGGCGGGGGCGGCAAGGGCATGCAGGTGGTGCGCACACCCGACGAGCTGCCCGACGCGATCGCGGCGGCCCGACGGATCGCCGCGGCCGCGTTCGGCGACGACACGCTGCTGGTGGAACGGCTGGTGGAACGGCCCCGGCACATCGAGGTGCAGGTGCTCGCCGACGCGCACGGCGGCCTCGTCCACCTCGGCGAGCGCGAATGCACACTGCAGCGCCGCCACCAGAAGGTCATCGAAGAGGCGCCGTCGCCGCTGGCGACCGCGGCCCGTCGCCAGCGGTGGGGCGCGGCGGCCCGCGCGGTCGCGGCGAGCGTGGACTACCGTGGCGCCGGCACCGGCGAGTTCGTGGTGCCCGGCGACGACCCGGACGCGTGCTTCTTCATCGAGATGAACACGCGCCTGCTGGTCGAGCACGCCGTCACAGAGGCCATCCGCGACGTCGACCTCGTCGCCGAGCAGCTGCGCATCGCCGCCGGCGACCCGCTCACGGTGCACCACGACACCGCCCCTCGCGGGCACGCCGTCGAAGCACGGGTGTACGCCGAGAGCCCCGCCCGCGGGTTCCTGCCGGCGACCGGGACGGTGCGGCGGTGGTGCGTCGCACCGGGCGCCCGCACCGACACCGGGATCGACACCGGCAGTGTCATCACCGCCGACTACGACCCGATGATCGCCAAGGTCATCGCGCACGGCGCGACCCGGGACGACGCGCTCACCCGGCTCGACGCCGCACTCTCGGCCACCGTCGTGCTCGGGGTCGACACCAATCTCGGGTTCCTGCGCGACCTCGTCATCGACCGCGCCGTCCGGTCGGGCGACCTGGACACCGGGCTGATCGACCGGCTCCCGCCCTGGCGCCAACCGACGGTGCCGCCCGGCGCCGTCGCCG
>NZ_JBKEAY010000136.1:0-5528 GCF_047972865.1 Microbacterium sp.
GTGGTGCACGTCGAGGTCTTCCGGCGGATGGGCAGTGTGAGAACTTCCATCCTGGAAGACCTCGACGCCTATCCGCGAACCAGCCGGCGCCCCTCGACTACACCCTTGATTCCGAAGAGCCACTAAATTATCCGCGCCCCCTTAGTCCAGTCCAGCGGACATATTCATGCGTAGCGTGTTCCCACCGGCGGAATATCGTAGCGTCCTGCCCGCTGGCAGCACCGGCTCCGCGGGCCGAGGCAACGCGCCCGAGGGTGGATCGCGACACCCGGACCGTCGAGCTCATGACGACTGCGCAATTGACCTCACCGCGACTCGCCCAGTAGCCTTCGATCGAGACGCCGATCACGAAATCGGATCGATGATGAATGGGAGAATCGGATGTCGGGAGCCAAAACCAGAAAGATGGCGGGAGCAATTCTCGCGGGAGTCATTGCTCTGGGCGGTGTAGCAATCGCAAGCCCTGCTTACGCGGCCGGAGACTGCGGAAAGTACGCGTGCTTCTGGAAGGACACCAACTTCAAGACCAACGGGTACACGGGTGGACATATCGGGATGAACTACTGCATCAAGGAGTTCGTAGCATTCAACTACGCCGGAACTTCTCTCCACGGCCACGACAATGTCAGTTCGCATGCGAATAATGCGTCCTTCACGAGCTTTGTCATGTACAAGGATGAGTACTACGGAGGCCAGTCTAAAACCGTACAGCCGGGAGTAAGAGACGCCGACTACACCAACGGGACTCCGACCGGCAACTGGAACGACACTGTCGATTCCGCCCGTTTCAGCGACGAATACAATACCGCCCGTTGCAAACTCTAGCTAGTCGGCGACATCACCGCCCTGATGCGAGTCTTGTGGCATAGGGCAGTGATGTCGCATCTATTGTAGAAGGAGTATCTGTGAGATTCGAGGATCGATGGCGGTTTCGCGGCGTGATCGTTGTAGCGTTAGGCCTCGCTTCGGCCACGTCGTTGAGTGCATGTTCAGCGGGAACTGGGGCGGAAGTTGGTCTTCCCGAGCAGAATCGAGAGCAGTGGGTTATGCCCTCCGAGGCCTACCGCATTAGTTGGGAACAATGGGGAACTCTCGAATACTCTGACATGCTGGTCACGGCCAAGTGCATGACGGACGCGGGCTACCCGATGTCTGTGCCATTCAAGGACCTGACAGAGGCGTGGAAGGTGGCTGCGTGGACGTCGAATGGAGTGCGTTACTTCAATGAGAGACTCGCTGCCACCTACGGGTACACCGAAGGGCATCCTGAGCTGCCCAACGAGGAGGAGTGGCGCGCATTTTATGATCAAGACTTCAGTGACGAAAAGCGCGCCGCACTCGACGATTGTCGCGATGCACACGCAGACGAACTTGTCGGGCGACAAGCCACCGATATCTACAACCTGGGTGCCGAATTCGTGTGGAATGCGGCCGAGGCGGCCGACGCGACACCGGCGGTACAAGAGGCCGCGGCTAGATGGCGTGAGTGCATGAAGCCGCTGGGTCTCGTGGATCTCCCGTCGTCACCTTACCCGGTCATGCCAACGGAGTCGCAGCGCGCGAGGTTCGAGGAGGAGCACCCGTCTCCCGGGCCCCTACAGCTGCATGACGCCATGTTTGACGCTGCGTGCCGGGAGTCTTCCGGGTATGCCGAGGCGGCCTATGAAGCTGAGTGGGACGAAGAGCACCGCATTATTGCCGAGAATATTGACGAGTTCGAGCGAATCCGTACCGAGGGCGACAAGTACTACCAACAGGCGGTGAGGACGATTGCCGAACTCGGCGCGTCGAGTTGACGCATCGTGGCCGAACCGGAGGCGCGCATGGGCGACAGTTGCGATCGTGGCGGTTGCCGCAATACTAGTCGCTGGCGGTTGGTTCGCGTCGACCCTGTTCGTATCACCCGAGCAGCGGGAAGCAGCTGCCGCTCCACCGGCGCCTGAAGCGGTACTGGCCCCAGTGGAAAGGGGTGTGCTTGCCGAATCCGTGACCATTTCCGTCACCTCGGGGCGCACGAACGTAGGTTCGTACCCACTACCGACGGGCGCGGGCGCAATCAACGTGGTGACCGCGCGTACCGTCAAGTTGGGGGCTGAGGTCTCGACGGGGGATGTCGTGAGCGAGGTCAATGGTCGACCTGTGATGGTGATCGAGGGAGTATTCCCGTTCTTTCGAGACCTCGGCGTCGGCGACAGTGGCACTGATGTCCGCCAGTTGCAGCGCGCGCTCGCGGGTGCCGGGTACGACATTCGTGAAACAGGCGAACTGGGACAAGCAGACGCGTACGCGATGGCCGAGATGTATCGGAAGGTCGACTACGCTCCCCCTTCGGAGGGTCTCCTTGCATTGTCTGAGACGATCGTGTCGCCTGTCCCCAGCGTGGTTGTCGCGGCGCCTGCGGTCGGTACCGCGGTTGATGGGTCGGTCGGCGTCACACTGGGGAGCGGAGAGCTTGTGGGGCGGGCGAGTGTGCCGCCCGCCTTTGCGAGCAAGCTCAGTGAGGGACTTGAGGGAGTGATCTACGGCACAGACACTGTGGTGGAAATCATGCGCGTTGTCGTTGCCGGCGCAACAGAGAATGAGGCGGATGCAGACCTTCCAGGCAATTCGGCCAGTTCGAATTTGGACCAGACCGCGGACCCCGAGGTAATCGTCAGGATGATATTCCCCGAAGGGACCACGGAAGGGACGGTGGAGTTCGAAACAGATCGTGTTGCGGACAGCGCGTTGATTGTGCCGTCTACAGCGCTGATCCGTTCGGGAAGCGGGAAAACACAGGTCGCGCGAGCGGGGCGTGACGGTGAAGATGCGACTGTTCTCGTGGACGTGGCAGTGATCGGTGAACTCAACGGCCGGTCCGCGATTGAACCGTCCGAGGGCGGCATGATCGTCGAGGGTGACCTGGTGGAAGTTGGATGAGTGAGTCCGCGCCATTGATGCGCTTGCGCGCGGTTACTCGCACGTACGCTGGCCCGCCTTCGGTGCGAGCACTTCGTGGCGTCGACTTGTCCATCGCTGAAGGCGAAATCGTTGCGATCGAAGGACCTTCGGGCGGCGGCAAGTCCACGTTGCTGAACATCTTGGGGTTGCTCGACCACCCGACCGACGGTGATGTCATAGTTGCTGGCCGTTCGGTCACCGGCGACAACGACCGCGCACTGAGCGCAACACGAAGTGACATGTTCGGCTTCGTTTTCCAGGGTTTCCACCTTCTGGATCGGCGACCGGTGTTCGAAAGTGTTGAATTGGCCCTCATGTACCGGGGCGTACCACTCAAGCAGCGGCGACAACTCGCGGCAGAAGCGCTCGAAACCGTCGGACTCGGCGGCTACGGTCCCCGACTGGCGTACGAACTTTCCGGTGGTCAACGCCAACGAGTCGCTATAGCACGTGCCTTGTCGACCGGCGCCCCCATCCTCATCGCCGACGAGCCCACGGGCAACCTCGACTCCGCCAATGCGGAACAAGTTGTTGACGCCCTACACGTTGCCAACCAGTCCGGGGCGACGGTTGTCATCGTGACGCATTCCCCCGACGTAGCCGCCACTGCTCGGCGACGGATTACCATCCGCGACGGCCAGCTGTCTGGCACCGCAATAGGTCCCGGCGATGCTGCGCACGCACGCGACTCAGATACGAACGTTATGCGGTCAGGGGTGCAGGTTGGGCGGCCATCACAGTTACGGCTGCGTGACCTGATAGACGATGCCGTGAGCGGCCTCGCCTCAAAGCTCATTCGGACGATCGCCCTGATCGCCGCCGTGGCGCTCGGTGTCGGACTCACGATTGCCACTATAGGTGTATCCGACTCGGCCCGCGCCCAGGTGGCATCCACCTTCGACCGTCAGCTCAACCGCGATGTCACTGTCGCGTGGGAAGAACCCGCTCTCAGTGGGCTCAGCCCTGAATTCATCAACGATGCCGCAGGTCGCGTCGCGGCACTCAAAGGCGTCGAACACGTCGGCATCCTCACCATTGAACGGGAGTCGAAGATCTGGACCGCGGTGGACCAAGAACCTCTTTATCCGAACGGCTATGCGATTACCAACGATGTCATTCCTGCAGCACGCCTAGACGTCACGTGGGTGCCAAACCACGCGCCCGAACTCGCCCCAGGCGAAGCGCTCATCGGCACCGCCCTGGCCAGCCAACTTGGACTCGGACCACTCATCGTAGAACCGACCGTTTACCTCGCGGACCGAAGCGTGACCATCGTCGGAGTCATCAGCGACTCACCCCGACTCCCTCAACTGCTCGGGGCCGTTGTCTTCCCTGCCGCTGACGCGCAACCAAGCGGCGAAACAAGCATAATCATCCGAACTAGCCCCGGCGCCGCTCAACAAGTCGCCCGCCAAGCACCACTCGCGATCAACTACTTTGACCCTGATTCTCTCACCGTCGACGCGCCTCCCGACCCACGCACACTCCGCGGCGAGATCGAATCCAGCGTGCAAGTCACCCTGCTGATCGTGTCGGGCATCGCACTTCTAGGCGCGATCGCAAGCCTTGCGAACGCGATGGTTCTGGCGATCACCGAGCGCTCACGCGAGATCGGGCTTCGGCGCGCCCTCGGCGCACGCCGACACGACATCTCCGGACTCATTATGATCGAGGCTGCCATCATGGGCTTCGTCGGCGGGCTCGCAGGGCTCACCCTAGGCCTCCTAGGAATTCTAGCCTTCACGATCACGCAAGGATGGCTCCCCGTTTTCGATCTCCGACTGGCAGGTCTCGCTATCGCAGGTGGGATGATCGTCGGCATTCTCGGAGGCACCGCCGCAGCCAGCCGAGCAGCACGAATCCAGCCAGCCGACGCGCTCCGACAGTAGCGGGATACTCAGGGCTTGTCGCCTTATCGGACGAATGGGTCGCAAGTGAGCGCACAGCCTTGCTGTTCGAGGAATCGCACAACCGACTCGCGAATACCGCAAGACTTGGCTTTCGACGCCAAGGAAGTGGCATTCCAGCGGCCTCACCGCCCAGGACGTGCCCGAAGAGCGACTCCCTCCGCGACAAGTATCCGACGGACGACCCCAAAACTCGAACCGCGACGAGCCGCACGCCGCAACACCTCGTTCTCCTGCTCGAGCAACCGGATCCGCTTCTTCAGCTCGCGGATCTCCGCGGCCTCGGTCCGCGACTGACCGGGCTTCGCGCCCTCGTCGATGTCGGCGCGGCGGAGCCACTTCTGCAGGGTCATCGGGTGAACCCCGAAGCCCCTCGCGATCTGCTCGATCGTCACTCCGGGCTCACGGCCCCGCGCGACCGGAATTTGTCAAATCAAGTGAGACGTGGGGGTGGTGCCGCGCAGCGTGAGTTGGTACGGCCAGTCCAGCGATCTGGTACTGGTGTTCTGGGGAGGCGGCACCGGCTCTCGTTGTTGCTCGCGAGCCGGCGCCGCCTCCGCCGTGTTACTCCCAGTAGTCCTCGCCTGCGCGGGCGTGGTCGTTGCGGAGTCTCCGCATGTCGATCTGGCCGAGGTTGATGGTTCGGGCGTGGTTGGAGAGCCTGTTGACGATGGAGTCCGC
>NZ_JBKEAY010000195.1:0-16937 GCF_047972865.1 Microbacterium sp.
TCCGCGCGACGCGGCGCCGTCGCTGCGACGTCAGCGGGCGGCACCGTCGAGGCGTCGGCGCAACTTGTCGACATCGGGCTTCGCAGCGAACGAGGTGAACGAATACAGCGACTTTCCGGTCGTCGTGTCGACCAGCACGTTGTCCTGCATCCGCAGCGACCCGAATCCGTCGATGGGGGTGATGTCGTTTTTCAACCCGCCCGCCGACGGACGGATCACCCGCGACGCAGACACCGTCAGCAGCGGCGTCATCAACATGAGAGCACCGATCACAACCGTCGCGAGGCCGCCGATGAACAGTCCTGTGACCGACTGGACGGTCGATCCGCCCGCGACCGCCGCAAACATGATCGCGACCAAGATCACGCCGACCAGCGTGATGCCCGCGCCCACGATGCGATTCGGCCGCACGACGATTCGCTCTTCTGTTGCCATACGACGATGCTAGCCCCTGCAGCGCGGCAGCACGCGGCGGTGCGGCCGGAGGGCAGCGCGCTGCGGTGCGGCGGCGCGCTGCGCAATAGACTTGGCGGCATGTCGAAGGTCCTCCAGTCCCTGCCCGTCGGCGAGCGCGTCGGCATCGCTTTCTCGGGGGGCCTGGACACCTCCGTGGCCGTCGCGTGGATGCGCGACAAGGGCGCTGTCCCCTGCACGTATACGGGCGACCTCGGCCAGTACGACGAGGACGACATCGCCTCGATCCCGGGCCGCGCGCTCGAGTACGGGGCCGAGCTGTCCCGGCTCATCGACTGCAAGCCGATGATGGTCGAAGAGGGTCTGGCGGCTTTGCAGTGCGGCGCCTTCCACATCCGATCGGCCGGCCGCACCTACTTCAACACCACTCCGATCGGGCGGGCCGTGACCGGCACGCTGCTGGTGCGCGCGATGCACGAAGACGGCGTCGACATCTGGGGCGACGGGTCGACCTACAAGGGCAACGACATCGAGCGCTTCTACCGGTACGGGCTGCTGGCCAAC
The DNA here is from genome assembly GCF_047972865.1 of Microbacterium sp. GTDB lineage: Bacteria > Actinomycetota > Actinomycetes > Actinomycetales > Microbacteriaceae > Microbacterium. Next base: position 979 of record NZ_JBKEAY010000195.1, read on the forward strand.
CCCGCGCTGCGCATCTACAAGCCGTGGCTCGACGCCGATTTCGTCACGGAGCTCGGTGGCCGGCAGGAGATGAGCGAATGGCTCGTCGCACACGGGTTCCCGTACCGCGATTCGGCCGAGAAAGCGTACTCGACCGACGCGAACATCTGGGGGGCCACGCACGAGGCCAAGACCCTCGAGCACCTGGACGTGCCGCTGGAGATCGTGAACCCGATCATGGGCGTGCGGTTCTGGGACCCCGAGGTCGAGATCGTCACCGAAGACGTCACCGTCGCCTTCGAGCGCGGCCGTCCCGTCGCGATCAACGGCGTCGAGTACACGGACGCCGTGGAGCTGGTGCGGGTGGCCAACGACATCGGCGGGCGGCACGGCCTGGGCATGAGCGACCAGATCGAGAACCGCATCATCGAGGCCAAGTCGCGCGGTGTCTATGAGGCGCCTGGTATGGCGCTGCTGTTCATCACGTACGAACGGCTGGTCAACGGCATCCTCAACGAAGACACCCTGGCGACCTATCACGAGCAGGGGCGGCGGCTGGGGCGCCTGATGTACGAGGGGCGCTGGCTGGAGCCGCAGTCGCTCATGCTGCGCGAATCGATCCAGCGCTGGGTGGGCTCGTCGATCAGCGGCACCGTCACGCTGCGGCTGCGGCGCGGCGAGGACTACACGATCCTCGACACGACGAGCCCGAACCTGTCGTACGCGGCCGAGAAGCTATCGATGGAGCGCGTCGGGGATGCCGCGTTCGGCCCCACCGACCGGATCGGCCAGCTCACGATGCGCAACCTCGACATCGCCGACTCGCGCGCGCGCATGGAGCAGTACGCGAGCCTGGGACTGATCGGCGGCACGACGGCCAAGCTGATCGGCGAGCTGCACGCCGGCGGCGCGCGCGAGATCACCGAGCACGCATCGCCCTATGACGCCGCGCGCGAAGACCTCGCCGAGGCCGTCGACGAGGCATCCGAGTCGGCCTCCTTCGACTTCGGCGCCGACTGAGATCTAAGGTGAAGCGCCGCCGGGGTGGCCAGTTCCGGCGGCGCTTCGTCGTTCGCGTGGGCGGGTGGGGTGCGGCGTGTCCGGTGGCGCCTGGTCAGTCTCATACGCGCCGGCTGGCTACCGCTGGACCCTTGTTCCAGCGAGAGCATCAAGTTCGCACTGCGTCTCACGGTGCGCCAGACTGGGCGCCAGAGCCGCGGCAGTAGGCCGTGGCCGGGGGCGGCGAAGGATATCGCCGATCGAGGAGGATCACATGACGAGCGTCATCGTCGCGGGGGCACGCACCCCCATCGGAAAACTGCTGGGCGCGCTGACCCCGCAGACGGCGGACGCCCTCGGCGGGCACGCGATCACGGCGGCCGTCTCGCGCGCCGGCATCGAACCGGGCGAACTCGATGCCGTCTACTTCGGCAACGTCGTCCAGGCCGGCGTCGGACCGAACCCGGCACGGCTGTCGGCGGTAGCCGGCGGCATCCCGCTGTCCGTTCCGGCCACCTCACTCAACAAGCTCTGCCTGTCGGGGCTGACCGCCCTCGGTCACGCCGACCTCGCCATCCGCGGCGGCCTCATCCGCTCGGCGATCGCCGGCGGCACCGAGTCGATGACCAATGCGCCGCACGTCACCCGCATCCGCACGGGCGTCAAGTACGGGCCGGGCGACCTCGCCGACGCCCTCGATCGCGACGCGCTGGTGTGCGGCTTGGAACACCTGGTGATGGGGGCCGGCACCGAGAAGCACCAAGCCGGACTCGGGATCACCCGCGCCGAGCAGGACGAGTTCGCGGCCCGGTCCCACGAACGGGCCGCCACCGCGACCGCCGCCGGGGTGTTCGACGACGAGATCGCGCCCCTCACGGTGCGCCGCGGACGCCAGGAGGCCGAGGTGACCGCCGACGAGGGCATCCGCCCCGGCACCACGGCCGAGTCGCTGGGAGCGCTGCGCCCCGCGTTCGCACCCGACGGCACGATCACCGCCGGGTCGGCGTCGCAGCTGTCCGACGGCGCTGCCGGGCTGGTCGTGATGGACAAGGAGGAAGCGCAGCGGCGTGGGCTCCCGTGGCTCGCCGAGATCGTCACCTATGCGACCGTCGCCGGACCCGACCCGTCTCTGCTGCACCAGCCGGCCCGCGCCATCGAGAAGGCGCTCTCCCAGTCCGGCCTCACGCTGGCCGACCTCGATCTGCTCGAGATCAACGAAGCGTTCGCGAGCGTCGCGATCGCCTCGATGCGCGAACTGGCCGTCGACCCCGACCGCGTCAACGTCAACGGCGGCGCCATCGCCCTCGGGCACCCGGTCGGCATGTCGGGGGCGCGGCTGGCGCTCACCCTGGCCCTCGAGCTGCGTCGCCGCGGCGGCGGGCTGGGCGCCGCGGCCCTGTGCGGCGGAGGCGGACAGGGCGATGCCGTCATTCTGCGCGTCGCCGAACACGACTACTTCAACGGTGAGACGGTGCGACTGGACGGCGCGCTGCGGATGGCTCCGCAGTGACGGGTCTGGCCGTCACCCGCGAGGGCGCGGTGACGCACTGGCGGCTCACGCGACCCGAGGCGGGGAACGCTCTCGACCTCGCGCTGACGGCCGCGCTGGAGGCGGCGGTCGGGGTCGCCGCCACCGACGGCACCCGAGTCGTGGTGCTCTCGGCCGAGGGCGCGCTGTTCTGCGGCGGCGGCGATGTCGCCGCGATGTCGGGCGCCGCCGATCCGGGCGCCTACACGCTCGCCCTCGCGTCGAGACTGCACCGGGCGCTGCTGGGCGTGGCCGAGGCCGGTCTGGTGCTGGTCGCCGCGGTGCAGGGTGCGGCGGCGGGCGCCGGGTTCGGAATCGTCCTGAACGCCGATTACGTCGTCGCGTCAGAAAAGGCCACGTTCCTCACCGCGTACTCGGCTCTCGGGGTCAGTCCCGACGGCGGCACCACCCATCTGCTGCCGCGGATCGTGGGCCCGCAGCGTTCCGCCGAACTCGTGTTCGCCGGTCGTCGGCTGGATGCGGCAACGGCACACGAGTGGGGCATCGTGAACCGCGTCGTCGGGCCGGACGAGGTCGCCGACACGGCAGCATCCATCGCGGCGGGCATGGCGCGCACCCCCGCCGCCGCCCTGTCCGCGAACAAGCGGCTGCTGAGCGCCGGGTGGCTCCCCGGCTACCGCGAACACCTCGCCGCCGAAGCCGCCTCGATCGCCGACCTGATCGCCACGGACGAGTCCCGCGCGCTGCGCGAGGCATTCCTGACGCGCGGGCGCTGACCCGCGGACCGTCGGGGGCGGTCAGGTGTCCTGCGCCACGCGGGCCCGCACCCGGGCGCCGTCAGGAGGAGATCGGCACTCGGGAGGACGAATCCACCAAACCCACCCTCCCAAGCGCGGGGATCTCCGCCCGAACGCGGCGGTGCCAGCCGTGGCGCCGGGTCAGGCCGGGGGGTCGGCGAGGTCGTCGACGAGCAGGGAGCTCTCGTCGATCGTGTGGTTGCGGTACGCCTGCCGGCCGACCATGTGCGCCGACAGCGGCGCGGTCGCCAGCTGAATCAGCACGACCGGCACCAGGAACGCGAGCACCGGCCAGCTGCGCGTCGACAGCGCGATCGCCAAGCAGATGAGCAAAAACCCGAGCACCTGCGGCTTGGTCGCCGCGTGCAACCGCGATGGCACGTCGCGGAAGCGGATCAAGCCGAGCCCCGCGGTCACGCACAACAGCGCACCACCCAGGATCAGCACCAGCGCCACGGCATCGAGCACGTCGTTCATCGTCGGTCTCCCTCCCGCCTCGCCACGAACCGGGCCACCGAGATCGACCCGAACACCCCCACCGCCGCGACGATCAGCAGCAACGGCAACGTCCGCGTGTGGTGATTGATCGCCATCTCCGCCCCCAGCACACACATCACGAGCGTCAGCATCACGTCCGACGCCACCGCGCGGTCGAGGATCGACGGCCCCACGATGATGCGCCACAGCGTCAGGAGCGCCGCCGCCCCGAACGCCACATAGCTCGCGATCAGCACCCAGCTCATGAGATCACCCCGCGTACCGCGTCGACCTGCGCGCGCGACCCCAGCGCTCGCACGATTCGCGCCTCCCAGCGCGAGATGTCGCGCCGCTGCGCCTCGACATCGGCATCCGTCCTCACCCCGATGACGTGCACGTACAGCACTCGCTGCTCCCGATCCGAATCGATCAGCAGCGACCCGGGGATGAGGGATGCCGTGACCGCCACGTGCGTCATGATCAGATCGTCATCGGTGCGCATCTGCACCGCGATGATCGCCGTCCCCGGATGCCTGGGCGCGACCGACTGCCACGCCACCGTGAGCGCGCCGCGCACGAGCGCCCACAGGAACTCCACGATGAACACGACGAGCCACCACGGATTCACCCGACCCGACAGCTCGACCGGCGGCAGCCGGAACACCCGGGTCGCGAAGACGGCCACCGCGATGCCGGTGACCAGCGCCAGCGCCGTGAACTGGCCCCAGAGCAGCATCCACAGCGCGACCAGCCACACGAAGAACGGCACCTGCCGCCACACCGTCGCCAGGACCGACCTGGTCCGCGCGCTCATCGGGCGTCCCCTTCCAGCTCGCTCAGCGTGGTCGGCTGCATGAGCGTCTCACCGATGCTCACGCACACCTGATACAGCGGACCGGCGAAGACCGTGAGCGCGATCGTGACGGCCACCATTCCGGCCGTCGCGGCGGTCATGATGCGCGGGGTGACGCGGCGCTCCGTCTGCACGGCCGCCGCCGGTGCCGAGCCGAGGTAGGCGATGCGCGCGACGTCGGGCTCGTCGACCTGGTCGTCCTCGGCCCGCCAGAACGCCAGGTTCCACGCGCGCATCAGCGCGTACAGCGTCAGCAGCGATGTGATCACACCGCCGGCGATCAACACGTACATCAGCGGGTCGCCCTCACGGGCGGCGGCGTCGAAGAGGGCGAACTTGCCGATGAACCCCGAGAACGGCGGCAGCCCGCCCAGGTTGATCGCCGGGATGAAATACAGCACGGCGATCACCGGCGCCGCCCGCATCAGGTCGTTGACCTTGAGGATCGAGGTCGACCCGGCTCTGCGCTCCACCAGTCCCACGGCGAGGAACAGTGTGGTCTGCACAACGATGTGGTGGATCATGTAGTAGATCGTCGCGGCGAGGGATGCCGCCGTGCCGACCGCCAGCCCGAACACCATGTAGCCGACGTGGCTGACGAGCGTGAATGACAGGATGCGCTTGAGCTCGGCCTGAGCGACCGCCCCCAGAACCCCCACGATCATCGTGGCCAACGCGACCACCAGCAGCAGCACCTGCAGGTCGCTGGCGGGGAAGATCTGCGTCTCGGTGCGGATCATGGCGTAGACGCCGACCTTCGTCAGCAACCCCGCGAACACCGCGGTCACCGGCGCCGGCGCGGTGGGGTAGGAGTCGGGCAGCCAGAACGACAGCGGGAACACCGCCGCCTTGATGGCGAACGCGAGGAGCAGCAGCAGGTGCAGCACCATCTGCACGTCCGCCGGCAACTGCGCCAGCCGCTCGGACAGCTGGGCGATGTTGACGGTTCCCACCGCCCCGTAGATGGCGGCGATGGCGGCGAGGAAGAGGATGGAGGACACCAGCGAGACGACGATGTAGACCGCACCCGTGCGAAGCCGCGACCGCGTCGAACCCAGCGTGATCAGCACGTAGGAGGCGACCAGGAGGATCTCGAACCCCACGTAGAGGTTGAACAGGTCGCCGGCGATGAACGCCGTGAAGATCCCCGCCCCGAGGATCAGATACGACGGGTGGAAGATCGAGATGGGGGTGTCGTCACCGTCGGCGGCTCCCTGGCCCACCGAGAACAGCAGCACCGCCAGCAGCACGATGCTCGACACGGCCACCAGCAGCGCCGCGAGCCGGTCGACGTACAGCACGATGCCGTAGGGGATCGGCCATCCTCCGACCGAGACGGCGATCGTGGTCCCGGTGGTCTCGATGTCGATCAGCAGGAGCACCGCGATCGCGCACACCACGGTGAGGGTGACCACCGACACCCCGACCTGCACGCGACGATAACGGCCGAAGATCAGCGCGATCGCCGCCCCCAGCAGTGGCAGCGTCGTCAACAGCGGCACCAGCGCGCTCATCGGTCCGCCCCCGGGTGGTCGACCGGCGCATCGTCGCGGATCTCGTCGATGTCGCCCTGATGCAGCACCGTGATCGGCGTCGTCACGGTGCCGATGAAGTCGGTGGTGGCGTCGTCGTCGGCATCCGTGATCTCGTCGCCCATCGTCTCCTCGTCGGCGTCGGCACGTTCGCGCACCGCGATGTCGGCCTCGTCGTCCTCGACGATGTCGGCCTGATCGAGCTGCCAGGAACGGTAGATCAGTGCCAGCAGGAACGCCGAGACGGCGAACGTGATCACGATTGCGGTGAGAGTGAGCGCCTGCGGGAGCGGGTCGCTCATCTGCTCGGGCGAGCCGTCGCCGTGGAACGAGGCGATGCCGGGCCGGCCCATCACCACCAGCAGGAACAGGTTGGTGGCGTTGCCGAGCAGCAAGAACCCGATGAGCACGCGGGTAAGGCTGCGTTCCAGCATCGCGTAGACCCCGGCGGCGAACAGCACCGCCATGATGAGGATCAGCACCCCGGAGACGTTCACGATGAGGCCTCCGTCAGTTGCGCGGACTGCCGGTCCACCTCAGCGCCCAGCGCGCGCAACACGTCGAGGGTGAGGCCCACGACCACGAGGTACACCCCGATGTCGAACAGGGTCGCGGTGACGAACTCGATGTGACCGACCAGCGGCACCGTGGCCTCCCAGAAGCCGCTGCTCAGCGGATTCTGGCCGAACAGGATCGGGACGATCGCGCACGCGACGGCGAGCGCCATCCCGAAGCCGAGCAGGCGTCCGGCGTCGGCCGGCGCGGCCGCACCGAGCTCGTACCGTCCGCCGGCGAGGTACCGCATCACGAGCGCCATGCCGGCGACCAGCCCCCCGGCGAAGCCGCCTCCGGGCAGGTTGTGACCGGCGAACAGGAGGTAGATCGAGATGACGATGACGGTGTGGACCAGGATGCGCACGATCACCTCGAGCATGAGGGATCGGTTCTGCGCGCCCACCCGCTGACCGCCCACGAGCCACGCGAGCCGGGTTCCGGTCACGTCTCCGCCGCGGGGGCGCGGGCCCTGTTCGGTCTCCAGCAGCGGCCGGCGAGTGCGAACCGCCCCCGTGGGAAGCGACGACTGCAGCGACAGCAGGTCCTCACGGTGTGTCACGAACACGAGCGAGGCGATCCCGGTGGCGGCCAGCACGAGCACCGACAGCTCACCCATCGTGTCCCAGCCGCGCAGGTCGACCAGCGCGACGTTGACGGTGTTGCGGCCGTGCCCCTCCTGGTAGGCGAGATCCACCCAGGCGTTCGAGATCGGGGTCGCGATGCGCGCCCCGGTGGCCACCAGCGCGACGGCGGCCATCGTGGCCCCGACCGCGGCGCCCAGGACGGCGCGGGCGATCGGCATGACGGTTCCGTTGTGTTCGCCGAGGCGTGCCGGGATGCGGCGCAGCACCAGCGCGAAGGTCACCAGCGTGACGGTCTCGATGAGGATCTGCGTGAGTGCGAGATCGGGGGCCCCGCCGGTGGCGAAGAGCATGATCATTCCCAGGCCCGTCACCGAGACCAGGACGACGCCGGTGTACCGCTTTCGCGCGCGCACCGCGATGATCCCCGCGACGATCATGATCGGTGCCACGACCAGTTGCGTGTTGGTGTGCCAGGCATCCAGATGGATGCTCCAGTCGCCGCCGGCGACCAGGGCGGTCCCCTCGGCGGCCACCAGCACGACGAAGATCGTGCCGACGTAGACCGGCAGCGACCCGCGCTGGGTGAGCGCGGTCGTCTCCACCGACACCTTGGCCACGATGCGCAGCACGAGGTTGTATGCGTCGGCCGCGGTGAACGGCAGCATGCGTCCGATCATCCCGGCGACCTGCGTGAGCCAGAACACGAGGATGCCGACGCCGATGCTGCCGAGCGAGAGGAACAGCGCCGGTTCGAGCCCGTGCCACAGGGCCAGGTGGTAGACGTGCCCGTCGCCGGGAGCGGTGTCGGCGTAGACGGCCAGCATGGGGTCGAGCAGGGGCGCGGCGGGCCCGGCGAGCAGGCCCAGGCCCGACAGCACGACCGGGGCGATGAGGAATCCCATCGGCGGATCGGGCCACTCGGTGCGCGGCCGCGGTGCGCGTTCGGCATCCCGCTTGGTCCAGAACGCGCCCCACACGAACCGTAGGCCGTACGCGGTGGTCAGCGCCGAACCGAGCACGATGCCGACCAGCCCGACCACGGCCCACGGCCCGCCGTCGTCGAGGAGGCCCGTCAGGGCGCCCTCCTTGGCGACGAATCCGAGCGTGGGGGCAAGGCCCGCCATCGAGGCGATCGCGATCATCGCAAAGGTCGCCATGACCGGCGCCTGCCGCCCGATGCCGGACAGCTCGCGGATGTCGCGGGTGCCGAGCTGGCGGTCGATCACGCCGACGGTGAGGAAGAGGGCCGACTTGAAGAGCGCGTGGCCGAGGAGCAGCGCCAGGCCCGCCAGGGCGGTGGTGCGCGTGCCGAACCCGAGCACGACCGTGAGCATGCCGAGCTGGCTGACCGTCCCGAAGGCGAGCAGGCGTTTCAGGTCGGTCTCGCGGAGGGCCTGGAAGCCGCCGAGCAACATCGTGAAGACGCCGAGTCCGACCACGATCGGGCGCCAGGGCTCCACGGCCGAGACGACCGGCGCCAAGCGGGCGATGAGGTAGATCCCCGCTTTGACCATGGCGGCGGCGTGCAGGTAGGCGCTGACCGGGGTCGGCGCGGTCATCGCGCCGGGCAGCCAGAAGTGGAAGGGGAAGATGGCCGATTTGCTGAGCGCGCCGACGAGCATGAGGACGATCGCGGTGGTGACCGCCGGCGGCACGGTATCCGCAGGCCACTGCGCGAGGATCTCGGCGACGCTGGTCGTGCCGAACTGCACCACCAGGATCACGACACCGATGAACATGATCAGGCCGCCCAGGGTGGTCACCAGCAGCGCCTGCAGCGCGGCCCGCCGGCTCGCGCCGCGCCGATGATAGAACCCGATCAGCAAGTAGGAGAGGATGCTGGTGATCTCCCACGCCATGACCAGCACGACGATGTCATCGGTGAGCACCAGCAGGTACATCGCCCCCGCAAAGCCCAGCAGCACCGCGCTGAACAGCCCGACGCCCTCGATCTTTCCGGCGAAGTACCACCGGCAGTAGACCATCACGAGGGCGCCGACGCCGGTGACGACAAGGGTCATGACCCAGCCCAGGGCATCCATCCGCATCGCGAGCGCGATGTCGAGGCCCGGGATCCAGGCGTACGTCTCGCGCAGCTCGCTGCCCCCGATGATCGTGTCGGCCTGCAACGCGGCGTGCACGAACGCGATGACGGGAACGATCGCCGCGGCGAGGAACGCGCGGGCGCCGAGGCGTCCGACAAGCCATGGCATGAGCAGGGGCGCGAGCACGAACGCTGCCAGCAGAGCGAGCAAGCTGGCCTCCTCAGCGCGCCGGGGAACGGGGGTTCAGTCTATCGGTGCCCGGCGTCGCCCGGTCTGCCCGGGAGGGCGCGCAGACTGAATGGTGAACGGGTCTCGGCTGTGGTGGTCGGCGAACTAGAATGACGCGGTGGATGCCCCCCTCTCCGCCGCGCACCTCGCTCGCTGGCGCACCGCGATGTTCACGATCTTCCTCGTCTCGGGGTTCGGGTTCGCGTCGTGGGCCTCGCGCATCCCTGGGGTCAAGTCGGCGCTGGGGATCACCGACGCACAGGTCGGGTCCCTGCTGCTGGTGATGGGAGCGGCGCCGCTGATCGGCATCCCGCTGGCGAACCTCGTCGTGGCCCGCTGGGGCACCCGCCGCGGCATGCACGCGACCTTGGCCGCGCAGGCCGCCGGAATGATCGCGGTCGGCGTGGGCGTGCAGGTTGTGGAGTCGTACCCGGTGATCGCGGTCTCGCTGGGGCTCATGGGCCTGGGCATGGGCATGACCGACGTCATGATGAACGTCGAGGCGGCCGCCGCCGAACAGGCGATCGGGCGCACGCTCATGCCGCTGTTCCACGCGTTCTTCAGCTTCGGCACGGTCGCGGGGGCGGGTCTGGGGGTCGTGATGGCGGCCGCCGGCGTCGGAATCGGCTGGCATGTCGGCGGTGCCGGCCTGCTCGTCCTCGCGGCGGGACTGGGGGCTCTGCGCTGGGTGCCGGCCCGCGACGCCCTGCACGACGACGACCCCTCCGCCCGCACGCGACGCGAACGGCTGCGGGAGCTGCTGGCGGTGTGGCGGACCCCGCGCACGTACGCGATCGGGCTCATCATGCTGGGCGTCTCGTTCGCCGAGGGTGCGGCCAGCGACTGGCTCCCGATCGCGGTCGTCGACGGGCATGGCCAGTCTGAGGCGACCGGTGCGATCGCGCTCACGGTGTTCTCAGTCGCTATGACGACGGTCCGGGTGCTCGGGGGCCCGCTCGTGGATCGATTCGGGCGGGTGTGGATGCTGCGCGTCCTGTCGGTGACCGCGGCGGGCGGACTCGCGCTGTTCATCCTGGCCCCGACGACGCCGCTGGCGTTGATCGGGGTGGCCCTGTGGGGCGCAGGAGCGTCAATGGGCTTCCCCCTCGGGATGTCGGCGGCCGCCGACGACCCCGCTCGCGCGACCGCGTCGGTGTCGGCCGCGGCGTCCATCGGCTACCTCGCGTTCCTGTGCGGCCCGCCGGCGCTGGGCTGGGTGAGCGACCAGATCGGCATCCTCCCCACCCTGTGGATCATCGCCGTCCTCATCGCGCTGTCCGGTGCAGCCGCCGGTGCCGCCCGTCCGCTCACCCCCGCCGCCGCCGGCTCCGCCCACCACTGACGCGGGGCGGGCCCGCGCGGCGTAGGCTCGTCGGATGCGCCTCGTCATCGCCCGCTGCAGCGTCGACTACACCGGTCGGCTCAACGCCCACCTCCCGCTGGCGACCCGGCTTCTGGTGCACAAGGGCGACGGCTCGCTGCTCGTGCACTCCGACGGAGGGTCGTACAAGCCGCTCAACTGGATGAGTCCGCCGTGCACGCTCCGGGTCGAGACCCCCGACGAGGAGTCGGCGTCGGCGGGTGTCACCGAGCACTGGCGGGTGACCCACGCCAAGACCGGAGATGCGCTGCTCGTGCGCATCTACGAGGTGCTGCACGACTCGTCGCACGAACTCGGGGTCGATCCCGGACTGCAGAAGGACGGCGTCGAGGCCGACCTGCAGCGCCTGCTCGCCGAGCAGGTCGAGGTCATCGGCGACGACCTGCAGTTGGTGCGCCGCGAGTACCCCACCGCGATCGGCCCGGTCGATCTGCTGTTGCGCGACCCCGCCGGCGGCACGATCGCCGTGGAGGTCAAGCGGCGCGGCGACATCGACGGCGTGGAACAGCTCACCCGCTACCTCGACCTGCTGGGTCGTGACCCTCGGCTGGCGCCCGTCCAGGGCGTCTTCGCGGCGCAGGAGATCAAGCCGCAGGCGCGGGTGCTCGCCACCGACCGCGGCATCCGCTGCGTCACCCTCGACTACGACGACATGAAGGGCACCGAATCGGGTGCTCCGCGCCTGTTCTGAGGTCCGGGGGAGCCCGTCCGGAGGTATTCAGAGTTCCGTCTCCGCATCACGCCGCGCGAGCTGCACCGCCGGAATCCTGCCGCGCGCGGCGCGCCGACGGGGCGCGCGGATTGATTGCTGAACGGGTCAACGGCTCATCGGCGCGACCTCCGCGCTGGCCCTAGGCTGGGAGGATGGCTCGCTCCCCCTGGACCTGCATCCTCTGGGACGTCGACGGCACCATCGTCGACGCATCCGACGGCATCCTGCGGCGGCTCGCGACCTGCCTCGACCACTTCGGTCTGCCTGCGCCGACCCGCGCCGAACTGGTGCACTGGATCGGCCCGCCGATGTTCGAGTCGTTCCAGAAGAACGTCGGCATGAGCCCGGAGCAGTCCGCGGATGCCCTGACCTTCTATCGCGCGCTCGGTCGCGCCGAGGGGTACACCTCGGGCGCCAGGCTCTACCCGGGGATCGGGCAGCTGATCGCGGATGCGGATGCCGCGGGCATCCCGCAGGCGACGGCCAGCTCGAAGCCGGAGTCGCAGGTGGTGGCCCTGATGGAGCACTTCGGCTTGGCACCGCACCTGCGCGCGCTCGCGGGAGCCACCGACGACGAGAGGACGCTGGCCTCCAAGTCCGACATCATCGGCGAGGCGTTGCGTCGCCTGCGCGCGCTGGGCTGTGACACGTCACGGCCGGTCTTGATCGGCGACCGCCACCACGACGTCGAGGGCGGCAGCGACCAGGGGGTGCCGGTGATCTTCGTGCGCTGGGGATTCAGCTGGCCCCACGAGTCCGAGGGCGCGCAGGCAGCCGTCGACTCAGTGTCGGACCTGCGCGCGATGCTGCTCCTGCCCGACGAGGCGTAGCCCCGATCCTCGGCGGGCCGCGCCGCACGCACGCCGAAGAAGCAGTTGCCGCACCGGGCTTCGGTCAGCGCGGCAACCGCAGCATCCGCCGGCTCAGAGCGGGCGGATGTTCTCGGCCTGCAAGCCCTTCGGACCCTGAACGACCTCGAACTCGACGCGCTGGTTCTCCTCCAGCGATCGGTAACCGGATGACTGGATCGCCGAATAGTGAGCGAAGACGTCTGCGCCGCCTTCGTCGGGAGCGATGAAGCCGAAGCCCTTCTCGGAGTTGAACCACTTGACGGTACCGCTGGTGCCCATGACTGCCTTACGTAAATGCGGGAGTCGGCGCTGCTGCGTCGACCCGCTTCACGCTACGGCAGGAGCACTCAGGTGTGGGCGCTGGCAGACGATGGTGACAGAAACGTTGCACTGCACCCCCATTCGACGCCCGGGCGGACGAAGATTACGTACTCGCCCGGGCGTCGACGGATCCCCCCGGATAGGTCACGGAAAAGCGTGACAGTGCAACTCTATCGATATATTGACCATCCGGCGACCCGTTTGTCTCACTCACAGCATGTTCAATGCGATGACAACCACCTAGACTCGATTCAGCCATGAATCGAGAACTTGAGCCCCTCGACCCAACCAGAGGCGGGATTCTCGGCGACGAAGTGTTCGAACGGATCGGTCAAGCGATCGTCGAAGGACACTTTGAGCCGGGCGTGCGCCTCCGGGACATCGACCTCGCGGAGCAGTTGGGCATCTCGCGCACACCCGTGCGTGAAGCCCTGCAACGGCTGGAACGAATAGGTCTCGTCGAGGTCGCCGTTGGCCGCTACACGCGGGTGACCAACCCCGACGAGAAGCTGCGCAACGACACCGCCGACTTCACCGTCTACTTCATCGGCAACGCCATCCGGGTGGCTCTGGCCCGCGCCGACGACCACGAGGTGCGCCGGCTCATCGACATCACCGACCGGCTCATCGGCGTCGCGTCCCGGCGCGACGCACCGGCGCTGCTGGACTCGGTCATCGAGTTCCTCGACGCCGTCACCGCCGCCACCGAGAACCGCTTCTTCATCGGGGTCGCCGCCGAGGCGCAGCCCGCGATCCGGCGCAACCTCACTGGGTGGGAGCCGTTCGCCCGCGACCCGGACGGACCCGAGGCCGGCAACCTCGCGCTGCGCGACGCGATCGCGACCCGCGATGTCGACACCGCCGAGGCCATCATCCGCAGCTTCCGCGGCCTGCTCTGAGGCAGGCGGGCGGACCGGGGCCGCAGGGGTGGATGCGAAGACCCCCCGCCCGGGAACGTGTCCCGGGGCCGGGGGTCTTGTCGTGCTGTGCGCGAGGGGGGAGTTGAACTCTTACCCCCGCCCGGACAGGCACCCACGCCGTACGACGTGTTCGGAGACCTCCGCCCGGGCAATCCGCGCGAGTATGCCGCGAAGTGGCGACAACACGCTGAAGCCGCGCGCCGCACGCTCGAAACCATCGAGGCCGTGCCCGTCACCGAGGCCGCGCGGCTCATCCGCGACCGCGCCGCGCAAGATCAGGCACGACTGCTGCGAGCAACTCCGGGTGGTACGCAGTGTTGTGATTCCAGTAGCCGCCATCGCCTCGTCGCTTCACAGACCGGGTGCGTCGCGTCGTGTGGTGGATGCCTGGGGTCGTGCGCCGAACTGATTCACGTCGGGCAGCGCGGGTCCGAGCCGCGGCTTACGCTCTTGAGTGTCCCCACCGCCGACGCGGTTGCTGCGCTCGGTGAGCGCGACGAGCGCGAGATGACGGTCGGCGGTCCAGCAGACCAGGCGGCCACGCTGATCCTTCGTGCGTCCGAGGATGCCCGCCTCTGCCAGCTCCGTCAGTGCCCGGTGCGCTGCGGCTGGTGAGACAGCGAGGCGTGTGCTGACGGACTCGGCAGTGAGCACCGGATCGGAGGCGAGCGTGCCGAGGATGCGCAGCACGACCGCATCCCGCCGCGGCACCGCGGGGTTCAGGCCCCGGTCACGGCGGAAGGCGACGAGCCGGTCGGACACGTCCTGGTCGAGCGCAGCGATGTCCGCGGCGAGCCTCACCGCGTTCCCGGCAGCCTTCTCCGCGGCCTGCGCGAAGCCGATCACCCATTCATCGAGCGCGGGCGGATCGGCGCGATAGCCGGTGAGGCCCGCGACGTAGGCGTCGGTAGCTGCGGCAAAGACAGTGCTGATCGGGATGAGCGCGTTCCGCAGTGCGTCGGCGCGGCGCAGAACGGTGTGGATCAGGGCGCGTCCGGTGCGGCCGTTGCCGTCGATGAACGGGTGAATCGTCTCGAACTGCGCATGCGCGATCGCCGCACGCACCACCGGGTTGCCGCTCGTCTCGGTGACGAACCGCGCGAGGTCCGCCACGAGGCGGGGCACCTCGGTTTCCGGCGGCGGGACGAACGCGGCTCGCAGCGGCGACCAGCCGGGCCCACCGACCCAGTTCTGCTCCTGCCGCAGCCCGCGTTCGAGCCTCGGCTCGATGACGTGCTGGAGGTCCACGATGTCGTCAGTGGCGATCGTTCGCGAATGGTCGGCCAGCTCGGCGATTGCGGCCTCTGTTGCCCGCACGTTCGCCACGACGTCGAGCGCCTGACGCGGTCCCTGGTGCAGCAACTCGGCGACCGCGAGGCGTTTGGGCGTGACCCGGTTGCCTTCGATCCACGACGACGAGATGGACTCCGAACGGACCAGCAAGTGATTCAGGTAGCGGCCCCGGGCGCCGATCCGCTCGTCAGCGCGGGCGAGCACCGCCAGCGCGTCCTCCGCCGCCCCCTGTGCCTCGACCCCCAGCATCGGAAGGCGCTCTCTCAGTTCGTCGGGTACATAGGCGAGGTAGCGGCCGGGCGCGCGATCCTTGCGGCTCAAGCCGCTCGCGTCCTCGGGATGCCACAGGCGCTCGACGTACTCACCCATCACAGCCTCACTTCCATCGCCACTATTTCTACTTTAGATGTAGTAGCCGAGAAATAGCAGCCATCGAGCCACGGTGAGTCAGTCAGCAGTCGTGTCGTCGGCGAACAGGGCGAGGAACTTCTCACGTGGGATGACGATGCGGCGGCCGATCTTCACCGAGGGGATTGTGCCGTCCTCGATGCCGACCGTGATGGTGCGGGGATCGACGCCGAGGGCCTCGGTAGCTTCCTGACGGGTGATGACGAGGCTGCGACGACGGCGGAGGTCGTCGATGTCGAAAGTGCTCTACCGCCTGATCGCACCATCCGTTCGTTGCCGCGCGAGAGAAGAAGGGTCCGGCCGTATTCCCCGGTGCGGATGCGTCGGCGGGCGACTACGCCGGGCACGGCGAGTCGCGACCTCGCGATGTACATCGCGAGGAGTCTGCTCGAAGCCGGAGGACTCAGACCCCACCTACACCCTATTACGAGAGTTTCGTGCGGTTCAGGCGGCGGTGATGGGGGTGAGTGTGACGTCGTAGCCGAGGTTCTCCAACTGGCGCAAGGCTGCGTTGCGCGTTCTGTCGGGGTTGCGG
>NZ_JBKEAY010000219.1:0-2546 GCF_047972865.1 Microbacterium sp.
GGGTACCTGCTCACCGGCGCATGGGGCTTTTGCAGCGGCTCCGATTTCTCGGAATGGCTGATCTTCAACGCGCCCGTCGGGGAGGACAAAGAGGGACACATGTTCCTCGTCCCGCGCGACGAAGCCACGACGATCGACGACTGGACGCCGACCGGGCTGCGCGGCACCGGCAGCCGGACGATGTCCGTCGAACGGGTGTTCGTTCCGGAACGGCGAGTGCAGCTGACCCGGGACACGGTCTTCAAGCTCCAGGAGCGACGCAGCCTGCATCCGACGTTCGACGCGATGTACGCCCCGTGGCCGTCCAACGGCCGGTTCCCGTTCGCGTCGGTGGCGGTGGGAGCCGCCGCGGGAGCCGTCGACCACTTCGCCGCAACCGGCGCGTCGAACGTCCGCGTCGCGAACGCTCTCGGCGGCGAGGTGCGCCTGATCGACCAGGACTTCGTCGCGACCGAGTTCTCCGAGGCCTCCGGTGATGCCCTGACGGCCCGTCTGATCGTCGAGAATCGCAGCCGACTGTCCGCCGAGCGGTCCGCGCGCCATGATGTTGCGACCGAGAAAGAGATCGCCACCGAACTGCGCGACAACGCGCTGGCGGTGAGGACGGCACTTCGGTCGGTGCAACGCATTCACGCCCTGACGGGGGCGAAAGCCTGCTTCCCCGAGCATCCGGTGTCGCGGGCGAAGCGCGATGCCGAAATCGCTCACTCCCACGTGACCCTGAACTGGCGTCAGGCGGCTGTGCGGTACCTGGCCGCCGCGGTCGGGACATGACATCGGCGACGACGCCGAGCGAGAAGTCCGCGGGGTGGCGTGCTGTCCTCGGCGAGTATCCCACCGGGGTATGTCTGATCACGGCGCGCGACGCGGGGCGCGCCCCGGTCGGGATGATCGTGGGGAGCTTCGTCGCCGTCAGCGAGGACCCGCTCCTGGTCGGGTTCTTCGCCGACCGTCGCTCGACGACGCTCCCGCACCTGCTCGCCGCGGGTCGGTTCACCGTCAGCGTGCTCAGCGCTGCCGACCGTGACCTCGCGCGTGCGTTCGCGCAGAAGGCGCCCGACCGATGGAGTGTGCACGAGTTCTGTGGCGCCGGGACCGAACCGCCCCGCGTGAAAGACGCGGTCGTCTGGATAGACGCATCCATCGAGAGCACGACCGACCACGGCGATCATGTGCTCGTCGTCGGTCGGGTGCGCGACCTGGGAACCGGGGCGGGTGCCGCCGAGATGCCGCTGCTGTTCCGCCGTGCCGGCTACGGTACGTTCGCCGCCCCCAGCGAGTCGTACGATGCGCGGGCGTTCATCGAACGGTTGCGGTGGGCGACAGCCGCCGAAGCGGACCTCGCAGCCCTCGCCGACGAGATCGACTGTGAGATCACCGCCAACACGCAACTCGGTGACGCTGTCGTGACGCTTGCGTCGGTCCTGCCGCACGCGACCGGCGGGTCGTACGAGAACGTGGGTGCGTCACACCCGTGGGCCGCGCCCATCGCCTCCGTTTTCGCAGCGTGGGCTCCCCCGGCGCGACGGCACGCCTGGGAGGAGGCCTCGCGGCACCTGACCGGCGGCGTCGACAGGGAGCTCATCGCACGGCAGCTCTCCGGCATCCGCGCGCGCGGTTACGCGATCGCCGGGAACCGGGACCTCACGCAGCGGTTCGTGCAGCTCACCCGCGGAACCGGCGTCGCGCGCGAGTCGTACGCCCAGATGTGGGCGGCCATCGCGGAGTCCAGACGTCGGCTCGAAACCGATGCGGGTGTCGACTGGCGCAACGTGGCCGTCGTTCAAGTGCCGGTGTTCGGGGCCGAGGACCAGGTCGTGCTCAGCCTCTACGCGGTCGGACTGGCTCCGGCACCCGACGAGGCCGCGTTCACGCGCGTGGTCACCCGCATCCAGCAGACGGCGCGCCGCATGAGCGAGCGTATCAGCGGCGGACCCGAGTCTTCCCCGGCGGCGGAGGGCATCGGTCTGTGGGGTGATTCCTGGGAGGCGTGAGCTGTCCGGTACCGCGGTGTCAGCGTGGTGCGGGGGCGACGGGGTTTGTCCACTCGATCGCGTCGAAGCGTGCGAAGTCGCTGTCGGCGCTGACAATGGCGAGGCCGTGTTCGATGCAGATCGCGGCCAGCACGGCATCCGGCACGAGACCGGCGCGCACGTCGTGCCGAGCGAGCAACCCTTGCAGAATCGATGCATGACCGTACCCCGGCGTGGGGATCCAGGTCGCGGGCGCTGCCAGCCAACCGTCGACGTGCGCCCAGGCCTGCTGCGGCGTCAGCGGCTCGGCCACCGCGCGAGGGTTCGTTGCGATGCGCAGAAACGCCGACAGTGAGATCCACGGGATTCCCACACGCCGATCACCGTTGAGCGCAGCCGTCAGCCAGGTGTCGGCGGCGGGGTGAAAGGGACTCGTCCGATCGACGGAGTAGAGAAGGATGTTCGCGTCGATCAGCATCAGCGCGCGTCGGGTCCCTCAAGAATCTCGAGTGCGTCGGCGATGTTCGATACATCTATTCGCAGTCCCAGGTCACGCGTGATCGGCGTGAACGC
>NZ_JBKEAY010000096.1:0-5493 GCF_047972865.1 Microbacterium sp.
CATCATCACCCAGTTCGCGTTCGACACGGACCCGGTGAGGACTTGGATCGATCAGGTACGGGCCCGTGGCATCGACGCCGAGATCCGTATCGGGACTCCCGGCCCGGCCGGCATCAAGCGACTCATCTCGTTCGCCCGACGCTTCGGCGTGGGCGCGAACGCGATGATCGTGAAGAAGTACGGGTTCTCGCTGACCAACCTCATGGGTACCGCCGGACCCGACCGCTTCGTCACCGACCTGTCCCAGCTGCTCGCCGACGATCCCGCATCCGGCGCCGTCGGATTGCACATGTACGCGTTCGGCGGACTCGACGCCACCGCTGAGTGGGCGCGCGACTACACCGCCGCGCTCCGATAGGGGAGACGACGATGACCGCCAGACGGCTCGATGGCCTCGCGGCCGCTGCCGCGATCAAAGCTGACCTCACCGAGCGGGTGGCCGCGCTTACCGCGCGCGGCCACCGCCCGGGGCTCGGAACTCTTCTCGTCGGCGACGACGGCGCCTCCCGCTCATACGTCTCCGGAAAGCACCGGGACTGTGCGGAAGTGGGGGTCACCTCGATCTCACTCGAGCTGCCGGCATCCGCGACCGCGACGCAGGTCGAAGACGCCGTACGTCAGCTGAATGAGGATCCGCGGGTGACCGGGTTCATCGTGCAATTGCCGCTGCCCGTCGGGTTCGACGAGAACGCCATCCTCGAGATGATCGACCCGACCAAGGA
This sequence comes from Microbacterium sp., assembly GCF_047972865.1. Taxonomy (GTDB): domain Bacteria; phylum Actinomycetota; class Actinomycetes; order Actinomycetales; family Microbacteriaceae; genus Microbacterium. The sequence continues at coordinate 723 of NZ_JBKEAY010000096.1, forward strand.
TGCCGATGGTCTGCACCCGGTGAATCTCGGCCGACTCGTGCTTGGCGTCGACCCCAGTACGGCGATGACCGGCCCCCTGCCCTGCACCCCGGCAGGTATCGTCGCGCTCCTCGAGCAGAACGAGATCGACATCGCGGGCCGGCAGGTGACCATCATCGGGCGCGGAATCACGGTCGGCCGCCCGCTCGGCCTCCTTCTCACACGGAAGGGCCTGGACGCCACCGTCACTCTCACCCACTCGCGCACCGCTGACCTAGCAGCCGAGGTCCGGCGCGCTGACATTGTCGTCGCGGCCGTCGGAGTCCCACACCTCGTTCGACACGATTGGATCAAGCCCGGGGCGGCGGTGCTGGACGTCGGGGTAACCCGGGTGGGCGTGACCGATACCGGCAAGGCGAAACTCGCCGGCGACGTGCACCCGGATGTTGCCAGCGTGGCGGGCTGGCTCTCGCCGAACCCCGGGGGCGTAGGCCCCATGACCCGTGCCACGCTCGTCGCGAACGTCGTCGAGTCGGCCGAACGATCCGCAAAGGAGCGATCATGACCACTGTCGGTGCCCTCGAAGACCACGCCTGCCTGACGGTGCACGGCCCCGACCAGCCCGGCCTCGTCGCCGCGGTCACGGCGCTCGTGACCCGCAACACGGGCAACATCGTCTCGCTGGACCAGTACTCCTCGAACCCCGAGGGCGGCGACTTCTTCCAGCGGGTGGTGTTCCACCGCCCCGACCTCGCCGCCGCCATGCCCGCGATCGAGGCGGATGTCGCCGAGACCCTCAAGCCGTTCGGGATGCAGTGGACGCTGACCGACCAGTCCATCCCGAAGCGGATGGCGATCCTCGTGTCGACCTCGGACCACTGCCTGCTCGAGCTGCTGTGGCGTCACCGTCGCGGCGAGCTGCCGGTCACGATCCCGATGGTGATCTCCAACCACACCAACACCGCCGAGGACGTCCGCACGTTCGGCATCCCGTTCTTCCACGTCCCCTCGCAGGGGCCGGACAAGTCCGAGGCCGAGGCGAAGATCCTCGAGCTGGTGAAGGACAACGTCGACTTCATCGTCCTCGCCCGGTACATGCAGATCATCAGCGAGGACTTCCTCGATAAGGTCGGCGTGCCGGTGATCAACATCCACCACTCCTTCCTCCCCGCCTTCATCGGCGCCGCTCCCTACCGCAAGGCCAAGGAGCGCGGCGTGAAGCTCATCGGCGCGACGAGCCACTACGTGACCAAGGACCTCGACGAGGGCCCGATCATCGAGCATGACGTCGCCCGCGTCAACCACGCCATGACCGCCGCCGACCTGCAGTCCCGCGGCGCGTATGTGGAGCGCGCGGTGCTCTCCCGCGCCGTGCAGTGGCACGCCGAGGACCGCGTCATCCGCCACGGCAACCACACCATCGTCTTCACCGACCGCCCATGAGTACCTACGCCGAAACTCTGCACCCGCGAAGCGAGTTCGACCGACCCTCGAACGTGATCCAGGGGGAATTCGGACACCTGGAACGTCGCAGTCGCCAAGGAGAAGTAGCGCACATTGTCCGTCGTCACATCCTGTCCGGGGATGTCGCCCCAGGAGACAGGCTCAGCGAAGCGCGAGTATCCAGCTGGGTAGACGCGACTCGGAGCGTCCTCCGGGGAGCTTTCGCCGCGCTCGCTGCCGAGGGGCTCGTCGAACTGCAGATGAACCACGGCGCCCGCGTGCACTGCGCGCCGATCCGCGAGGCGATCGAGTATGCCGAGGTGCTGCGCCCAATCGAACGGATGACAGGTGCGCTCGCCGCGACGCGACGCGACGACGAGAGCTCCGCGGCGATCCGCGCGCGTGGAGCTGCGGTCCGCGAGGCCAGCATCGGCGCGAGCCCGCTCGACTACGAGAACGCCGTCGACCACTACGGAGCGATCTCCGAGGCGGCAAACCATGCAGCTGTTCGCCAGACCCTGGTCGCACTGCGCGCGAGGAACTCCATCCGCCGGTACCAGCTCTCCCGGACCGTTATCTCTCCGATCGACTCCGTGCCGCTCCACTTGGCGGTTAGCGCGGCGATCTGCAACGGCGATGCGGGAGCAGCCGATGAAGCGCTGCGTGCGCAGAACCGGCTTCTCGTCAAGGGTCTCTGCGAACTGCAGCGGCGCCGACGTCCGCACCTCGCCTGAGGCGCGGAGCACTCCGATTCGAAAGGACACGTCATGGCCACGTTCGAGAACTTCGACCTCGCCCACCTGGGCGGCATCGAGCTGTTCACCCCGAAGTTCGAGGAGAGTCTGCACTTCTTCCGCGACATCTGCGCGATGCGCGAGGTGGAGCGGATCGGCGACTCCGCGTATCTGCGCTGCTGGGACGAGTACCAGCTCTACACGCTCAAGCTCACGGCATCCGACACCAATGGAGTGGGACGCACCCTGTACCGCACCACCAGCGAAGACGCGCTGCAGCGCCGGGTGAAGGCGATCGAGGATGCCGGGCTCGGCCACGGCTGGCGCGACCCCGAGGTCGGCGTCGGCCGCTCCTACGAGTTCGAAGACCCCGACGGGCACCTCATGGCGCTCTACTACGACACCGAGCACTACGTGCCCGACGACGAGGACCGCCCCGCGCTGAAGAACCAGGCATCCGCCTACCCCGGCCGCGGCATCAACGCCCGCCGCATGGACCACATCAACTACCTGGCGTCGGACGTCAACGCCGCCGGCGAGTTCTGGCGCGACGTGATGAAGTCACGCGAGTCCGAGCGGGTGAAGCTGGATGCCGGCGGGTACGGAGCCTGGTGGTTCCGGTTCCACCAGAAGTCGTACGACGTCGTCTACTCCGACGACTGGACCCGCCAGCGCGGCCGGTTCCACCACTTCGCCATCGCCCCCGACTCGCGCGAGGACATCCTCAAGGCCGCCGACATCTGCCTCGAGAACGGCATCTACATCGAGTACGGCCCGTACAAGCACGCCATCAACCAGACGTTCTTCCTGTACGTATGGGAACCCGGCGGCAACCGCATCGAGTTCGCCACCGCCCAGGGCCGCCTCATCCTCGACCCCGACTGGCCCGTCGTCGAATGGTCCCAGGCCGAACGCGCCAAGGGCCAGGCGTGGGGCATGAAGACCGTCCCCACCTTCCACACCCACGGCACCCCCTACGTCGAACACCAGGAGGAGATCGACAAGGGCGCGCTTGAGGGCCGCAAGTTCGTGATCCCTGAAGGGAACAACGAGAGCGAGTGAACATCGAGCTTGATGGCCGCGCGGCGTGTAAGTCGGCTTGTGTTGACGCTGGTCTGGATGGCGCGGGCCGATTCACGGGAGACGGAGGCGGAACGCACTCGGGTAGAGGACGCTTCTGACCTACTGTCGCGGGATAGTTCACGGGAGCGACAGCAAGGATTGCCCGCACGGCGGCGATCACAGCCACCCTATCCCGCCAAGCGTGCCAAGGCGCTCGCCGACGAGCACCACCGCGAGCACGGCCGCGACCGCCGGCTTCGCGAGACGTGACGGGCGAGTCAGTTCGACTCGGCTTGGCGTCCGACGAGGTAGCTCATGCCTTCGAGTCGGCCGGCGTTGCGTGCTTTCTTGATCCAGTCGGATGCGGTGCGGTGGGGGACGTTGAGTTCGACCTGTACGGCTTTGACGGGTGGGAGGCCGGCGAGGGCGGCTGTGCCGTAGAGGATCTCGATGGCGTCCATGCGTTCGTGTTTGGCGGTGCGTTTGACGACGGCGGTGGCCATCCATTCGGGGATGATGCGGCCTTCGGTGGCGGTGAGGTCGGCGACGGTGATCCAGGCGGCGTCGGGGTCGTCTTCGAGTTGCAGGGCGATGCAGTGGGGGATCGCTGATTGCAGGATCGTCTGTGGTGCGGTGCGTCGGAGGGCGGCCTGGTCGAAGTCGTCGCGGATCGCGCGGTTGATGATCGTGGTGACGATGTAGCGGCCTTCGTCGGCGCTGTAGCGGGCTTCGATGGTGGTTTCGATGCCGGTGTCGTCGTCGGTGGCGGTCGCGATGAACGCGGGTGCGATGCGCAGCGCGGAGCCGACCGGCTGGCTGGCGGCGTCGGCGGATATGGGGGAGCCGTCGGGTGTGGTCACGTCGAGCTTCACCTCCTCAGTTTGCCTTACGGGGCGTGGAATTCGCAGATCCGTCTTGACTAAGTGTACTGATAACCCGTCTACGAGTGTCAATTCCGATTTGGGATGCGCAAAGGAGAGGTGTTATGACGACCGTGACGAACCGGGCATCCTCCCGGTTGAGCCAAGATTTCCTGAGTCCTGACGAGGTGGTGGCGCTGCTGCCGGGGTTGAAGAAGAAGACCCTGGCGCAGTGGCGGTACGAGAAGAAGGGCCCGCCGTACTACAAGCTCGGTCGCGTCATTCTGTATGCGATCGACGAGTTGGAGGAGTGGATTCGTCACTCGTCCGGTGAGGGGGATCTCCGATGAGCGGCGCGATGAGGATCGTCGCGGTCGCGAATCAGAAGGGCGGGGTCGGGAAGACCACGGTCACGATGCAGCTGGCTGCGGCGTTGTCGCGGCGGTTCCGGGTGCTGGTGGTGGATGTGGATCCGCAGCAGTCGACGGTGTGGTGGGCCGACAATGCGGGCGGGAACCTGCCGTTCGATTTCGCCGGCAACCAGCAGCCGCAGGTGCTGTCGCGGCTGCGCGACCTGGGTGGCGATTACGACTTCGTGCTCGTCGACACGCCCGGGTCGCTGGAGGACACGCGGACGCTGGAGACGGTGCTGGATGCCGCCGGTGAGGTGATCGTGCCGCTGGTGCCGGAGCC
>NZ_JBKEAY010000097.1:0-5445 GCF_047972865.1 Microbacterium sp.
CGGGAGCCGATGTCGGTGGTCGCCTCCACGACCACGTCACTGGCCGAGAAGCGGTCGGCGCGCGGCACCGGCGGCACCAGCGCGGCAACCGCGGATGCCGTCCGATCGCCGGCATCCGGCCGTCGCCGCCGCCACCGGTTCACCGCGGCTCCTCCAACCTGCCGTCCCGCAGTCGCAGCGACCGATCGGCGCGCGCGGCCACGTCGCGGTCGTGGGTGATCACCACGAGCGTGATGCCGTCGGCGTTGAGCTCTTCGAAGAGGGTCATCACCTCACCCGAGGTGACCTGGTCCAAGCTCCCCGTCGGTTCGTCGGCCAGCAGCAGTGCCGGGCCGCTCACGACCGCGCGGGCGACGGCGACACGCTGCCGCTCACCGCCGGAGAGCGTTCCGGGGAGGAACTGCGCCCGGTGGCCCAGGCCTACCCGTTCCAGAGCCGCACGGGCACGCGGATATCGCTCGGCGCGGGGGATGCCGCTGTACAACATCGGCATGAGCACATTGTCGAGCACGGTTCGTCGTTGCATCAGGTGGAAGCCCTGGAAGACGAAACCGATGAAGCGGGCGCGCACCGCCGCCCGCTGGTCGTCGTCGAGATCGCCCGTGCGGGCACCCGCGAGCCGGTACTCGCCGACGCTGGGCCGATCGAGCAGCCCCAGGATGTTGAGCATCGTCGACTTGCCCGATCCGCTCGGCCCCACCACGGCGAGATACTCGCCCGGCGCGAGCGCCAGCGAGACGCCCTTCAACGCCTGCACCTCGGGAGACCCGGGGAACGACCGGGTGACGTCGGTCAGCTCGACCAGGGGCGCCGTCACGACCCCACCACGACGAGGTCGTCCTCGCGGAGATCCTGATCCACCGGGGTCACCTCGACGTACCCGCCGGCTGCCAGGCCGGTCTCGACGACCACGAGTCGCGTTTCGGCATCCTCCCCCTCGCGCGGGTCCCCCTCCACGACCTCGACGCGGGACTCACCGCCGGGACCCGCTGTCAACGCCGCATACGGCACCGACAGCACCGCTCCATCGGTGGCGGCCACCGGCACCTCGATGCGCACGTTGGTCCCCTGGATCTCGGCGATCTGTTCCGGCGTGAGCTCGTCGGGGGTGAACGTGACCGTCGCGCGCGCCTCCCCGGCGTCGGCGGTGATCTCGGAGATCACCGCGCGATGCCGCCCCCCGTCGGGGAGCGCGAAGAACGCCTCGTCGTCGACCTGCAACAACTCCGCGTCGGCCGCGGCGGCCGTTCCCGACATCTCCACCGTCGCGCCCGAGACCACCATGGCCGCGCCCTCCAGGACGGCTCCGCGCTGCACGTTCAGCTCGTCGACGCGACGCGGCAGATCGGTCAGATAGAGCACTTCGCTGGCCGGCAACGGGGTCAGCGCTCCCTGGCGCGCGAGCGTCAGGGCCTCCTCGGCGTCGGAGATCTGATCCTGCGCGCTGGCGACGGCGGCCTGTTCGGCCGTCGTGTCCCGCGCGGCCGTGAGCTCGCGGCGCTGGATCTCGGCGAGCGCCAGCTGGTCACGGAGGTCGCCGATCATCACCGAGTCACGCGGCCGGGCCGCCTCGGCGGCGGCGAGTTGGCGCTTCAGGGCGGCGACCTGGTTGTCGGCGGCCTTCCGTTCGGATGCCGATGGCCCCGCGCCCGCTTCCGTGAGCGCCGCGCGGGCCGACACGAGCGACTCCTCGGCGGCTCGGACGCCTTCCCGGGCCGCCACGACGGCCTCTTCCGCGCCGTCGGGTGGCCGCGGTGCGGGGTAGCCGACCCGATCGTAGAGTGCCGCGACGGCCTCGGCGGTCGCGGTGTCGAAGACATCCGAATCGACGTCACCGACGGCGAGGTCGAGGCTGCGCAGCGCGCGTTTGAGCTGCGTCACGTCGGGGCCAGCGTCGCCGAACGAGAGCGTGCGGTACGCCGGCAACGCGCCGGGAAGGACGATTACGGGTCGACCGGCGACCTCGAGCGCGACCGATTCGGCCGCCAGATCCGCGCCTTGCTCGGGGACCACCCCGGTCACCACCGCCGCCCCCTCCACCGACGAGGTGTCCAAGGTCACCTCCACGGCATCCGCGTACCCCACGTCGGCGCGCATCGTGATGTCGTTGCTGAGCTCGCCGTACTCGACCGGAACCGTGATCAGTCCCGGCTCGGGCGCGCCCTGCCCGATCGCGGCGTCGACGGGCGAGATGACGAAGCGGCCCAGCACGAGCCCCGCCGTGAGCGCGCCGACCGCGACGATCGTGACGACCCACAGCATCCGGTTGCCGACGAACACCCGACGCCACCCGTCGACGGGGGCGTCGTCGGACGCGGTATCGGCCTCGTCCGCCACGGCCAGGTCGGGCGCGGCGAGCAGGTCGTCCCCCTCGCCCGCGACGGGGTCGGGCGCCCCGACGGATTCCGCTTCCGCGTCGCCGAGGAGGGCGTCGGCCGCTCTCGCGCGACGCCTGCCCGGCGTCACTGCGCTGCCTGCTCGGCCGCCGCCCTCAGTGCGTCGAGCTCCGCCTTGTGCTCATCGATGAACTGCTGTTCCAACGCGAACTGCACCCGCAGCGCCCGTGTCATGTAGTCGGTCTTCTCCCGGCAATCCAGGTCGGCGAGCGCGAGCTCGACCTCCTTGTCCGAAATCGCCGCCAGGTCGGACTCGGCCACGTCGCCCGTGCGCTCCGGGTCGTCCCACGCGGCGTTGAGTTCGTCCATGATCGACTCCTGCGCGTCGGACTGCTTCGCGAACCCGCCGTGCCCGGCCTCGGCCATGCACTCCGACCATTCCCGATCGAGCTCGATGCGCTCCGGCGCGTCGTCCAGCGACGCATACAGCGCTTCCAAATCGGTCATGAGCGGCTGGAACTCCTCGGCAGCGAACACCGACACCGCCGGATCGATGCTCTCGTAGGCGGCCCCCTGGCATCCCCTGTCCCAGGTATCCCAATCGAAATCGGGGTCGTTCATCTGCTCCTCGGTCGGCGATGGCCCGTAGAGCGTATCCATGTACGCTTCCTGCTCCGCCGCGGACAACGACTCGACGTACTCGGCATTCGGGTCATCCACCTCCTCCGGGGAAGCCTCGTCCGGCACCGCCTCGTCGCCGTACGGGGATTCCACGATGCCATAGCCGTACTGCGCGACCCACTCCCGGTCGTCCGGTTTCCACATGTCCTCATCGGCAGCGCCGTACGTCGTGACCGCGCCGGTGTCCGGAATGTACTCGAAGCCCTCATCCGCCATGCACTCGGCAACCGCTTCCTGCACTTGTCGTTCCTGCTCGTTCGACCGTTCCAGGAGCGCTTCCTCCGACAGGTCGCTCCCGGACACGGCGGAGAAGTACTCATTCAGCGGAGAGTCCGCGTAGGTGAGATCTCCGCCTTCGTCTCCGGCGGCACACCCCGTCAACACCACCGCACCCGCCACAATGCCGATCGCCCATACACGCGCGTTCTTCATCCATCGTCCCCTGCTCGTGATCGCCCTACACAGCCCATCCTGGCTACCGGGGCGCGCCACGGCATCCCCCGATGGGATGACATCTGGGTCACCGGGAGTGGGCCCGCGCAGCGGCCCCGTGGCGCTTGTGCGGCGCCGATGAACTGTGCGACGATGCTCATCGGGCGGCCGCGTCGCGCCCGACCTTCACGCCGGTGCTCGCGCCACCGGCTCGGCGAGAGCCGGAAGGCAAAGGGGACCTGGAGTGCTCGACGCATCATCGATCGAATCCTGAACGGCGACCGGTCGGGGCGGCGCGAGCGGACCGCCGCGTCGCGTGGACAGGAGCACCGATGACCATCACCGACAACGCCGCGCGGATCGACCGTGAACGCCGAGGTGCCGGCGGTGCGCAGCCCCCCGATGCGCGGGGAACCCGTCCGTGCGGATGCCGGCGGCGGGGATGCCTGCGCCGGGGAGCGTGTCGGCCATGACAGTCCAGGAGTCGTTCAAGAAACGCATCCGCGCCCGCATGGCTCAGACCGGAGAGCGCTACGGTGCCGCGCGGCGCACACTCATCGAACGCGGTCGCCCAGATCAGGCCGACGGCGGGTGGGTGGCTCAGCCCGAGCACTCGGACGAGGCGATCCGGCGCGCCACCGGCCGCGGGTGGGACGAATGGGTGACCGCGATCGACGCCGGACCCGGTCGCGACGCCGGACACACCGCGATCGCGGCGTGGCTGCACGACGCGCGGGGCGTCGGCTCCTGGTGGGCGCAGAGCGTCACGGTCGGGTACGAGCGGATCACGGGGCTGCGCCTGCCCGGCCAGATGACCGACGGCACCTTCACCGTGTCGCGATCCCGCACGGTCGACCTCGATGCCGCAGAGTTCGCCGCAGCGCTCTGGGACGATCAGGCACGGGCGGCGATGCTGCCGGGATTCGCCTCGACGGCCCGCTCCCGACCGGGCGCCAAGTCGCCGCGCTTCGGGCTCGTCGGCGGTGAGGACGGGGCCGACCTCGGCGTCATCCAGGTCACGACCGAACAGGCCAAGGGACGAGCCAAGATCGTGATCACACACGAGAAGCTCCCGACGCTCGCCGCCGCCGACACCTGGAAGCAGTTCTGGACCGACTGGCTGGCAGCCCTCGCCGGCGATGCCGTGGCGGCGGAGCGCTGAGACGACGGAGGGGGTGGATGCCGCGGCATCCACCCCCTCCGCTGCAGCGCGTCGGTCAGCTTCCGGCGACGATGTCCGGCGTGGCCTCGATCTCGCCGGCGGCCCCAACGCCCACGGCGACCTTGTCGCCGCGGGGTCCGTGCTCGAAGACGAACTCGGTGTCGGTGGCATCCACCTTGACGTGGTCGCCGTTGCTGAGCTCGCCGTGCAGGATCTTTTCGCTGAGGCGGTCTTCGACCTCGCGCTGCATGGCGCGGCGCAGCGGCCGGGCACCGAGCGTCGGATCGAAGCCGATCTCGATGAGCCGGTCCTTGGCGGCATCGCTCAGCTCGACGGTCATGTCGCGGTCCAGCAGCCGCTCGGACAGTCGCTTGGTGAACAGGCCCACGATCTGGCGCAACTCGTCCTTGCTCAGCTGCGGGAACACGATGACGTCGTCGACGCGGTTGAGGAACTCGGGCTTGAAGTTGCGCTTGAGCTCTTCGTCGACCTTGCCCTTCATCCGCTCGTACGTGGTCTGCGCGTTGCCCTCGACCTGGAACCCGACCGGGCCACCGGCGATCGCCGACGAGCCGAGGTTCGTGGTCATGATGATGACCGTGTTCTTGAAATCGACGACGCGGCCCTGACCGTCGGTGAGCCGGCCCTCTTCGAGGATCTGCAGCAGCGAGTTGAAGATGTCGGGGTGGGCCTTCTCGATCTCGTCGAACAGGACGACCGAGAACGGCTTGCGCCGCACCTTCTCGGTGAGCTGGCCGCCCTCCTCGAAGCCGACGAACCCCGGAGGGGCACCGAACAGCCGCGACACGGTGTGCTTCTCACTGAACTCGCTCA
>NZ_JBKEAY010000160.1:0-8914 GCF_047972865.1 Microbacterium sp.
CGCTCGGTGACCTTGTCGAGCGTGCGGTGGTATTGCGTGATGACGTGCGCGTTCGCACTGATCCGCAGCCGCGACGTGTCGATGCCGCGCGCCTTCAGCGCCGTCAGCTCGTCGAACAGCACCTCGAGATCGACGACGACACCGTTGCCGATCACGGGTGTGACACCCGGGGTGAGGATGCCGCTGGGCAACAGGTGCAGGGCGTACTTCTCGTCTCCGACCACGACAGTGTGGCCGGCGTTGTTGCCGCCGTTGAACTTCACGACCCAGTCGGTGCGCTCGCCCAGGAGATCGGTGGCTTTGCCCTTGCCCTCGTCTCCCCATTGCACCCCGACGATGACGATGCCTGGCATTGGGTTGACTCCCCCGTTGGTCGGACGGTTACACCCCATCCTATCCGGCGGCGGGGCGACGGCTTGCGGCCCCGATGACGTGCAGTGAACTCTGAGCTGCGTTCCGCGGTGGCGGCGGCGGCGTGGCAGCGACGGCATCCGGCTGCCACGCGCGAACCGCGAAGCGTCGCCCTCGCGATGGCCACGTCGACGACGGCGATCCTGGAGCTGGGGGTGGTCTACAACCTGCTGCTGCGGTTTCCGCCGGCGTCGGGCGAGCCGGCCCTGATCGCCGCGCTCGACCGGTTCGCGATCGAGGCGCTTCACGTCGTGCTCCGGCTGTATATGCTCGCCGACTTGCTGTTCGCGCCGCGGCGGCGTGGGCTGCCGTGGTGGTGTCTTGCCGTCATCGTCGGCTATCCGCTCACGTGGACCGTCTGCACGATGCTGCGCGGTGAGCTGGTCTCCGCGCCCGACGGCAGCACCCGCCTGGTGGTACCCGTACCCGATTCTCGACCCGCACGGGCCCGGTGGCCCGGCATCCGTGCTGGCCTACGTCGGCGCGATCACGGTCGCGTTCGTGGCGGTGGGTGCCACCGTCATCGCGATCGGTCGGTGGCGGGATCGGCGCGCACCGCGTGGGAGCGCGTCCGCGACGGATGCCGCGGACGCGGCGCATCACACGACAGTACGACCGCCGTCGATCAGGTAGTTGCTCCCGGTGATCATGGCGGCGTCATCCCCCGCCAAGAAGGCGATGAGCGGTCCCGTCGCGTCCGCGATCACTCCGGCCACGCGCAGCCGCTGCATCATGATCCGCGAAACCACCCGAAGGTCTAATCTTCGATAGCCATTTGTCTAATCACCGCGACACGACCGCCTAGCCTGGCTACGGTGGTGGTGTGGGAAGCCCGTGCTGCACTCACGTCTCCCGTCGAGGGCATAGCTGGACTTCGCAGTCCGTCGTCTGCCAGCCGGAGGGGGTGCTGTGTCGCCTGACGTCACCGAACGCGGGCTCGGATCGGTTTGCGGTGAACGCATGCTCCCGTCAGCCATCACCCAATTGCCCGAGCTGACAGATCGCGAGAAGGAAGTGCTGGTAGCGCTCGCTAGAGGCCAGTCCAACGTCGAAATCGCTGGCTCCCTCAACCTCTCGCTCGGCACGATCAAGAGCCACCTCAGTGCGATCATGGCGAAATGGGACGCGCGTGATCGTGTTCAAGTTCTCGTGTTGGCGGCGCGTACTGGCCTCGTCAGATTCAGGTAGCCACACCGCGTGTCGCCGGTGGGTCGGCTCGGAGCACACCGGCGACGAGGCAGGCAGCAGCCCACGCGCAGGGCACCGCAACGGCCACAACGCCCAGCACACCGCCCGCTGTGAGAGTCCCGATGTGCTCGGACGGAGTCAAGGTAAGTACCAGGTCCGCGACACCGAACCCTTCATGCCCGCGAAGCGCGCGGGCCAGCACCGGGAGCACAGACATGACGACGAAAAACACGGCGTACGGCAGCATCACGCCCGGCAGTACGTGGGCGAGTCCGTGGGCAATGCACACCACAAGCAAACAGGCACCGATCGACCCGATCACTCGGCTCAGGTCAAGTCCAACAGACGAAAGCGCCCGTTCCTCACCTGTTGTCGACGCAATACCCGCCACGAATATTGCCCCCACGGAGAGCGCGACGACACCAACAGCGATGCTGAAGCCACCAACAACGAGCAACCGTGCAAAGAAGGTACGACGACGCTTCGGCACGTTCAGGGCGGTGAGGTTATCCGCACCGCATGCTCTGTCACTCAGACTGATGTCCATCGCGATTACCCCGCAGATGAGCGCGACCGTCGGGAGCCCCGCGCTGGATGCGCCGCGCACGAGGCTCTCACCCTCCATCTGATAGTCGGCTCCAAGTGCTGTGACCGCGGCAGCAAGCAGTACTGCGACGGTGGACATGACAGCGGCAACCGCGACGGCGGCGATCGCAAAGCCGTACGGCCTGTACGTGCTGGTAAGTCGAATCAGCTCCGCCCTCGCGACATCGCGGACTCGTTGTCTAACGAGCGGAGTTGTACGAGTCATCGTGCCCATCCGGGACCCGCCGATTCAGCCCTCGCGACGGCACGCACATACTCGTCTTCCAGAGTGCGCCGCGTTTCGGTCACAGATTCTATGAACAGCCTCGCCTGGAACGCGAAGTCGGACAACTCGCGCGCGCGGTGCCCAACTACCCACGTCACGCGCCCAGTACTCGTGCAGGCGATACCGTGGTGGGCGAGCAGGTCAGCAAGCGCCCCTGGATCATCCGAGACGATTCTGACCGCAACGTTCGAATCAGCGTGCAATTCAGATGTGGACCGATCGAGGATTACTCTGCCTGAACGAAGAACGACTACTCGGTCGCTGACCATCTCTAGTTCAGCGAGAACGTGCGATGACAGAAGAACTGTCCCGCCGGCCTCAGCCGCCGACCGCACGAGCTGCCGGACCCACATGACCCCGTCGAGGTCGAGGCCATTTGTCGGTTCGTCGAGAACGAGAATGGAAGGCTCACCGAGAAGTGCACGCGCGATCGACAATCTCTGGCGCATCCCTAACGACAGCGTCTTGACACGCCTCCCCGCAACCTCCTCCAAGTCTGCTTCTCTCAACACCTTCCCGATGCGTGTCTTTGGGATGCGCTGCGGCGCCGCCGCCAGGCGCAGTTCATCCCGCACGCAGCGCCGACCGCTGAGCCACGTGGGGTCAATAGCTGCGCCGATCGTCGCCAACGAAGCGTCGGAGGCTCCATACGGCAAGCCGTTCAGCAGCGCGACGCCATGCGAAGCCCTCTGCAGACCAAGGATGGCGCGGAAGAGAGTCGACTTCCCCGCCCCGTTTGGACCCACCACAGAGGTGACCTGGCCCGCGTGGGCGCAAAATGAAACGTCAGATAGCACCTCTCTCGTTCCGTACGACGCTGCAAGTGCCTTCACTTCGATCATGCCAACCGACCCTCAACGAGACGAAGAACCTTGGGGTCGAAGGTCCTCACGGGCCGGGGGACGTTGTGGGAGGCCAGGACAACTGTCCGCCTGTCGGCCAACCACCCGTCGATAAGGCCGGACAGATGTGCAACCGCTGCCGCGTCAAGCCCGTTGAACGGTTCATCCAGCAGCACGCAACGCTGAGGCTGGATAAGACACATCAGCAGCCACGCTTTTCGTCGCGTACCCGTCGAGAGTGCCTCGATCGGCTCGTTGACCCAATCGTCGAGCCCCCACCCGTTCACCGCGGCGTCAACCTCCGCTTCCGAGCCGAGCGGTCCCGTCAACATCAGGTGTTCGGCAAGCGTCAGCGCGGGAATGAGCCCCACCGCGTGCGGGGCATAGCTGCGCCGGTGGCGCGCATCCGCTGACCGCGTCGAGACTCCATCCAGCGTGACTTCACCAGACCGAGGCATCAGATTGGAGGCCATGATCTCCAGCAGAGTCGACTTCCCGCTGCCGTTTGCACCGCTGACCAGCGTCAGACCCGGCTCCAGAAGTGCGTCAATTTCCGACACAACGTCAGGTCCTCCGTCGTAGCCAGCAGTCACCGCGCTGAGCCTGATTCCGTCCATCAGCAGCGACCGTCCCGTTGAAACCTCTTCCCTCACGGGTTCGTCTCCGTCACAGCGGCCTCACTCGTCGATACAACACACACGCTGAACCCCAAACCACGAGCAAGCCTGCCGCCAACGACGCCCATGACCACTGCGTGCCCCAGGCGATCATCGGGAAAGCGGCCACCGTCGGCGCCAGTCCTGAAAGTGTGTGGCCCCACAAACTCAACTCAATCGTGCCGTCGGGAAGCCGCAACGCGTATCGATCGAACAGGGAGCCAACGAGCACCCCGCCGACGGCAGCGATACCCACAATGAACCCCGATGCCACCATCATCCCAGACCCTGTGAGCACCGCCCCTGCAATACCGAGGATCGCCGGAGTCGGCACAATCCACGACGCAATCACTAGGAGGTACGCGACAACGCCCCGCCAGACCGATCGCGATCGGAAACGTGCCGTCAGATTCAGCAACGGAAGCACATGCGCCGCGCCGAAGAATGAGGAGAGCGCGGTGGACACGATCATCGCAAAGATAAGCGGCAGGGCACGAACGGCTATCGCGGCGGGGTGCTCCGGCTCAATCGATGCGGGGGCGACCGCGGCAGCAGTGGAAACGAGGACGATAGCCGCCGCCAACGGGTTGAGCGTCCTCAGCAACAGCTCGGAGCCTCGACCAACACCGCGACCCGTAATTGCTCCCATCGCGGTGATCCATCCGTAGACAGGTGCGTGCAATGGGGCTCGCTCTACTCTTCGAGCCGCTCGGGTAGCGACAGCAACAACCGCGCACAACCCGACGACAGCAACAATCGGAACCACCTCGGCGACGAAACGCCCGTAGCCCACCGATTCACGTACCCACTCCTGCGGCAGCGCGTTCCCCTCCGGAGCACGTGCCACAACGCGCAAGGCGAGTCCGGCCCCCATTCCCGCGACGAGTGCCGACAGGATCGATCCCCATGAGATACCTACACGCCCCGGCCGCAGCGGGACAACCCGCAAGACGAAGAAGATCGCCGCCAGCACCAACAGCAACACTCCAGGCAGGAGCCATGGGAACGGTCCGACGATGATCGCGCACGTGATGACGATGGGGAGGCAAGCCCCGATCTTCAGCAGCGCGGGTAACTGACCTCGCACGAACAGGACAACCTCGGGCTCCACCCGCAGAGCATCGCCATATAGTCTCGCGTAGGGGACACGCTGAGCAAGTGTCCGCGCCGACCGCGTGCCGGCTCCCGTTGCAGCGACCAACGTGATCACCTCGAAGATCACAAGTGCGACGGTCACGGCACCCTCGGCTACCGTCGAGAAAAGTAGGTGAACTCCGACAAGTGCCATGGTTGACAAGACCACAGCGCTGGCGCTGGCGCTGGAAAGCACCACAATCATCGTCGGCACCGATCGCGAGTTCGAGACGATACCGTTCTCTTTGGCCCACATCGCCGCCTCGACCGCGATCACGAGCCGTATCGATCGCCAGCGCTCCGCCCGCGCTACCGCTGAGACGCGAGGCACCCCAGCAATACCGCTCCCAGTCACGACGCTGCCGATCGACGTCTTCGCGAGCGCTTTTCCTCGCCGACCGCGTACGAGAGGTTCAGATGCACGATTGCGCCGAAACCACACAAAGCGGCGGATGCAGCAGGAACCCACTGCCAAGGCTCATCCCGGAGGAGGGCAGCCAGCACGCAACAACCAGTCATGGCAACCGCGAACAACGATACCCCGACGGCCGGTAGGAGTTGTGGTCGCAAAATGAACGGTACGGTGGCCGCCACGATCATCCCGACTGTCACAGACACGCCGACACGCATGCTGCGAAGGATGTCGAACGTTTGAGCTGGCGCGCCAAGCGCGTTCGAATCACTGAGCACCCAGCCCACTATGCTGCTCCCGATCGCAGCGACAGCCGCGAGAATCGGAACTACCCGGCGCGCACGTCGCAGAATCCCCGACATGCGTCACCATCTTCCCGCGAGAGACACCGCGACAGCCGCCGCCGGGAACACCACGGCCGCCGAACTGACGAGTCGACGGCGCCTCACAGCACGACGGACCCCACTCGATGAGAGTCCGATGCCAGCGACAACAGCGACAAAGAACAAGCCGACAGCCAAGGGGCGCATGCCGGTCGGGAGCAGCCGGTGCAGTCCGGTTGCGGTTGCGATCATAAAAGCGAATTGAGCAAGGTCCACCGTCCGCACCGATATGGTGGTGGCACCCGGCCCGGCAGGAGTGGGCACGAGCCGCCCCACCATCGCGACGCCCACCCTTATGACGACGTACGTCAGTGTCGTTGCGAACAGCAATAGCAACAGAGCAGTTGCGCGCGCAAGGCCTTCGAAGCCGTCGTCCACCGGTTGAGGGCCAAGAGCGATCTCCTCGTCAATCATCGGGGTCAACGCGAACGTCGCGGCGCCTATCGCAATCAAATTCAAGCAGACCCACGCCGCCGCGTGATGTCGGAGGGGCGCGTCAACCGGACTGCGAGGGTCCTGCGGAGCGCTTGGAGTCATCTCGGCAGGCCTCCCGCGACCTCAAGGACAGCGCCACCGGCCAGCAAGACGGCCCCCACCCCGGCGAAAGGCAGGCTGGCGGCCACCTGCGCCGCCGCCCGGTACGCGATATCAGCGCCCCCCGACACGGTTCGGCTGCTCGGCGCCGATGAG
This sequence comes from Microbacterium sp., assembly GCF_047972865.1. Taxonomy (GTDB): domain Bacteria; phylum Actinomycetota; class Actinomycetes; order Actinomycetales; family Microbacteriaceae; genus Microbacterium. The sequence goes on from NZ_JBKEAY010000160.1 coordinate 6,588, forward strand.
CTCTGGAGCAGACGGCCGACACGAAACACAGGAAGGAGACCCCCGAACGTGAAAGCCATGAACCCGGCGACCTCAAACAAGAGAAAAGGCCAGAACGCGTCGAAGGCGCCGCCCAGGCCCCAAGCGTCCACGGCAAGTCCCACGATGGATCCGATGTAAATGCCCGCGAAGAACGTCATCGCGATCGAGATCGCTCCGAAAGAAATGACACCGGAGTACAATGCTAAGCCAACAGCAAGGTTGTTGACGAAGATCGGCATCACTTCACCCCAAGGCTGGTAGGTACTGTCCTGGCGGGTGACTTCGAACGGAAGTTGCGCGGCGCTGCCGAGCGCGAGGGCGACGATCCACAAGGCTCCCGTCACCCCCGCTACCCGCCACGAGGCACTGAGCCGTCTCGTCGGCACGACCCACTCTCCCCGCGTGACGATCCCTCGGCGCAAGATTGGCTATTCGATCGCCTTCTTCTTCCCGAAGGCCGAGATCGCCCACCGGATTCCAGCGATCGCAGCTGCACCAATCCCACCGCCCAGAAGCGCGGCGACCACCGTCGCCACCGCAGAGCCCGCGAGAATCGCGTTGACGATCGCGACCGCCACACCGGCTTCTGCGACTCCAAGTGCGGTAATGATCGACTTCACGACCTCTGGGCCATATACGCCTCCGAGTGTGACCGCCGCGGCGGCCAGAATGAGTGCGATCGCCGCTCCAACGAGGTTGCGTGCGATCACTCTTGAGGAGTCGACTGCCAGCCCTTCTGTGATAGTCATTCTTCGTCCCTTTCTGTTCTGCGTCACCATCGGGTACATCGAACACGTCGGTAACTCGTGTGACATCTACAGACTCGCATCGAACCTCACCTCGCGCGTAGGCCTTTTGTCCAGTCTTCTCAGCCTTGATCCTGGACGCGATCGAACGGGTCACGTCGCTGGCGGTCCCGTTCCCGGGGATATTGCTGCGACGCTTCTTGTTGTCGCGGCCGGAACCGACCACACCCTCCCGATGATCGTGGAGGCCGGACTCCGCAAGGGGAACGCCCGGTCGGGAGGTTCTGCGGAATGGTACGCGTCCCGCGGACTGGGCGTGATCGGGAAGATCGCGCCGAACCGGCAGGTCATCACCCGCGCCGACAGTGCGTTCTGCACCCACGCGCACGTAACGGCGGTCACGGACGCGGGCGCATGGTTCTCGATCACGATCCCGCAGTGGAAGACCGTGACCGCGGCGATCGCAGCGATCCCGGAGGAGGACTGGGTCGGGATCGAGTACCCCGAAGCGGTCTGGGACGAACAAGCCGGCGGGTGGGTCTCCGACGCGGAAGTGGCCGAGACCGCGTTCACCGCGTTCACCTCCCGCCGCACGGACGAGCACGTCACCTGCCGGCTCGTGGTGCGGCGGGTCAAGCGCCTGGGCGGCAACGCGAGCCACGGGCAGGACACCCTGTTCGACACCCACCGCCACCACGCGTTCATCACCAACTCCACCCTCACCACCATCGACGCCGACCGCCGCCACCGCGGACACGCGGTGATCGAGCAAGTCATCTCCGAACTCAAACACGGGCGGGCGCTGCGGGTGGAGACGGTGGTCAACTAGCCCACCGACCTGGGCGTGCCCCGGCGCCTGGAGCATCTCGATGTCCTGCAAGCGAAGAGTCGTGACATCAACACCCGGCTGCTCGATACTGAACGTGTCGGGCAGGGTCTTCACCTCGCGAGCCCAGCCTTTGAGCGGGTCGCGCAACCCACCCTCACCGAGGATGGCAGGAGGGCCCCGGCCCTCAGGTTCGGCGACCCTCGGGTGATGGCCCTGCTCGGCGCCCTCGCGATGATCGGAACACCCTCGGCTTCACCAACAAGAGCCTCCGCGCCCAGGTGAGCATGCTGCTCGGTGTCCCTTACCGGATGGGCCAGATGAGCTACGACCTCGGCCGGCTCGCCCGGAAAGGACTGATCGCCCGTATCCCGAAAACGAACACGTACACCCTCACCCCCGACGGGCCGCGGATCGCGGTGTTCTACACGAAAGTCCACGACCGGCTCCTGGCCCCGCTCTGCGCCGCCGACCAACCACCCGCACCCACCGAGCTACGCCACGCACTGAAGACCATCGACCGTCACGTCAACGCCTACATCGACCGGACACACCTGGGAAAGGCCGCCTGAAAACTCAAGACAAACGCCAAAGAGCCGGGAACCAAGGATCGCTAGTTGTTGTGTCTCGTGAGGTTGGTGTCGGTCGGCGGGTCGTGCGGTAACGGGTGAGGTCCTCCGGGTGGGATGTGAAACGACCAAGAATCACGTTCCGCCAAGGAGGACCTCGTGACC
>NZ_JBKEAY010000162.1:0-40000 GCF_047972865.1 Microbacterium sp.
GCCGGTGCCCTTGAACTCCTCGAAGATCACGTCGTCCATCTTGGAACCGGTCTCCACGAGCGCCGTGGCGAGGATCGTGAGCGACCCGCCGTTCTCGATGTTGCGCGCGGCGCCGAAGAACTTCTTCGGCGGGTACAGCGCCGACGCGTCGACGCCGCCGGAGAGCACGCGGCCCGACGTGGGAGCCGACACGTTGTAGGCACGGCCGAGGCGGGTGATCGAGTCGAGCAGGACCACGACGTCGCGCCCCAGCTCGACCAGACGCTTCGCGCGCTCGATGGCGAGTTCGGCGACCGTCGTGTGGTCTTCGGCGGGCCGGTCGAACGTCGAGGCCACGACCTCGCCCTTGACGCTGCGCTGCATGTCGGTGACCTCTTCGGGTCGCTCGTCGACGAGCACGACCATGAGATGCACTTCCGGGTTGTTGGTGGCGATCGCGTTGGCGATCTGCTGCAGCACGATGGTCTTGCCGGCCTTCGGCGGCGCGACGATCAGGCCTCGCTGCCCCTTGCCGATGGGAGCGACCAGGTCGATGATGCGCTGCGTGAGCTTTTCCGGAACGGTCTCCAGACGCAGCCGATCCTGCGGGTACAGCGGCGTGAGCGTGCTGAACTCCACGCGCCCTTCGGCGTCTTCGACCGACTGGCCGTTGACCGCGTCGACCTTCACGAGCGCGTTGTACTTCTGGCGCCCCGACTGCTCGCCCTCGCGCGGCTGCTTGATGGCGCCGACCACGGCGTCGCCCTTGCGCAGGTTGTACTTCTTCACCTGACCGAGCGACACGTAGACATCGCTCGGGCCAGGCAGGTAGCCGCTCGTACGCACGAACGCGTAGTTGTCGAGCACGTCGAGGATGCCGGCGATCGGGATCAGGACGTCGTCCTCCCCGATCTCGGTCTCGAACTCGTCGTTCGGTCCCTGACCGCGGCGCTTGTTGCGCTGCCGGCCGGCACCCTGGTTCTGATCGCCCTGGTTCTGGTTGCCGCCCTGGTTCTGACCGCCCTGACTCTGGCCACCCTGGTTCTGGCCGCCGTCGCCCTTGTTGCGGTTGCGGTTGCGGTTGCGGTTGCGACTGCGACTGCGGCTGGCCGGCTCGCCGTCGGACTTGTCGTCCGAGCCGCCGTCCGCGGCATCCTTCGCGACCTCGGTGCCGGCATCCGCCGACGACGACTCGGCGGCCGGCTGGTCCGGGGCCGGGTCGGCGGCGGACGTGCTCGCCTTCGACGAGGCCCGGCCGCTCGTGCTCTTCGGCGACTCGCCCTCGTCGGACGTAGACGGCGCGGCGGCATCGGCATCCTTGGCGGCATCGGAGCTCTTGGCCTTGCCGGCACTGGTTGCGTCATCGGCAGAGGTCGCGCCGCCGGTGGGCTTCGCGTCGGAGGCGGACGGGGCATCGTCCCCGGCGTCGGCCGTCTCGGCGGGCTTCTTGGCCCGGCTGCGCGTCTTCTTCACGGGAGCGGGCTCGGCCGCCTCGGCCGCCGTCTCAGCCGGCGCTTCGGTCGCCGCGTCGGCCGCGTCGGTGCTCTTGGCCCGGCGGGGTGCACGCTTGCGCGGCGCCTTCGCCGGCTCGGGCGTCTCGGCGGACTCCGCAGCCGGGGCGGCGGTGCCCTTGGCGTCGCTGACGGGAGCCTCGATGACCGGGGCTTCCGCACTGTCGGACTGGGTATCGGAGATGGACTCCATGAGTTCTCCTTCGTGGAAACGGTGGATACGTTCACACCGCAGTGGCGTCGTCCACCCGACGCCGACCGGATGCTCGCGGACACCCGGGCGTCGGTCCGGATGCGGGAGCGGGTGGTTATGCAGTGGTTCGCAGATGTGCGATGGAGGCCAGATTCACGCTTACGGCGTGGAACCCCCCATGTCGTTTTTTACTGTACCACCCCTGACGTCAACGGCCAGCATGAGCGGTTGCCAGGGGGTGTCGGTCAGGTCCGCGGCGATCTGCGCGGCCACCAGCCGCTGCCCCGGCCCGTCGGCCAGCACCAGGACGCTCGGCCCCGCTCCGGACACGACCGCCGCAAGCCCCTCGGCGCGCAGCGCGCGCACCAGCGCGTCGGTCGCGGGCATCGCCGCGGCGCGGTACGACTGGTGGAGTTTGTCCTCGGTGGCGGCCAGGAGCAGTTCCGGGCTCTGCGTCAGCGCGGCGATGAGCAGCGCGGACCGCGACACGTTGAAGACGGCATCCTCGCGCGTGACCTGCGCGGGTGCCAGCCCCCGCGCCACGCTCGTGGACATCGTGAAGTCCGGGACGAACACCAGCGGCGAGACACCGCGGTGCACCTGCAGCTTCTTGGACTGCGGGCCGTCGTCGCCCATCCACGCGATGGTCAGTCCGCCGAACAGCGCGGGCGCGACGTTGTCGGGGTGACCCTCCAGCTCGGTGGCCAGGCGCAGCAGGGTGCCGTCGCCGATCGCGACGTCGTCCTCGAGCAGACCCTTCGCCGCCAGCAGACCCGCGACGACCGCCGCGCCGGAGGAGCCCATGCCACGACCGTGCGGGATGCTGTTGCGAGCCACCAACCGGATGCCCGGGAGTTGCCGCCCGAAGGCCTCGAACGCGTACGCCATGGCACGCACCACGAGATGGGATTCGTCGGTCGGGACGTGCCCGGCCCCCTCGCCGGTCACGTGGATGGCAAGGCCCGGCTCGGGCAACGTCGTCACCGTCAGCTCGTCGTACACGCTGAGGGCGAGACCCAGCGTGTCAAAGCCCGGGCCGAGGTTCGCGCTCGTGGCGGGCACGCGCACGGACACCGTGCGGCCGGCGGGCACAGGCGGCATCGTCAGGACCGTGCCAGGCCGAGCACGGCGGCGACCTCGCTCGTGGTGGCATCCACGACGGTCGGCTGCACGTCGCTGCCGTCGGCCGCGCGCAGCGCCCACTGCGGGTCCTTCAGCCCGTGGCCGGTGACGGTGAGCACGATCTTCGCGCCGGCGGGGATCATGCCCGCTTCGGCGCGATCGAGCAGTCCGGCGACGCTGATGGCCGACGCCGGTTCGACGAACACCCCGACGGTCGCGGCCAGGAGTTTCTGTGCTGCCAGGATGCGGGTGTCGTCGATCGCGCCGAACCAGCCGTCGGTCGCGTCGCGGGCCTCGAGGGCGAGCTCCCACGACGCCGGGTTGCCGATGCGGATCGCCGATGCGATCGTCTCGGGGTCGGTGACGACCTCGCCGCGCACGAGCGGCGCCGAGCCCTCCGCCTGGAAGCCGAACATCCGCGGCAGGCGCGTGGCGGCGCCGCGCGCCACCTCTTCGCGGTAGCCACGCGAGTAGGCGGTGTAGTTGCCGGCGTTGCCGACCGGGATCAGGTGGAAGTCGGGGGCATCGCCCAACTGCGAGACGATCTCGTAGGCGGCGGTCTTCTGCCCCTCGATGCGGTCGGGGTTGACCGAGTTGACCAGGTGCACGGGGTAGTTCTCGGCGAGTTCGCGGGCGATCTCGAGGCAGTGGTCGAAGTTGCCGCGGATCTGGATGAGCGTGCCGCCGTGGGCCACGGCCTGGCTGAGCTTGCCCATCGCGATCTTGCCCTCCGGCACGAGCACGGCGGCGGTGATCCCCGCGTGCGCCGCGTAGGCGGCCGCGGATGCCGACGTGTTGCCGGTGGAGGCACAGATGACGGCCTTCGCGCCGTGTTCGACCGCGCGCGAGAGCGCCACCGTCATCCCGCGATCCTTGAACGATCCGGTGGGGTTCATTCCCTCGAACTTGACGTGGACATCGGCCCCCGTCATCTGCGACAGCGAGGGCGCCGGGATGAGCGGGGTGCCGCCCTCTCCCAGGGTGACCACCGTCGAGGCGTCGGTGACGCCCAGCCGGTCGGCGTATTCGCGGAGCACTCCGCGCCAGAGATGTGTCATGTCAGTCTCCTTCCACGCGCAGCACCGAGACGACCCGGTCGACGACGCCGCTGGCGGCGAGGCGATCGACGGTGTCGCTGAGGTCCTGCTCGACGGCTCGGTGGGTGCCGATGACGATGCGGGCCCGGCCCGGGTGCCCGTTGGCTTCGGCCACGATGGTCTGCTCCACGGTCGCGATCGATACGCGTCCCTCGCTGAGGATTCCGGCGACGGTGGCCAGCACGCCGGGCCGGTCATCGACTTCGAGCGTGATCTGGTAGCTCGTGGTCACCCGGCCGATCGGCACGACCGGCAGGTTCGCCCGCGTGGACTCCCCCACACCGACGCCCCCGGCGATGTGCCGACGTGCAGCCGAGACGACGTCGCCGAGCACCGCTGAGGCGGTCTGCACACCACCGGCACCGGCGCCGTAGAACATGAGGCTCCCGGCCGCTTCGGCTTCGACGAACACCGCGTTGTTCGCGCCGTGCACGCTCGCGAGCGGGTGGTCGCGGGGAACGAGAGCCGGGTAGACACGCACCGAGATCGACTCGCCCTCGGCCTCCGTGAGCGCTCCGGGATCGGACGGATAGCGAGGAGCGCCTTCCAGCCGCTCGCACACCGCGAGGAGCTTGATGACGAACCCGGCGTGCTTGGCGGCATCCATCATCTGTTTGTCGATGTGGGTGATGCCTTCGCGGTGCACGGCGTCGAGCGGAACCGCCGTGTGGAAAGCGAGACTCGCCAGGATCGCGGCCTTCTGGGCGGCGTCGTACCCCTCGACGTCGGCGGTGGGGTCCGCCTCGGCGTAGCCGAGCGCCTGCGCGTCGGCGAGCACGTCGGCGAACTCCGACCCCTCCCGGTCCATGCGGTCGAGGATGTAATTGGTGGTGCCGTTGACGCTGCCCATGATGCGCTGGACGCGGTCGCCGGCCAGCGAATCGCGCAGCGGGCGGATGATCGGGATCGCCCCCGCCGCGGCTGCCTCGTAGTAGACCGACGCGCCCACCTGGTCGGCGGCCTCGAAGATCTCGCGCCCGTGCGTGGCCAGCAGCGCCTTGTTCGCGGTGACCACGTCGGCGCCGGCGCCCAGCGCCTGCAGAATGTAGGTGCGGGCCGGCTCGATGCCGCCGATCAGCTCGATCACGATGTCGGAGCCGACCAGGAGCGGTTCGGGGTCGGTCGTGAACAGGTCGGCGGGCAGGTCGGCCTCACGGGGCGCATCGACGTCGCGCACGGCGATGCCGACGACGTCGAGGGCGGCGCCGGCACGGTCGGCGAGTTCGTCGGCGTGCTTGCGCAGCAGGTCGGCGACCTGGGAGCCGACGGCTCCCGCGCCCAGCAGCGCCACGCGGAGGCGGCGGTAATCGGTCATGGGGTGTCCTCCGTGGTCGGGGCTGCCAGCCCCACGTCGCGGGCGAGCAGGTCGTCGATGGTCTCGCCGCGCACGATGATGCGCGCCTGTCCGCCCCCGACCGCGACGACCGGGGGCCGCGGGACGTAGTTGTAGGTGTTCGCGAGCGAGAAGCAGTACGCACCGGTGGCCGGCACGGCCAGCAGGTCTCCGGGCGCGATGTCACCGGGCAGGTACTCGGCATCGACGACGATGTCGCCGGACTCGCAGTGCTTGCCGACGACGCGCGCGAGCTCGGGGTCGGCGTCGGAGATGCGCGACGCGATGCGCGCGCTGTAGTGGGCGGCGTAGAGCGCGGTACGGGGGTTGTCGCTCATGCCGCCGTCGACGGCGACGTACCGGCGCTGCAGATCGTCGGAGACCCGCACGGGCTTGACGGTGCCGACCTCGTACAGCGTGACGCCCGCGCGCCCGACGACGGCGCGACCGGGTTCGAAGGCGAGTGCGGGGACCGGGATGCCGCGCACTTCGCACTCACGGGCCACCCCTGCCACGATGCCCTCCGCGAGCGCGTCGATCGGCGTCGGATCGTCGACCGAAGTGTAGGCGATGCCGAAGCCGCCACCGAGGTTCAGGGTCGGCACCGGACCGTCCTCGAGAAGCTGCGCGCACAGATCGACCATGCGGGACGCGGACTGCTCGAACCCGGCGGTGCCGAAGATCTGCGATCCGATGTGGCAGTGCAGTCCGGCGAACTCCACGGAGGGCAGCTCGCGGATGCGCGCGACGATCGCGGGGGCATCGGCCAGCGCGAACCCGAACTTCTGGTCCTCGTGCGCGGTGGCCAGGAAATCATGGGTCTCGGCGTGCACGCCGGTCACGATGCGCACCAGCACCGGCTGCACGACATCCCGCCGGTCGGCGATGGCGGCGAGCCGTTCCACCTCGATCGCACTGTCGACCACGATCGAGGCGACTCCGGCATCCACCGCCTGCGTCAGTTCGGCGACCGACTTGTTGTTGCCGTGCATGCCGAGGCGGGCGGGGTCGGCGCCGGCGGCCAGCGCCACGGCGAGTTCGCCGCCGGTGGCGACGTCGACGCCGAGGCCCTCGTCGGTCACCCAGCGCACCACCTCGGTGCACAAGAACGCCTTGCCCGCGTAGTACACGCGAGCGCGCGTGCCGTGGCGGGCGGCGGCGGCGGCGAACGCCGCACGCACCCGGCGAGCGCGGTGCCGGACGCCGGGCTCGTCCACGACGTAGAGCGGGGTGCCGAACCTGTCGCGCAAGTCGGTTGCGGGAACGCCCCCGAGCGCGAGCACGCCGTTGTCGCCGCGCGCAGCCGACCCGGGCCACACGCCGTCGGGGAGTGCGTTGGCGTCGTCCGGTGTGACGAGCCACTCCGGCACGAGCGGGCGGGACTCAGACAACAGGAGGCACCAATCGGGAAGGAGCGGAATGCGGGGCGGAGTGGCCACGCCCGGTTGGTTGTTCAGTCTATGGCACGGGGTGCCCGGCCCCGCGTTCCGTGACGCGCCACGTCCCGGAGCAGCGCGCCCCGACCCGCCCACCCCGACACGCACCGCGCACCACCGCCGCAGCGTTCACGGCCGCGCGACGCCTACACCTAGACGACGTTGCCGCGAGCGATCAGGTCGTCGACGACTTCCCGTGGCAGCGGCATGTCCGACAGACGGCCGACAGGGAAGTTGGCCATCAACCGGAACACCGGGTCGGCGACGCCGCCGGGAAGAGCGTCGGCGACCGCAGCAGTCAGCAGGGGCGCGGCCACCGGGTGGGCGAGCATGTCCTCGAACGTCGAATCCAACGTCAACGGCGGCGCAGGATGCGGGTCCCCCGTGATCGACAGGACCGTACTGGTGCGCAGGTCACGGCTGGACGCGCCGACATCGAACGAATAGGTCCCGCTCTCGACCACCCACCGATCCAGCGGCACATCCCAGTACGCCAGGTCCAAGCGATGGACGGTGAGCTCGACCACAGCGGTCTCACCGGGCTCCAGCAACACAGCCTCGAATGCCTTCAACTCACGCGGGGCTCGCTGCACGCGACTTCCGGGCAACCCCGTGTAGACCTGGACGACTTCATGTCCGGCACGCTGCCCCGTGTTGGTGACCGGTATCGACACCATGACGTCGCCGTCGTCGCGCAGCGACGCGGTTGCCTGCCCGTACGCGAACGTTGTGTACGACAATCCGTGGCCGAACGGGTAGCGCACATCGATGTCGCGCGCGTCGAACCAGCGGTAGCCGACCAGGATCCCCTCGCCGTAGGCGACGTGTCCGAACTCCCCGGGGAAGTTCCCGAATGCGGCGGTGTCCTCCAGGCGGTGCGGAATGGACTCCGCGAGCCGTCCGGAGGGATTGACCGTCCCGTACAGCACGTCAGCGGTCGCACATCCCCCTGCCTGACCGAGCAGCCAACCTTCCACGATCGCCGGTACGCGATCGGCGAACGGCAGCGCAACGACCCCGCCGTTGGACAGGACCACCACGACGTTCGGGTTGACGGCGAGCACCGCATCGAGCATTGCCAGCTGCGCGGCGGGCAGGTCGATGTCGGCGCGGTCAAAACCCTCCGATTCCTCCGCGGCCGGCACACCGAGGAACGCGATGACGACCTCGGCGTCACGGGCCGTCGCGACCGCCTCCTCGCGCAGAACGTCGTCGGCCGCGTCGGCGGCCCCGCCGAGCGCGAAACCCGGGGCGAACGCAACCTCGCCGGACGCTGCTGCGCGAATCGCGTCCAGTGCGGTGTCCAGTCGAGTGGGGTTGATCTGGGAAGACCCCGCACCCTGGTAGCGCGGCGTGCGGGCGAACTCCCCGACCACCGCAACGCGGTGCGCCGGCGTCAGCGGGAGCAGGTCCCCTTCGTTCTTGAGAAGCACCAGAGCACGCCCGGCGACCTCACGGGCCAAATCGTGGTGGGCGTCGACGTCGAGCGGGCCGGATGCCGCGGGGCGGGCCAGCGCCTTGCGCACCAGGTCGATGACCCGCTGGGCAGCCAGGTCCACGGCTCCCTCCCCGAGGCGGCCGTCACGGACCGCGGCGACGATTTCCGCGTCCGTCCGCCCACCACTGCCGGGCATTTCGAGGTCGAGGCCGGCCGGGAGCCCACGGACCCGCTCATTGACGGCGCCCCAGTCCGAGACGACAAGACCCTCGAACCCCCAGTCGTCGCGCAGCACCTCGGTCAGCAGCCAGGGATCCTCCGATGCGTAGACGCCGTTGATCCGGTTGTACGAGCACATCACCGTCCACGGCTGGGTGGCCTTGATCACGTACTCGAATGCGCGCAGGTAGATCTCGCGCAGAGTACGCGGATCGACGTCTGCCGACACACGCACACGTTCGGTCTCCTGGTTGTTCACGGCGAAGTGCTTCAACGAGGCGCCGACACCGCGGGACTGGATGCCGCGCACCAGGCCCGCCCCCATCCGCGCGGAGACGATCGGATCTTCGGACATGTACTCGAAGTTGCGCCCGCACAGCGGCGAACGCTTGATGTTGATCCCCGGCCCCAGGATCACCGCGACATCCTCGATCGCGGACTCGATTCCGAGCGCTTCACCGACGCGCTCAGCGAGGGCGGGGTCAAAGGTCGCGCTCAGACCAACGGCGGGCGGGAAACAGGTCGCGGGGACGCTGTCGCCCAGCCCGAGGTGGTCACCGCCGACACGCTGCTTGCGCAACCCGTGCGGACCATCGGTAACCATGACCGAGGGGATGCCGGCCCGGTCCACGCTCTTCAGCGTCCAGAAGTCGGCGCCGCTGGTCAGCGATGCCTTCTCCGTGAGGGTGAGCGTCTCGGCGTCGACGAAAATGGGGCGGGGCGGGAACTCCAAGGGACTCTCCGAAACAGGTAGGAAGTGGACGCTGATCGACTGCAGCGTGACAAAAACCATAGACGCCAAGGTTTCTCGGAGCAAGAAGCGATGGCGGCACTCGGACATGACAAGAATCTCTGCCCGCTTCAGAGTTGTCACCAAACCCATATGGGGCTAGGTTTTCCGCGTGAGATGGTCCGTGCGCGGACGACGCGATCGGGTCTCTCCCCCCCCCAAAAAAAAAGCTAGTCCGGCCAATGGAGGCAGGAATGACCACATCGAGCGGCTCGGCCGCAGGCACGCCGTCGGGCACGACCGGGGCGACGGCAGCGTCCCGCGAACACCACTGGTTGAGCGAACCGACCACCCCTGCGAAGGCCGGGTACATCGTCTGGCTGATCATTGCGCAGTTCGTCTTCTTCGTCGCGCTCCTCGGCCCGGCGATCGTCGGCATCGGCATCAAGATCCAGGACCTGGTCCACGCCGGCGCCATCGACGCCAACGGCGCCACGGGTGCGGGGGCCGTCCTCGGCGGCGTCGGCGCGCTGTTCGCCACGGTCGCCAACGTCGTGTTCGGTCGCCTCTCCGATCGAACGACGAGCAAGTGGGGCCGCCGCCGGATCTGGCTCGTGCTGGGTTCGGTCATCATGCTCGTCGGACTCGCCGTGATGGGCATCGCACCTGACCTGCTGTGGGCCACGGTCGGGTGGGCGATCGCGCAGCTGGGGGCCAACATGACCCTCGCGCCGTTCATTGCGACCATTGCCGACCAGGTGCCGAAGTTCCAGCGAGGAAAGATCGCCGCCGCGCTCGGCATCGCCCAGAACGTCGGTGTGCTCGGCGGAACGTTCGTCGCAGAGAGGTTCGCCGACCAGTTGCTGCTCATGTTCGCCGGCCCGGCGGTGCTTTCGCTCGGTGTGATGATCGTCTTCGCGTTCGTCCTCCCCGACCGTGTGCTGCCCGCCAAGCCCCCGAGTGCAACGTTCCGCGACTGGTGGGAGACGTTCTGGGTGAACCCGGCCACGTACCCGGACTTCGCTCTGGCGTGGTGGTCGCGATTCCTCATCACCTTCGCGAGCTTCGGTTTCATCGCCTTCCGGTTCTTCTACCTGCTGAACTACCTTGAGGTTCCGGAAGCCGATGTGCCGTCGGTGATCACGATCAGTGTGTTGATCTTCACCGCGGTCCTCGTCCCGACGAGCTTCCTCGCCGGATGGCTGTCCGACAAGCTCGGGCGCCGCAAGGTGTTCGTGTGGGCGTCGACGGCACTATTCGCGGTCGGCACGTTCGGTCTGATCTTCGTCGGTGACGTTGCCAGCTTCTACGTGCTCGAAGCGTTCCTCGGACTCGCCTGGGGCATCTACGTCGGCGTCGACCTCGCGCTGGTCGTCGACGTGCTCCCCAACCCGGATGACTCCGGCAAGGACCTGGGGGTGTTCAACATCGCCAACGCCCTTCCGCAGACGCTCGCACCAGTGATCGGCGGAATCCTCGTCTATGTCGGCGATCCGACCGGCAGCAACTACGGCTTGTGGTTCTCGGTGTGCGCCATCGCCGCCATCGTCGGAGCACTCGTCATCTTCCCGATAAAGAGGGTCAGCTGACCTTGTCGGTGCCGGGCCTGCGTCCGGCACCGACGCCTTTCCGATCCCTGTGTCACAGCGTCGAATACGCTTGAATCATGTCACCGACGGGGCCGTACGCGAAGGGTATTGCGAAACGAGAGGAGATTCTCACCGCAGCGTTGGGGGTCATCGCTCGGCTCGGATGCCGAAAAGCCGCGATACGTGAGATCGCCGAGGCCGCGGGGCTTTCCCACGCGGGACTGGTGCACTACTTCGGCTCGCGCGAGGCACTGTACGAACAGGTGCTGCGTGAACGCGATGAGCGCGATGCCGCCATGTTCGACGAGGTCGAACCCACGTTCGCCATGTACGTGAAACTCGTCGAGCACAACGCGACCGTCCCGGGGCTGGTGCAGTTGTTCATCGAGTATTCCGCCGAAGCCAGCGCTCCCGGGCATCCGTCCCGGGACTTCTTCGTCGATCGATACAACCGCATCCGTGCGGCCCTGTCGCGGGCGGTCATCGTCGCCCAGCGCAACGGGGAGGTCGGGCCGCAGGTGCAACCGGAATCCGTCGCCGACGTGATCATGGCGACGACGGACGGCCTGCAGCTGCAGTGGTCGCTGGACCGCAGCGTCGACATGGTCGGGAGGCTGCGCGAACTGTGGGACGGTGTGCGGCGCACCTCCTGGGCGCTCGACCCGCTGCCCTGACGCTCGCACGGCAGCAATCCCGCACCACGGGGAATGCCGCCGCCCTAGCCACACACCCCCGGCTGCCGCAGTTCGGCGTCAGTGATGATGGCTCCGTCGATCACGAGGTCGGCGACGACATGTCCGTCGGCCACCGTCACGTCCTCGAGCGCCAGCCCGGCCGGGATGCGATCCGCGACGCAGACCGTCCACGATCCGAGCACGGAGTTCGCGAGCGGACCGAACTGTTCCAAGAGCGCCTCCGCGGAGAGCTCGATTCCGCCCACCTGCAGCCCGTCGGGCGAGAGGACGAGGTCGCCGTCGGACACCGTCGCGTCCAGGGTGAGTCCGACCGCGACCGTCGTCAGCAGCAGATCGAGCTCGGCGGTCAGCCCGACGGTGTCACCGTCGATCGTCACGGTGTCCACCGGGATGCCATCCACGTGCGCCAACAGCATCCTGAGTTGTTCCTGATCGAGTTCGACGCGCGCGCGAGCGGACTCGACGGCAACATCGCCGCGGATCGGGACCCGGTCGCACGGACCTGAATGTCGGCGGTGAGGTCGCCGAACGTCACCTCGTCCGCCGAGATGTGCACGTCGTCGAGGGTGCCGCCGATCAGTTGGGGCAGCACGAATCCGCCCACCTGAACATCGAGTTGCTGGTCTGCGGGCAGTCCCACCTGGGCGATGATCGCCGATCTGATGGTCGAGACCGTCGCCGACCGGGCCAGTTGCTCGGCGATCAGGATGCCAGCCACCAGCAGTACCGCGGCTGCGCCCGCCGCGACCAGCCACGGCCAGCGGCGGCGCCGCGGTGTGCGCACCTCCGCTGGGGATCCGGCCGTGCCCGAGGTGGGCTCCCCTGGGGCGGGCAGCGGCACAGTCGGGAAGGCGTCGGGACGCGAGTTCCCCGCATCCGCTCGGTCATGCTGCCCGTCGCCTGTCACGTCACATCCGCTCGGGTGCGCTCACGCCGAGCAGGTCGAGGCCGTTGCGCAGCACCTGGCCGGTGGCGTCGTTGAGCCACAGCCGGGTGCGGTGCAGGTCGGTGACCGGTTCGTCGCCGAGCGGCGTCACCCGGCAGGTGTCGTACCAGCGGTGGTACAGCCCGGCGAGTTCTTCCAGGTATCGGGCGACGCGGTGCGGTTCGCGCAACTCGGCGGCGAAGGCCACCAGTCGCGGAAACTCCTGCAGCGCACCCAGCAGCGCAGACTCGGTCTCGTGGTCGAGCAGTTCGGGGGCGAACGCGTCGCGGGCGACGCCGGAGTCGGCGGCATTGCGGGCGACGTTGTGGGTGCGGGCGTGCGCGTACTGCACGTAGAACACGGGGTTGTCGTTGGTGCGACGACGCAGGATCTCGGGGTCGAGGGTGAGCGGGGAGTCGGCCGGGTAGCGCTCCAGCGAGTACCGCAGCGCGTCGGTGCCGAGCCAATCGCGCAGGTCGTCGAGCTCGATGATGTTGCCGGCGCGCTTGGACAGCCGCGCACCGTTGATCGACACGAGTTGGCCGATCAGGACCTCGATGTCGCGGTCGGGGTCGTCGCCGGCGGCACCGGCGAGGGCCTTCAGCCGGTGTACGTACCCGTGGTGGTCGGCGCCGAGCAGGTAGATCTTGTGCGCGAAGCCACGGTCGCCCTTGTTGAGGTAATACGCGGCATCCGCGGCGAAGTAGGTGTACTCGCCGTTGGAGCGGCGGATGACCCGGTCCTTGTCGTCGCCGAAGTCGGTCGTGCGCACCCACACGGCACCCTCGTCGTCGAAGACGTGGCCCTGCTGACGGAGGCGGTCGACGGCCTCATCGACCAGGCTCGGCCCGCCGTCGGCCCCGCGGGCGTGCAGCTCGCGCTCACTGAACCACACGTCGAAGTGCACGTTGAACTTCGCCAGCGAGGCCTGCAGGTCGCCGAGCTGCAGCTCGTAGGCCGTGTCGCGCGCGAGGCGTTCCCGCTCAGCGAGGTCGCGGCCGAGGAAGTCGGGATGCGTGGCCAGGACGCGCTGGGCGAGGTCGTCGATGTACGACCCGGGGTAGCCGTCCTCGGGAGTCGGTTCGCCCATGATGGCGGCCAGCACCGAGCGCCCGAAGCGGTCCATCTGCGCGCCGGCGTCATTGACGTAGAACTCGCGCACCAGGGTCGCGCCGCTGGCCAGCAGCAACCGGGCGATCGCGTCGCCGAGGGCAGCCCACCGGGTGTGCCCGATGTGCATCGGCCCGGTCGGGTTCGCGCTGACGAACTCGAGGTCTATGGTGTTGCCGCGCTGGGTATCGTTGGTGCCGAACGACGCGCCGGCCTTCACGATCGTGCGGGCGAGGGCGCCCGCGGCGGCGGCGTCGAGCCGGATGTTGATGAAACCGGGGCCGGCGATCTCGACGCTGGCGACCCCGTCGACGTGCTCCAGGCCCGCGGCGATCTCGGCGGCGAACTCCCTCGGGCTGGCGCCCACGGTCTTGGCGAGCTTCAGCGCGGCGTTGGAGGCCCAGTCGCCGTGGTCGCGGTTCTTCGGCCGGTCCAGCACGAGGTCGGCCGCGGTCAGGCCCGCGCCGGAACCGGCGCGTCGCGCTTCGGCGAGCGGGACGATGACGGCGAGCAGCGCTTCAGAGAGAGCATCCGGGTTCATAGCCCCCCAAGTCTACGGTCGCCCCGCCCGCTCCCCGCTCCCCACCCCCCCCGGACCGCGAGACTACAGCCGCGTGATCGAGACCGTGGGTTATCCGCACTGTCTCGATACCGCCGCTGCGGGCTCGCGGGGGTGAGGCGGGCGCGTGGCGGTCAGGCGAGCTGGACCAGGGCGGCGGGGTCGTCGGGGGCGAGGGGGGTGGTGGGGGCAGGCGTCGGGGCGGATGCGGTGGGGATGGTGGTGGGGGTGGATGCGGGGGACAGCACGGCGTCGACGGCCAGGTGGCGCAGCGCCAGCTCGCCGCCGTAGTAGCTGACGAAGGCGCAGTCGGCGGCATCCCGACCGGTCGCGATGCGCACCAGGGAGGCGCGGTGGGCCAGCCGGGTGGCGTCGATGACGTACCACTGCCCATCGACGTACGCTTCCGCGACGGCGTGGAAGTCCATCGGGCGCAGGCCCGGGGCGTAGCAGGCCGCGTAGCGGGCCGGCACGTCCATCGCCCGCAGCAGCGCGATCACGACGTGGGCGTAGTCGCGGCAGACGCCCTGGCCGGTCATGAGCGTCGTCACCGCCGAGTCGGTGCCGTGGCTGAGCCCCGGGGTGTAGGTGGTCGAGGATGCGACGAAATCACCGACCGCGGTGATCAGGTCGAGCCCCTGCAGCCCGCCGAACTGGCGACGTGCCTGCGCGAATACCTCGTCGGCTTGGCAGTACCGGCTCGGTCGCAGGTACGTGATCGCCTCCAGGTCGCTGGTCATGCGGGGGGCGACGGCGCCGTCGACGATCGCGCGGTAGCGGATGCTGAGGCCTCCGGCGTCGCAGGACACCCGATGCAGCCGGCTACCCGTCTGGTCCACGATCTCGGTCGGCGTGTAGACCCGATCGCCGTCGCGGATCATGAGTTCTTCGTGGACGATCGGCGCGGGATGGGCCGCGGATATCTGCAGAATGAGGTCGACCGATCCCCCCAGATCCAGGTCGAGTTCGGCGGTCAGGATGCGGTGCACCGAAGTATCCTCGCACGCTGCGAGGGCTCCGGCACGCCGTGGGGGATCGGATAGCCGCCGCGCGGTGATATCCTCGGTCGGTACGCCTCCGCACCACCGGAGGCATGCCTCCGTAGCTCAGGGGATAGAGCGTTGGTTTCCGGTACCAAAGGTCGCAGGTTCGATTCCTGTCGGGGGCACACAGTGTGTGATGTCTGAAGCTGCTTCCACGCGCCTGCCGCGCTCGCTTCGCGCGATGACCGCACCCGACACGGTGCGAAGCGCCGCGATGCCCGGCAGCACCACGGTCTGGCGGCGCACGCCAGCCTCACGGGGGACCGCGCGTGCCGTCGCTACTTTCGCGCGAAGTGGACCGGGATCGCCAGTGCGAGGGTGACCGACAGAATGCCCGCGGCGAAGATCAGCCCGCCCCACTCCGGAATGTTGAACGCCAGCCCGAACAGGTAGAACCCCAGTAGGAACAGCAGCGAGAAAACAATGACCACGGCGACCTCCTCCACGTTGTGGTTCGATCCTAGCGACGACGGCGCGCCCTCCGGGGGACATCGCGCTCACGGTGAGACCAGGAAGACCGCATCCAGCACCCCGGGATTGTGCGCGTGCACGAGCACCGCGAACACCACCGCGTCGAACAAGAGGTGCACCGTCACGACGTAGCCGAGCGAACGGGTGCGCAGGAAGATGTAGCCCTGCAGCAGCGCGAACGGGATGGTCAGCACCGGACCCCAAGACTGGTAACCGAGCTCCCACAGGAACGACACGAACACGATCGCCTGCAGCACGTTCGCCGCGGCGTCCGCGAAGTGGCGGCGCAGCAGCGCGAAGCAGGTGCAGATGAAGAACAGCTCGTCCCAGATGCCGACGGCGCCCACCCCGACGAACAGCCGGGCGACGAGGTCGGGCGTGTCGACGACGGGCCAGTTCTGATACACCCCCGACGTGATGAAGTAGAACGGCAGGATCAGCCACGCCAACAGCAGCACCGCCACCAGCCACACCCACTGGAACCCGCTCCACCGGCCGCCGCCGCGCCACGGAAACCGGATCGCCCGGTCACGGAACCCGAACCGCGACACGACGTACGGCACAACGACCGCACCGCCGAGCGCCAGCGTGAACCGCAGCATCGCCGCGTTGTCGAGCTCCGCTTTCAGATCGATGGTGTTGACGATCAGTAACCCCGCCCCGATCAACACCAGATCCCGCGTCAGCGACGGCGCCGCCGCCACCGCGGCGCGCCGCTCCCGCAGCAACGCCACGGCGACACCCGCCGCCAGCAGCACCCAGCCCAGCCACGGCAACCGGAGAACGAACAGGGCCGGCGCCGCCAGACACACCAGGAGCGCCGGGATCGTGCCCGCCGACACGACCGGACGATCGGGCGCCCCGGAACGCATCATCGGCGCGGCGTGCGCACGTAGGTGAGATCGCGGATCTCACGCCCTTTCGCCAACCCTTTGCGCTCGAACGCGGTCATGACCCGGCCTTCGTACCGCGGCGCCCACTCCCCCTCGAACCCGGCACGGAAGTCCGCGGCATCCGCCAGGACCTCGCGCATCTGCACCGCATAGTCCTGCCAGTCGGTCGCGAGCCGCAGCCGGCCGCCGTCGCGCAGGGCGCGGGCCGCCAGCGGCGGGAAGTCGGGCGCGATCAACCGGCGCTTGTGGTGGCGTGACTTGTGCCACGGGTCGGGGAAGAAGATCCACACCTCGTCGACCGATCCCTCCGGCAGCAGGTGCTCCAGCACCTCGGGGGCGTTGCCCTCGACGAGCCGCAGATTGTCCACCCCGGCACGATCGGCGTCGAGCATCGTGCGTGCCAGGCCGGCGCGAAACACCTCGACGGCGAGATGGTCCTCTCCCGGGCGCGTCGTGGCCGCGTGCACGATCGCGTGCCCCTGCCCGGAGCCGATCTCCACCGTCAGCGGGGCCGTCCTGCCGAAGAGCGCGACCGGATCGACCGTCGTGCCGGGCCGGATGCTGGTGGCTGCCGCATCCCGCTCCACCGGCACCAGGTAGCGGTCGGCCAGCTCACTCCAGGCGCGCTCCTGCCCGTCGCTCATCCGGCCGCTGCGGCGCACGAACGACACCGGGCGGTCACGGAATCGGCGGGGACCGTCGTCGGGATCGGGCATCCCCCCAGGCTACCCAGCCGGTCACCGGCCGCGAACCCGGTTCAGTATTCGGTGTGCCGCTCGCGCCGCTCGCGCCGCCCGGGCCTCATCCGCGGATGGAGACGGAATTCTGCGCGCCGGGGCCAGGTCAGGGGGCGGTCACGAAGTCGATGAGCTCTTCGACGCGGCCCAGCAGCGCCGGGTCGAGGTCACGGTACGTGCGCACCGCCGCGAGGATGCGCTGCCAGTTCCCGGCGAGGTCGGTCTGGTCGGCGGCGGGCCAGCCGAGCGCGCGGCTCACGCCGACCTTCCACTCCACGCCGCGCGGCACCTGCGGCCACGCCGTGATCCCGAGTGCCGCGGGGCGCACGCACTCCCACACGTCGACGTACGGATGCCCGACGACCTTCAGGTACTGTCCGTGCGGTCCGCGCACCGCCTGCTCGGCCAGGCGTGACTCCTTCGAGCCGGGCACCAGGTGGTCCACCAGCACGCCGTACCGGCGCTGCGCGGACGGCGGATCGTCGCGGAGCACCTCGGCGAGCAGGTCCACCCCCTGCAGGTATTCGACGACGACGCCCTCGACACGCAGGTCCGCGCCCCACACCTTCTCCACCAGCTCCGCGTCGTGGCGCCCCTCGACCAGGATGCGGGATGCCCGGGCCACCCGCGCCCGCTGCTGCGGCGCCGCGAACGACCCCGACGCGGTCCGGGCGCGCCCCACCGGCGCCTTCCGCGTCGGCGCGACCAGCTCGACCACCTCGCCGTCGATGAGGAAGCCGGGCCCGAACGGGAACGACCGGCGCCGGCCGGCGCGGTCCTCCAGTTCGACGAGCCCCACCTGGACCGCGACGACGGCGCCACAGAATCCGTCCCCGGCGACTTCTACCACCAGGCCCGCATCCGCCGGAACCGTCGGTGTCTGTCGACGGCCCGCCTCCCGCCATCCGGGGGCGAGCACATCGGTGCCGTATCGATCGTCCATCGTGAGACCTCCGAGTCGGCGAGCTTAGCCGCCCCCTGCCGCGCCGACGGCCCGACGCGCCAGCGACCCGCCGATGGGCCGCCCTCCCGTGCAACGATGGGGTCAGGGTTCGAATCGCACGGGGGTGCCATGTCCGACACACACGTGGCCGCATTGGTGGGCAACGGGCTGTCCATCTCGGTCAACAACCAGATGACACTGCGCTCCATCACGACGGAGGTCGTGGCGCGGATCGGCGAGTCCGATGGAGACGACGTGTCCGTCGCCATGCGCGGCATCGCCGACCGCGCCCTGCCCGACGGCGCCGGCAGCGACGGCGACTTCGAGGTGCTGCTGGGCGCCTTCGATGCCGAACGACGCAACCTCGAACTGCTGGAGGTCCTCTCCGCCGCGACCGGACAGAGGGACGACGATGAGCTGCAGCAGGCGATTCGCCGCACCGCGCGGTTCGCCGAACGCGTCCGCGACAGCGGTGTGTCGCACGCGCTCGAGGTGATCGCCGAGCGGTCCCGCGCGAACGAGGAGAGCAGCGGCGCCCTCCGGGAGTTCGTCCGAGCGATCGTGACCGAGTTCACGGGCGACGTGTCGTTCGGAAACCTCAACTACGACACATTGCTGCTGGCGTCGCTGCTGCGCGAGTGCAAGGACGAGGTCGCCGACATGGGTCACGGCCAGCTCGGGGGCGAGCTGACGATCGCCCACGACTGGTCGATCGCCGGATACCCGCTGCGGCAGTGCGCCGACGACTTCCCGGCGACCCATCGCGTGCGGCTGCTCCACCTGCACGGCTCGCTGGCGTACTGGGACGACGGCACGGGGACGCACCTGAAGATCAGTCGCGACCGTGTGACACCCGAACTGTGGCGGGCGGTCCGCGACGGCAACTGCAGCGCCCGGCCGGATGTCGTGCTCACGACGCAACATGACAAGGCGACCGCCGTGGAAGCGACGCCGTTTCGCCTGCCGTACGAGATGTTCGGCACGGCGCTGCGAGGCAGCACGCATTGGCTCATCGTCGGCTACTCCTTCCGTGACGCACCCGTCAACAAGATGCTCCGCGAGTCGTTCGACGGCCACGAGCTGCCGAAGGTGCTCGTCATCACGCACGGTGACAGCCCGACCCGCAGTGAGGTCGAACGCGCGCTCGGTTGGGACCCGGAGTGCGATGGAAACGCGAACTGGCTGTCGATCGATCGAGAAGGCGCGGCGGGCGCGCACGAGCGGCACCGGTGGTCGCGCTTCGTCCGCTGAACACGCGCCCGCCGGGGTTGGCTTGCCCCGTGTCGGCGGGCGCATAGACTCGCTAACGAGAATGAGCTCCGGCAACGAAGGGTGGACCCGATGCGCCGCCGATGGGGACTTGCGCTGGCGGCTGCGGCACTGATGGTCGTGGGGGCGACCAGTGCCGCACTGGCGACCGGTCCGATCTCTCTGGACGAGAACCGGTTCGTCGACCAGTCCGACGTGCTCGACACCGGTGCCGAACAGACCGTACAGGACCGTCTGATCGCACTCAGCGACGACACCGACGTGGACCTCTGGGTCGTCTACGTCGACGACTTCTCCGACCCGGCCGACCCGGCCGAGTGGGCGAATCAGACCGCGTCGATCAACGGTCTCGGACCCAACCAGTACCTCCTCGCCATCGCCACCGAGGGGCGGCAGTACTACCTCTCCGGCGACTCCAGCGGCCCGGTCAGTGAGGACCAGCTCGCCACCATCGAGCAGAACCGCATCCAACCGCAACTCACCTCCGGCGACTGGGCGGGTGGCGCCATTGCCGCCGCGGACGGGCTGCAGGATGCCGTCGCCGGCGGAATCGGCGGCTCGGGCGGCAGCGCACTCCTGATCCTCCTCGGCATCCTCGTCGTGGGGGGGATCATCGTCGCGATCGTGCTGATCCGACGCCGACGCGCACGCGCCGGCACGGCGGGGGCAACGGCCGCCCCGGCAGAACCGCTCGATCAGCTGGCGCGACGCGCGGCATCCGCGCTGGTCCAGACCGACGACGCGATCAAGACCAGCGAGCAGGAACTCGGGTTCGCGAGCGCCCAGTTCGGAGAGTCGGCGACCGCGGAGTTCGCCACCGTGCTCGCCCACGCCAAGGAGAGCCTGGACACCGCGTTCGCCCTGCAACAGCAGCTCGACGACGGCATCGAGGACACCGAGGCGCAGCAGCGCGAATGGAACACCGAGATCCTGCGCCTGTGCGAAACGGCCAGCGATGAGCTCGACGCGAAGGCCGCCGCGTTCGACGAACTGCGCCAGTTGGAGCAGAACGCCCCCGAGGCTCTCGCCCGCGTCCAGGAACTGCGCACGACCGTCCTGACCGGAGTGCGACGGGCTCAGGCGCGCTTGACGAACCTGCAGGGCAGCTACGCGCCGGAGGCGCTGGCCACCGTCGCCGACAACCCGTCGCAGGCGACCTCCCGACTCGAGTTCGCCGACACCCAGCTCACCTCGGCGCAGCAGGCCCTCGCGGCCGGCGACGGCGCCGCCGCCGCCGTCGGAATCCGCGCCGCCGAAGAGGCCGTCGACCAGGCACGTCTGCTGGAGGAGGCCGTCGACTCCCTCGGCGACGACCTCGCCGCCGGCGAGCAGAGCGCCGTCGCGCTCATCGCCGACCTGGAGAAGGACCTCGCGACCGCCGGCGCCCTCCCCGACCCGTCCGGCACGCTCGCGCCGATCGTGGCCGCCACCGCGCAGCAGGTGAACGTCGCCCGTCAGAACCTCAGCGGTGCCGCGAAGCGGCCGCTCGTGACGCTGCAGGCGCTGGAACGGGTCAACACCGAGATCGACGCCGCGATCGCCGGAGTGCGCACCGCCCAGCAACAGGCCGAACGCGCCCGGCAAGTGCTCGACCAGACGCTCATGCAGGTGGGCGCACAGGTGTCGGCGGCGGAGAACTTCATCACCTCCCGGCGTGGCGCGGTGGGCGCCACCGCCCGCACCCGCCTCGCCGAAGCCGGCTCGACCCTGGTCCAGGCCCGTTCGCTGAGCCAGAGCGACCCCACCCAGGCGCTCAGCCTGGCTCAGCGCGCGGGACAGCTCGCCGAGCAGGCCACGCAGCACGCCCAGGCCGACGTGGGCGCCTTCTCGGGGGGCGGCATGTTCGGCGGAGGCCAGCAACAAGGCGGCGGCAACATGATGGGCGCGATCCTGGGCGGCATCGTCATCAATTCGCTCCTGGGGGGCGGCTCGCGCGGCGGCGGCGGGGGAGGCATGTTCGGCGGGGGCGGCTCGTCCTCGTCCCGCGGTGGCGGCGGGTTCAGTCCGGGAAGCTTCGGCGGCGGCGGCACCCGCTCCCGGCGAGGAGGGGGCCGCTTCTGACCGGCACGACACAGACCACACAACGAGGAACGTCCCGATGAAAGGAAACCCGATGGCAAAGCAGTCCATTTTCGGTCGCATCTCCACCCTGGTGAAGGCGAACATCAACGCGCTCATCGACGCCGCGGAAGACCCGCAGAAGATGCTCGACCAGCTCGTGCGCGACTACACCAACAACATCGCCGACGCCGAGGCGGCGATCGCCGAGACGATCGGCAACCTGCGCCTGCTGGAGCGCGACCACGAAGAGGACCTCAAATCCGCCGCGGAGTGGGGCAGCAAGGCCCTCGCCGCCAGCCGCAAGGCCGACGAGCTGCGCACGGCGGGCAACACCGCCGACGCCGACAAGTTCGACAACCTCGCCAAGATCGCGCTGCAGCGCCAGATCAGCGAGGAGAACGAGGCGAAGGCGATCGGCCCGTCGATCGAGACCCAGGGCGAGGTCGTCGACAAGCTCAAGGACGGCCTCAACGGCATGAAGCAGAAGCTGGAGCAGCTCAAGTCCAAGCGCTCCGAGCTGCTCGCCCGCGCGAAGACCGCCGAGGCCCAGAACAAGGTGCACGACGCCGTCAAATCCATCGATGTTCTCGACCCCACGAGCGAACTGGGCCGATTCGAGGACAAGGTGCGCCGCCAGGAGGCGCTCGCCGCCGGCAAGCAGGAACTGGCCGCGTCCACCCTGGATGCGCAGTTCAACGCCCTGGAGGACGTGGGAGAGCTCACCGAGGTCGAAGCGCGCCTGGCCGCGCTGAAGGCGGGCGGGTCGTCCGCTCCGGCGATCGGTCAGTAACCGCGCCGGAACCATCCGGTTCGCGGCGTCGGATCGAGGGATCCGGCGCCGCGAGGTCGCTTCGAGAAAGGACGTGCCCGTGGCCCGCTTCGTCGTCGTCCCGCAGTGGCAGGGCTCCCCCGCCACACGCGCCATGCTGCTCGCCTCCGGCGCCGAGGCGATCGCCGGGGACCTGCCCCGGTCGGCGTGCACCGTGCTCGACGTGCCGGTCGAGGCGGGTGAGCCGCTGGAGAGCGGCATCCGCCGGTACAGTTCCCTGCGCCGCGTCCGGGACGAGCTGACCGAGGCGCTGCGCGACAACCCCGCCATCGTCGTCGGCGGTGACTGCGGGGTCGCCGTCGCTGCCGTTTCGGATGCCGCGCGACGCCACCCGGCCACGGCCGTGCTCTGGTTCGACGCGCACGGCGGCCTGCACTCCGCAGCATCCTCGTCATCGGGGGCGTTCGGGGGCATGGCGTTGCGCGCCGTGACCGGTGACGGACCGCTCGCCGCCGAGCACCCGGTGCCGCCGGAGCGCATCGTGCTGGCCGGCGCGCGGTCGCTGGATGCCGCCGAAGAGCAGTTCGCCGCCGACACCGGCCTGCGCCTGGTTCCCGCCGAGGCGGACGCCGACACCCTGGTGGCCGCCGTCCGCGCCACCGGCGCCGACGCGGTGTTCGTCCACGTCGACGTCGACGTGCTCGATCCGGCGGAGATCGCCGGGGTCACCGACAGCGTCCCGTTCGGGATGACGGTCGCGCAGCTGACGGCGGCCATCGCCCAGGTCCGCGCACAGCTGCCCCTGGTGGGCGCGTCGCTGTGCGGGTTCGCGCCCGCGACAGCGCAGGTGGCGGTGGACGACCTCGGCGCGCTGTTGCGCATCGTGGCGGCGCTCGCGTGAGACGACCGCCGATCGGCTGGGAGCAGCGCGCGGCGAGGGCGGTGGCGCGCGGCGAGCGCCTCGACCGGCTGCTGCCGGGTGTGCTGCTCGACTCACCGGTGAGCCGCCTCGGCTTCTGGTGGGGCACCGCCGTGGGGTGGGCGTGGGGATCGTTGTGGTCGACCGGTCGCGTATGCCGGCGCGGCGACCTGTGGGTGTTCACCGGCATGCCCTCATGGACGTTCGGCCGCGGCGGTGTCTGCGTCGGCCGGTGCTATCTGACCGGCGCCGCGCCGGTCACCGCGGCCGTGCTGCGCCACGAGGCGGAGCACGCTCGCCAGTGGCGGCGGTACGGGATGCTGCTGCCGTTGCTGTACCTCCTCGCCGGGCGCAATCCGCTCACGAACCGGTTCGAGGTCCTCGCGGGGCTCGAAGACGGCAACTATGTGTCGCGACGCCCGGGGCGCTCAGACGACGGTCAGGCCGAACCGCACCGGAGCCGCGATCGCTGACGCGGGGACGCCTACGGTCGTGAGGTGCTCGAAGATGTCCGCCGAGCCGAGGTAGCCGCCCAGCAGGTGGACGCGCGTGGTGTCGCCCGCGACGCACAGCATCTCCTCGGCCCAGCCGGCGACAGCCCGGGCCAGGGCCTGCCCCGGGCGGCATCCGCGGCCGCTGCCGGGCTCGCCGGTCCGGCGCGACCGGTCCAGCCAGGCCACGGTCATCCGTGGCGGCGCGGCGAGCGGCGCGATCCAGGCGACGTCCGGCACCTCGACGAACGCGCGGCCCGTGGCGCACAGCGGCAGCGTGACCAGGAGTGCTTCGAGTTCGGGCAGCGAGGTCTCGTCGGCCGCGACCAGGTACTGCACGCGTTCGCGGCGGGCGGCCCGTCGGCTCGTCGCGGGGAGTACGGTGGAGGTCACCGGTCCAGTATATCCGCAAGGGTAGGCATGCCTAACTTCTGCGCCGGCCTCCCCACCGCAGATAGACTTCGGTCTATGGAATCGCCGGTGGACACTCCCGCGCTGGCGGTTCTCGCCGATCCCACGCGCGCTCGGATGGTCCGGCTGATCCGCCACGCGGAGGGCGGGCGGGCCATGGTGAGCCGGCTCGCGGACCAACTCGGGCTGCGCCAACCCACCGTGAGCCACCACATGGCCGCACTGCACGCCGAGGGGCTGGTGACCCGCGAACCGGAAGGCAGACGCGTCTGGTACTCGATCAACCCCGACGAAGCCGCGCGCGTGGCGGCCTTCCTCGGCTCCCCGGCCGCCGCGCCGGCGGAGCCGGACTGGGACCGCGTGGTGGACGATCTCGCCGCTCGCTACCAGGGCGTCTTCAGCCGCGAGACGATCGCGCGCTACGTCAGCGATTCCCGCGCGCTGCTCGCCGGCCGCGGCGCCGCGACCCTCCTCGCCTCCCGCACCGCCGCGTTCGCGGCAGCGCGCCTCGACGACCTGCACCGCACCACGGCCGGCACCGTCGATATCCCCTCGGTACTGTTCGTGTGCGTCCACAACGCCGGTCGTTCGCAACTGGCCGCGGGCATCCTTCGGCAGCTCGCCGGCGACAAGGTGGTCGTGCGCACCGCGGGATCGGCACCGGCGGGCGACGTCCGCGAGGCGATCGTGACCGTCCTCGATGAGATCGGCGTTCCCCTCGGCGGGGAGTTTCCCAAGCCGCTCACCGACGACGCCGTGAAGACCGCGGATGTCGTGGTGACGATGGGCTGCGGCGATGCCTGCCCGGTCCATCCCGGCCGCCGCTACCTGGACTGGGACCTCGCCGACCCGGCCGGCCAGCCGATGAGCGTCATCCGGCGGATCCGCGACGACATCGACCGGCGGGTGCGGGAGCTGCTCGTCGAACTGATCGGCACACCGCTCCGAGACTCATAGATATTTGTCTATGCTTTGTCGAGAGAGGAAGCGAGACCCGCCATGAGCGACAATCCCACCGTCCTGTTCGTCTGCGTCCACAACGCCGGCCGGTCGCAGATGGCCGCCGGCTACCTGCAGCACCTCGCGGGAGACCGCATCGAGGTGCTGTCGGCCGGTTCCGCGCCGAAGGAGCAGATCAACCCGGTCGCCGTGACCGCGATGGCCGAGGACGGCATCGACATCGCCGCCGGCACCCCGAAGCTACTCACCGTCGACGCCGTGCGCGAGTCCGATGTCGTGATCACGATGGGATGCGGGGACGCCTGCCCGATCTTCCCCGGGAAACGCTACGAGGACTGGCAGCTCGACGACCCCGCCGGCCAGGGCATCGAGGCGGTCCGCCCCATCCGCGATGAGATCCGCTCCCGGATCGAGACCCTGGTCGCCGACCTGCTCCCCCACGGCCGCCCGATCCCGCGGACGTGACCGGGCAACCGCTGTGGCGGCGGGCCCTCGCCGAAGTGCTCGGCACCGGGATGCTGGTCGCCGTCGTCGTCGGCTCCGGGATCGCCGCCGAGCGGCTGTCCGCCGACACCGGGCTGCGGCTGCTCGAGAACAGCATCGCGACCGCACTCGGCCTCGGCGTGCTCATCCTGCTGCTCGCCCCGGTCTCCGGCGCGCACTTCAACCCCGTCGTCTCGCTCGCCGACACCCTCCTGGGCCGCGGCGCGGGCTTACCGGCGCGCGACCTGTGGGTGTATCTGCCGGCCCAGGTCGTCGGCGGGATCGGCGGCTCGGTGCTCGCCAACGCGATGTTCGCCACCCCGACGGCGATCTCGGCCACCGACCGCGCCACCCCCGCCACCTTCCTGGCCGAGGTCGTCGCCACCGCCGGGCTCGTGCTGATCGTGCAGGGACTGAGCCGCACCGGCCGCCCGGCCCCGGTCATCGCGGCGGCGGTCGGCGCCTACATCGGCGCGGCCTACTGGTTCACCAGTTCGACGTCGTTCGCCAACCCCGCCGTCACGATCGGGCGCGTCTTCACCGACACGTTCGCCGGCATCGCCCCCGCTTCGCTGGTGCCGTTCCTCGCAGCGCAACTGATCGGCGCGGGCGTGGCCCTCGCGCTGACGGCCGCGCTGTTTCCGTCCTCGGACCGCTCACCGGCCCGGTGACGGCACCGGACCCGACCACAGGATGCGGCGCAGGTCGTCCACCTCGTCGCCGGCCATCCCGTGCGCGATCAGGTAGGCGGGCACTCCCCCGAAGCGCTCCGTGACGTCGCCCAGCAGCCGTCGCATGACCGGTGCCGGCGAGCAGACGGCGAGCTCTTCCGCGTGCCGGGAGCCCGGGTAGGTGCGCCGCAGGTAGTCACGCACCTGGGCATGGCGAGCCGGCGGCAACGAGGACTCGCTCCGGGCGTAGTCGGCGACGACGGCGTCCAGATCGGCGCCCGCGGCGCTCAGCGCCAGGGCGATCGCGACACCGGTGCGGTCCTTCCCCGCGGTGCAGTGGATCAGAGCCGGCCAGTCCTGCGTGAGTGCACGCACGGCGGCGACCAGCCGTGGACCGGAGTCGTCGACCATACGCCGGTACACCTCTGCCAAGGTGTGGTCCTGCGCGAGGAAGGACTCCATCGAGCCGGCGAACACCGGGGCGCGCAGTGCAAGCTCCCGCAGTGGCGGCGGGGTCGGCAACGCAGCGACCTCGAGGTCGTCGCGCAGGTCGACGATGCGGCGGATGCCCAGCTCCTGCAGCACCCGAACCCCGCCCGGCTGCACCCGGGCGAGATGACCGGAGCGGAACACGACACCGGCACGGATCGACCCGGCGCCGGCAGGCATCCCGCCCGCGTCGCGGAAGTTGAGGACCCCGTCGACGCGCACGGCGCTCACTTCGCCGCGGCGCCTCCGCCGCGCGGCGGCACCGGGTACCGCCCGGCGATCGCGACCCGGTTGAAGGCGTTGATCGACACCAGCAGCCAGCTCACGCCGACGTACTCCGGTTCGGTCAGCACGCCTCCCACCCGGTCGTAGACCTCGTCCGGCACCCCGCCCTCGTGGATCCGCACGTACCGCTCGGTCAGCTCGAGTGCCGCCCGTTCGCGCGCGCTGAACACGCCCGATTCCCGCCACGTCGCGGTCTGGGTCAGCTCGTCCGCGGTGAGCCCGGCCTTGAGCGCACGGTCGGTGTGCAGTCGCACACAGTAGGCGCACCCGTTGAGCTGTGAGGCGTACAGCAGCACCAGTTCCTTCAGGCGGTCGTCGATGCCCGCTTCCGCGGCGAACGTACCGACGGTCCGCGAGAACACGTCCAGTGCTTCGTAGGCGACCCGCGCGGAGCGGGACAGATGGACCCGGCGTTCCTCACTCATGACGTAAGCCTATGATCGGGCACAATGGTCCGGGTGGACGAGTTTCAGTTCCTTTCCGGTCAAGCGGCCGGCATCGGCGTGTCGGGCATCCCGGTCGTGCAGCGGCTCACGCACCGGCTTTCCTGCGGGCGGACCCTCAGCGCCCTGCGCTACGGCGATGCCCCGCCGCGGGTCGTCTTCCTCCACGGCGCGGGCCTGAACGCCCACACCTGGGACGTCACCGTCCTCGCGGCCGGGGTTCCCGCGCTCGCGGTGGACCTCGCCGGGCACGGTGACTCGTCGTGGCGCGACGACGCCGACTACGCCCCGCGCGTCCTGTCCCCCGACATTGCCGAGGCCCTGGCCGCGTGGGCACCGGAGCGACTCCTCGTGGTCGGTCACTCGCTGGGCGGGCTGACTGCGGCCGCCCTGGCCGCCGAGAACCCGGCCCTTGCCGACGCCCTGGTGATCGTGGACATCACCCCCGGGGCCACATCGGGCTCGGGGGCGGCCTCGCTGCGCGAGTTCTTCGCCGGGCCCACCGATTGGGCCACGCGCGACGAACTGGTCGACCGCGCGCTGGCGTTCGGCCTGGGCGGCGACCGCGCCGCGGCCACCCGCGGCGTGTTCCACAATTCACGGATCCGTACGGACGGACGCGTGGAGTGGAAACACCACTTCGCGCACCTGGCGGCCCGGCTCGCCGCACACGGCGACGACGGCACGCCGCCGCGGCCGAGATCCGACGGCTGGGACGACCTCACCGGCGTCCGCTGCCCCATCACGCTGGTGCGCGGCACCCGGGGGTTCGTCACCGAGGCCCACCGGGACGAGTTCGTGCGGCGGGTCCCCCACGCGACCGTCGTCGAGTTCGACAGCGGTCACAACGTGCAGGAGGAGCAGCCCGTCGCCCTCGGGCGCCTCGTGGCCCGGCTCGCCTCCCCCGACGCCGCTGTTGACGCTTCATGACGACCGATGCCGCGGGCGGGCGCCCAGACGCCTAGGCTGTAACCCGCACCACCGTGTGCAAGGCGGTCGCGCGCGAATCCGCTTTGCCCCCGCGAAAGGACAACCCGAGCACATGTTCCGCCGTACCGCCCTCGCCGCCGTGGCGCTGCTGACCGTCGGCACCCTCGCCCTGTCGGGGTGCACGTCCTCCGCCGACCCCGCGCCCACCACGGTCGTGAGCGAGCCCGACCCGGACGCGAGCGTCTCGATCCGGCTGGCCCTGGAACCGGGCAACCTCGACATCCGTCAGACCGCCGGGGTCGCGCTGGACCAGATCCTGATCGACAACGTCTACCAGGGGTTGCTGGCCCGCACCGCCGACGGGGAGATCGTGCCGTCTCTCGCCGAGGACTACACCGTCAGCGACGACAACCTCACCTACACCTTCACGCTGCGCGAGGGCGTCACGTTCGACGACGGCAGCGAACTGACCGCGCGCGACGTGGTGTGGTCGCTGCGCACCCGGCAGGAGACGCCCGCGTGGAGCGACTCCGCCCGCCTCGACCGGGTGGACTCCTTTGACTTCGAGGGTCAGACCATCACCCTCACCCTGTCCGAACCCGACTCGTCGTTGCTGTGGAACCTCACCGGCCGGGCCGGACTCGTGTTCAAACGCAACGACGACATCGCCTACGAGACCGAGGCCAACGGCACCGGACCGTTCACGCTGACCTCGTGGAAACAGGGCGACAGCATCACCCTCACCCGCACCGAAGACTACTGGGGGGAGCCGGCCGGCGTGGCCGAGGTCGTCTTCACCTTCATCCCCGAACAGCAGGCGGCCATCAACGCGGCCCTCGCGGGCGAACTCGACATCATCACCGGTTTGGAGGCGAACCTCGCCACCCAGGCCGAGGCGTCCGGCGACTTCGTGGTGCAGGTCGGCAGCGCCACCGACAAGAGCGTGCTCGCCATGAACAGCACCTCGGGACCCCTCGCCGACAAGCGCGTCCGTGAGGCCGTCCGCCGGGCGATCGACCACGACGCGATCGTCGAGGCGGTCGGTTCGGGGCAGACCCTGTACGGCCCCATTCCGGAGCCCGACCCCGGCTACGAAGACCTCTCCGACGTGATCTCGTACGACCCGGATGCGGCTCGGGCGCTCCTGGCCGACGCCGGCGCCGAGAACCTGGAACTGACCCTCACCACCCCGGCCGCCTACGAGACCACCGTCCCGCAGATCCTGGTGTCGAACCTCAACGCGGTGGGCATCACGTTGAAGGTGAACGCCGTGGACTTCGGCACCTGGATCACCGACGTCTACACCAACAAGGACTACGAGTTGAGCGTGGTCAACCACGCCGAGCCACGCGACTTCGAGAACTGGGCCAACCCGGACTACTACTTCACCTACGACAACCCGCAGGTGCAGGATCTGTACCAGCAGTCCCTCTCGGCCACCGACGACGCCCAGGCGGCCGCCCTGCTGGCCGAGGCGGCGCGGATCGTGTCCGAGGACATGGCCGCCGACTGGCTCTACAACTGGTCCTCGGTCATCGCCGTCGCGACGAACGTCTCCGGGATGCCCGTCGACAACGTCAACTCGCGCATCAACCTGTCCCAGTTGGTCAAGAGCGACGGGTGATCCAGTACGCGCTGACCCGGCTCGCCCTTCTCCTGCTGGGGCTCGTCGTGGCCAGCGTGCTGATCTTCGTGACGCTGCGGGTGCTCCCCGGTGACGTCGCGCAGATGATCGCGGGGACGAACGCCACTCCCGCGCAAGTGGACGCCCTGCGCGTCCAGCTCGGGCTGGACCGCCCGGCGCTCGCACAGTACGTCGACTGGATGGCCGGTGTCGTGCGCGGTGACCTGGGGGTCTCGTTGCGCACCGGCACACCCGTCATCGACGAGCTCGTCGAGAAGGCTCAGGTCACCGTCCCGCTCGGACTCATCGCGCTCGCGATCGCCCTGCTGATCGCGCTGCCGCTGGGTGTGCTCTCGGCGATGCGGCGCGGCCGCGCGGACGGTGCCGCACTGTCGATCGGCGCCCAGGCCGTCGCCGCCATCCCGGTGGTGTGGGCCGGGATGATGCTCGTGGTCGTCTTCGCCGTCTGGCTCGACGTGTTCCCGGCCCAGGGGTTCCCCCGCGCCGGGTGGGCCGAGCCGGGACGCGCGTTCCAGTCGCTGCTGCTGCCGGCCCTCACCATCGGGGTCGTGGAGGGCGCCATGCTGCTGCGGTTCGTGCGCAGCGCCACGTTGCAGGCGATCGGGCAGGACTACGTGCGCACCGCCGCGGCGAAGGGCCTCACCCGGGGCCGGGCCCTCATCCGGCACGGGCTTCCCGTCGTCGGGCTGTCGATCATCAGCGTGCTGGGCTTGCAGATCGCCGGCATCCTCGTCGGCGCCGTCGTCATCGAGCAGCTGTTCACCCTCCCCGGGATCGGGCGCATGCTGGTCGCCGACGTGGGGCTGCGGGATCTACCCAAAGTGCAGGGTGAGCTGCTGGCACTGACCGGTCTCGTGCTGCTCATCGGTTTCGCGGTCGATCTGCTCCACCGCGTCATCGATCCCCGGCAGCGGGAGGCGGCGTGAGGGCCCCCCGCTGGCTCGCGAACCTGTGGTCGGTGGCCACCGGCCGGTTCGGGCTGTGCGTCGTCGTCCTCGTGGGGCTGACCGCGCTGGTCTCGTGGTTGTGGACCCCGTTCGATCCCGCCCAGGTCGACATCCCCGGACGGTGGCAGAGCCCCGGCATCCCGCACCTGCTGGGCACCGACAACTCGGGGCGCGACATCCTCAGCCTGATCATGGCGGGCGCGCGCACGACGGTGTGGGTGGCGCTGGGCGCCGGGGCGGTGGCCACCGCCATCGGGCTGTCGCTGGCGGCCCTGGGCGCGCTCACCACCCGCGCGGTGCGCGAATCGGTGGCGGTGCTGGTGGACATCCTCGTGGCGTTCCCGGTGCTGCTGATCGCGATGATGCTGTCCTCGGTGTGGGGCGGATCACTGCTGGTGGTGATCGTGTCGGTCGGCATCGGATTCGGCGTCAACGTCGCGCGCGTCACCCGACCGGAGCTGCGCCGGGTGCTGCACAGCGACTTCGTGATCGCGGCGCGCGCGTCGGGGCTGACCCGGTTCCAGATCCTCTGGCGGCACCTGCTGCCCAACGTGGCGCCGGTCTTCGTCGTCCAGCTCTCGTGGGGCATGGCCGTCGCGGTCCTCGCCGAAGCGGGCCTGAGCTACCTCGGCTTCGGCGCGCCGATCACCGAGCCCAGCTGGGGGGTGCTGCTGGGCGACCTGCAGTCCTACATCACCGCGCACCCGCTCGCGGTCGTGTGGCCCGGTGTCGTGATCGCGATCACGGTGCTGGGGCTGAACCTCCTCGGCGACGCGCTGCGCGAGGCCATCGACCCCACCCTGTCGCGGCGGGCGGCCGACAGCCGCGAGCGCACCCCGGCGGTGATCGCATGAGTCTGGAGGTGCAGGACCTCGTCGTGGAGATCGCGGGGCGCCGTATCGTCGACGGCGTGTCGTTCCAGGTGCCGGACGGTGCACGCCTCGGCCTGATCGGCGAATCGGGGTCGGGCAAGTCGATCACCGCGATGGCGTTGCTGGGCCTGCTCCCCGATGGCGCACGCGCCCACGGCAGCATCCGATGGAACGGGACCGAGCTGATCGGAATGCGCGACGCCGAGCTGGCGAAACTGCGCGGCGACGAGATCGGCATCGTGTTCCAGGAGCCGCGCACCGCCCTCAACCCGATCCGCACCGTGGGACGCCAGATCGCCGAGTCGATCCTCATCCACGAACGGGTCGGCCGCCGGGAAGCGGCGCGGCGCGCGATCGCCGAAGCGGAGCGGATGCGGTTGAGCAACCCGCAAGCCATCGTGCGCCGGTACCCGCATCAGCTCTCCGGGGGCCAACGGCAACGCGTCGCGATCGGCATGGCCCTGGCGTGCCGACCGCGACTGCTCATCGCGGACGAACCGACCACCGCGCTGGACGTCACGATCCAGGCCGAGATCCTGGAACTGCTCACGACCCTGGTGCGCGATGACGGGATGTCGCTCGTGTTCATCACCCACGACCTGGCGGTGCTGTCGCAGGTGGCCACGCACGCGGTCGTGCTCGACGACGGCCGCGTCGTCGAGCACGGGCCGCTGTCGGACATTCTCACCGCCCCGGCCTCGACGGTCGCGCAGGGGCTGCTGCGCGACGCCACCGCGACCGTCTGGCGTCCGGGAGGGATGACATGACCGACGCGCTGATCACCGGACGCGGGCTCACCCGTCGCTTCCGCGCCCCGCGCACCCGGCTGTCCGGCCCGGCGGCGTGGACGACGGCACTGGAAGACGTCGACGTCGACATCCGCACCGGGACCGCGGTGGGAGTCATCGGCGAATCCGGCTCCGGCAAGTCGACCCTGGTGCGCCTGCTGCTGGGGCTGGACTCCCCCACCGCCGGGACAGTGACCGTCGACGGCCGCGACGTGGACGCCGGCGCCCGGGCCCGTGATCTGCACTGGCTGCGGCGGATGACCGGCATCGTGTTCCAGGACCCGTACGCGTCGCTCGACCCGAGGATGAGTGTGGGGCGGGTCGTGGCCGAGCCGCTGTGGGCGCTGGGGGTCGGAGGGGACCACCGCGCGCGCGTGGGCGATGTCCTCACCCGGGTGGGCCTGGATGCCGAGATGGCAGACCGGTACCCGCACGAGTTCTCCGGCGGACAACGTCAGCGGATCGCGCTGGCGCGGGCGATCGCGCATCGCCCGCGCATCCTCGTGGGCGATGAACCGATGTCGGCGCTCGACGTGACCGTGCGGGCTCAGATCCTCGACCTGCTGCGCGAACTGCGCCGCACCGAAGAACTCACCCTGCTGCTGGTCTCACACGACATCGGGGTCGTGCAGAACCTCTGCGACGAGGTGCTGGTGATGAAGGACGGGCGGATCGTCGAGGAGGGCCCGACCGAGAAGGTGCTCCTGGAACCGCAGGTCGCCTACACCCGCCGCCTGCTGGCATCCATCCCCGTCATCGCGCCGCAGCGGTGACGATGTCGCCCAGGGTGGGTAACGTTGCGCGCATGCACGCGATCATCCCGCCGTACCTGCTGACGCGACTGGCCACCACCGACGCACCGCACCTGGCGCGCGCCGCGGAGGCCGCCCGGGCCACTCTGGCGATTCCGCGCGTCTACCGGTCGGGCCGCGGGCTGATCGATGTGACCGTCGACGGCGACTCGCTGGTGTTCGAGGCCTCGCCCGCCCCCGAACGCGTCATCTCGGACGCGCAGAACGGTGAGGAGCTGCCCGGTGTGCGCGTGCGCGGTGAGGACGATCCCCCCACCGACGACACCGCCGTCGACGAGGCGTTCGACGGCCTGGGCTACACGCATCGTTTCCTGTGGGACGCGTTCGAGCGGTCCTCCATCGACGGCGCGGGCGCGGCGCTGCTGGCCACGGTGCACTTCGGCGTCGCGTACGACAACGCGTTCTGGGACGGCGTGCAGATGGTGTTCGGAGACGGCGACGGCGAGGTCTTCACGGGGTTCACCCGGTCGGTGACCGTCATCGCCCATGAGCTGGCACACGGCGTCATCGACGCCGCCGGCGGGATGGAGTACATCGGACAGTCCGGCGCGCTCAACGAGTCGGTGTCGGACGTTGTCGGCGTGCTCACCGAGCAGCACCGGCTCGGCCACACCGCCGAGGCCGCCGATTGGCTCATCGGTGCGGGGATCTTCACCGACGCCGTCAGCGGGGTCGCGCTGCGCTCGATGAGCGCGCCCGGCACCGCGTATGACGACGACGTGCTCGGCAGCGACCCGCAGCCGGCGCACATGCGCGACTACGTCTCGACCACGGCCGACAGCGGCGGAGTGCACATCAACTCCGGCATCCCGAACAAGGCGTTCCACCTCACTGCCACGGCGCTGGGCGGTTTCGCGTGGGAGCGCGCGGGTCGCATCTGGTACGACACCCTCCTGGGCGGCGTGACGGGGCGGCCGGATTTCGCCGGTTTCGCCGCGGCGACCGTGACCACCGCCGAGACGCTCTACGGCGCGGCGTCGGAGGAGGCCGCCGCGACACGTGCGGCCTGGGTCGGCGTGGGAGTGATCGACGATGCGCCCACAGTCTGAGGAACCGGCCGAACCCGTCGGCGGCGGGGACGCCGAGACCGAGGGCGACGGCGAGGGCGGGGGCGAGACCGGACGCGAACGGGTGGCCGTCACCGTCGTGCGCACCGGCGGGTTCGCCGGTCTCACCCGGGAATGGGCGGTCGCCCCCGAACCGGAGGAGCGCTCCACCTGGATCGTGCTGATCGACCGCTGCCCGTGGGACGACGCGCCCGTGCCGGCATCCGGCGCGGACCGTTTCACCTGGTCGGTGTCGGCGCGGGCGGGAGCCCACCGTCATCAGGCCGACCTGCCCGAGCAGCAGGTGCGGGGCCCGTGGCGCGAGCTCATCGACGCGGTGCGCGCCGCCGCCTCCGGGACACGACCGGAGTCAGCCCCGCCGCCGGAGAAATGAGCGCTTCTTCGCCGGCGTGAGCGACTTCTGCAGGTAGATCGTGCCGAGCGACCGCCCGAACTTGAACCCCACCCGTCCCATCCGCCCGACCTCCACGAAGCCGAGTTTCTCGTGCAGTGCCACCGACCCTTCGGCGCCCTTGTCACTGATGACGGCGACCATCTCGCGGATGCCGAGCTGCTCGCACGCCGTGATCAGCGCCTGCAGGAGCGCCCGGCCCAGGCCCTTGCCGGTGGCGGCGTGACCCAGGTAGACGGAGTTCTCGACCGTGTAGCGGTAGCCGCTCTTGCCGGTCCAGGGCGAGACCAGGCCGTACCCGAGGATCTGCCCGCTGGGCGAGACGGCCACCAGAAACGGCAGCGACAGTTTGTGGAGGTAGTCGAACTTCTGCACCCACTGCGCGTGCGTCCAGCGCTTCTCGTCGAACGTGACCACGGAGTTGGTGACGTAGTAGTTGTAGATCTCGCGGACGTGCGGCATGTCTTCGCGGCGGGCGGGGCGGATCTCGTAGCGGAACCCGGGTTCCGGCTCGGCGGCACGGCGCAGGTGGCGCGGGCGACGGCGGCGGTCGCGCTCGTACTCCTCCTCCAGCATGCGAACAGCCTACGCGGCGGCGCTCACCGCTCGACGCGCCAGTCGATCGGCTCGGCGCCGAGGTCCTCGAGCATCCGGTTCACCCGCGAGAACGGGCGGGACCCGAAGAAGCCGCGGCTCGCCGACAGCGGCGACGGATGCGGCGACGCCACCGCCGGGGTGGCGCCCAGCAGCGGCCGCAGGCCCGCGGCATCCCGCCCCCACAGAATCGCCACCAGCGGTGCGTCGCGCTCCACGAGAGTGCGAATGGCGTGCTCGGTGACCGCCTCCCACCCCCACCCGCGATGCGAGGCGGGCGCACCCGGCCGCACGGTGAGCACACGGTTGAGGAGCATGACACCTTGATCGGCCCACGCCGACAGGTCGCCGTGCGGCGCGGGCGGGATGCCGAGGTCGTCAGACAGCTCCCGGTAGATGTTGGCGAGGCTCCGCGGCAAGGGCCGCACCTGCTGTTCCACGGCGAACGACAGCCCGATCGGATGCCCCGGCGTGGGGTACGGGTCTTGTCCGACGATCAGCACCCGCACCGCATCCAGCGGGGCCGAGAACGCCCGCAGCACCCGGTCGCCCTGGGGCAGGTAGCCGCGGCCGGCCACCGTCTCGGCCCGGAGCCGGTCGCCGAGCGCGGAGATCTCCCCCGCGACGGGTGCCAGCGCGCGCGCCCACCCCGCGTCGATCAGTCCGGCCGCGGCCAGCTCTTCGAGCGACATCGCCATCGGTCACGCGGATGCCGGCAACCCGGCATCCTCCTCGATGACGCTGCCGCGGAACGACCACGGGAAGTTGATCCAACGGTCGGTTTCGGCGAACACGTAGTCCGGACGGGCGATCGAGCCGGGTTTGCTGTAGATGGTCGCTGAGCGGACGACGGCCCCGCGCTCGGCCAGCAGATCGACCGCCAGGGCCAGGGTGCGCCCGCTGTCGGCGACGTCGTCGACCAGGAGCACCCGTTTGCCTTCCAGGTAGCTGAGGTCGAGCTCGGGGGGCAGGATCTCGGGCGCGTCGAGCACCGATCCGATACCGGTGTAGAACTCCACGTTGAGGGCACCGCAGTTCTTGACGCCGAGTCCGTACGAGATCGCTCCAGCCGGTAAGAGACCCCCGCGGGCGATGGCGACGACCACGTCGGGGACGAAACCGTCGGCGACGACACGCCGCGCCAGCGCTCGACACGCCTCGCCGAACCCGTCCCAGGTGAGCGTCTCTCGTTCTGCGGTCACCGGCATTCGTCCTCTCATCGGTCGCCACGCGCGCACACGCACGCACTGTGCACCTGACCACCCTAGGCCCCCGCCCCGGTCGAGATTGCCCGGACGGCGACCCTGCCCGCGGTATCACCGCAGTTCTGGCGATCTCGGCGGTGAGGGCACGGATAGGCTCACCCTGTGACCCCGTCTCTGCGCTCGTCTGCGGTCGGCATCACCGCGAGCCTCATCGGCTGGTTCATGCTGGTGGAGGTCGTCAGCGGCATCCTGCAGGGCTACTACGTGCCGCTGTTCAGCGACATCGTCGTGCACCTGGGCGTCCACGACTCCGACGTCAACTGGTTCGAGGCGGGCCAGTTGCTGTTGTCGGCGCTCGTGCTGCCGGTGCTCGCCAAGCTCGGCGACATGTACGGCCACAAGCGGATCCTGCTGGCGGCGGCCGTGCTCACGGCGGGGGCGAGCTGGTGGCTGGCCTTCGCGGACTCGTTCTGGACCTTTCTGGCGGCCTGGTCGCTGCAGGGGTTCTACGTCGTCTGGCTGCCGCTGGAGATCGCGTTGATCTTCGAGCGCGGCAGGCGCCAGAACCGCGGGGTGTCGCTGACCCGCCGCGCAGCGGGGCTCCTCGTCGTCGGGCTGGAGGCGGGGGCCATCGCGGGAGCACTCGCGGCGGGGCGCCTCTACGCCGCCACGGGAGACCTCACCCTGACCCTGATGGTGCCCGCGATCGCGGTGACCGTCATCGCCATCGTCATCTGGCTGTTCGTGCCCGAGTCGACGCCGGAGCCGGGACGGCGCCTCGACAGCGCGGGCTTCGTCATTCTCGCGTGGGGCCTGCTGCTGGTCACCGGCGCGCTGGCGTGGCTGCGGATGATCGGCGAGCTCGACCTGGGGCCATCGGCCTGGTGGTGGGTGCTGGTGCTCCTGGTCGCGGGAATCGCGGTGCTGGTGTGGTTCGTGCGGTTCGAGCTGCGCCGCGACGACCCGGCCGTGGACATCCGGGTGCTGCGCCGTCCCGAGATGTGGCCGGTGCAGGCCACGGCCTTCCTGATCGGGATCAGCCTGCTCGGCGCCCAGGGCCCGCTGTCGACCTACGCGGGAACCGACCCTTCGCTCGGGTACGGCCTCGGGCTCGACGCCACCGCACGCTCGAACGTGATCGGGGTGTACCTGGTGTCGCTCATCGTCGGCGCGCTGCTGTTCGCGGTCACGTCGCGACGGGCCCGGCCCCGCGTCGTGTTGATCGGGGCGGCACTGCTGGTCGGGGTGGGCTACGCGCTGTTCCTGCCGTTCCATCGGGAACTGTGGCAGGTGCTCGCGAACCTGTCCATCGCCGGACTCGGCTGCGGGGCGCTCGTGGGCGCCCTGCCCGCCGCGGCGGCCGCCGCGGCGCCCGTGGGTCAGACCGGGGTCGCCTCGGCGCTCACCAACACCACCAAGACCATCGGCGGGACGTTCTCCTCGGCGGTGTTCGGGGTCGTCCTCGCCGCCGGTGCGGGAGCGGTCGCGAGCAGTACCGCCGCCTCCCTGGGCGGCTACCTGACGGTGTGGGCCGTCTGCGCCGCTGGCGGTTTCGTCGCCGCCGCGCTGCTCATGTTCGTCCCCCGGGTCGCCTTCGCGAGCGACTGACGTGCCGCCGGAGCCTGGTCACGGGGTGCGGGGACGGAGCGGGCCGCGGGCCAGCAGGTACTGAGCGGACTGTGCGACCGGTCGCATCGTCACCA
Organism: Microbacterium sp.; assembly: GCF_047972865.1. Classification (GTDB taxonomy): domain Bacteria; phylum Actinomycetota; class Actinomycetes; order Actinomycetales; family Microbacteriaceae; genus Microbacterium. The sequence continues at coordinate 38,229 of NZ_JBKEAY010000162.1, forward strand.
GGTCCAGGTTGACGTGACCGGGGGCGTTCAGGGCGTACGCGATCACGTCGGCGACATCGGCCGCCGTCAGCGGCTGCTCGACGCCCTCGTAGACCCTGTCCGCGGCCGCCTGGTCGCCGCCGAGCCGATTGAGCGTGAACTCGGGGGTGTGCACGAGCCCGGGAGCGACCTCCATGACGCGGATCGGTTCGCCGTTGAGCTCCAGGCGCAGCGCGGCGACGAGCATCGACTCAGCGGCTTTCGCGGCGTTATAGCCCGCGCCGCCAGGGTACGCGGTCTGCGCCGCCGTCGAGGTCAGATACAGCGTGTCGGCGTGACCGGCATCCGCCGCCGCGACCCGCAGCAGCGGCAACAGGGCCGCGGTGACCCGCTGCGCCGAGACGGCGTTCGCCTCGAACATCCACCGCCAGTCGTCCAGGATGCCGTCCTCGACCCGGTCGGTCCCCCGCGCGCCGCCGGCGACGTGCACCAGTGCATGCACCGGGCCGGTGGCGGCCAGGTGCGCCACGAGCGCGGCCACGTCGGTGTCGCGCGTGAGGTCGGCGGCGAACGACGCACTGCCGATCTCGGCATCCAGCGCGGCCAGCCGGTCGGCGCGCCGGGCGACACCGACGACCTCCCAGCCGGTGGCGCTCAGCGCCCGTGCCGTTGCCTCCCCGATCCCCGAGCTCGCCCCGGTCACCACCGCACGTCGTGTCGTCATCACCCCACGGTAGCCGGACCGCGTGTTACGACACATTTCCGGAGTCTTGTTGACAACGCACGCAGTTCGTACTGTCAAGAGCGGATCACGGCATCCGCCGTGCGCCACGACCCGATCTCCCACCAGGATGGACCGACATGACCGACACCGCGAACTGGCGCTTCGAAACCAAGCAGATCCACTCCGGAGCCAGCCCCGACCCGACCACCAAGTCGCGCGCCACCCCGATCTACCAGACCACGTCCTACGTTTTCGACGACACCGACCACGCGGCGAACCTGTTCGCCCTCGCGGAGTTCGGCAACATCTACACCCGGCTGATGAACCCGACCACCGATGTCGTCGAGCAGCGGCTGGCAGCACTGGACGGTGGCACCGGTGGCCTGGTCGTGGCGTCGGGCCAGTCGGCCGAGACGTTCGCGATCCTGAACATCGCCGAGGCCGGCGACCACTTCGTCGCGTCGAGTTCGATCTACGGCGGCACTTACAACCTGTTCAAGTACACGCTCGCCAAGCTCGGCATCGAGGTCACCTTCGTGGAGGATCAGGACGACCCCGAGCAGTGGCGGGCCGCGGTGCGCCCGAACACGAAGCTGTTCTTCGCCGAGACGATCGGCAACCCCAAAGTCAACATCCTCGACATCCAGACCGTCGCCGACATCGCGCACGAGAACGGCCTGCCGCTGATCGTCGACAACACGATCGCGACCCCGTACCTGATCCGCCCGCTGGAGTTCGGTGCCGACATCGTCGTGTACTCGGCGACGAAGTTCCTCGGCGGCCACGGCACGGTGCTCGGCGGGGCGATCGTCGACGGCGGCCGGTTCGCCTGGTCGCAGAACGTCGAGAGGTTCCCGGGGCTGACCGAACCCGACCCCTCGTACCACGGCGCGTCCTACACGACGGCCGTCGGCGACGGGCTGGCCTACGTCATCAAGGCGCGCGTGCAGTTGCTGCGTGACCTCGGCGCGGCCATCTCGCCGAACAGCGCATGGCTGCTCATCCAGGGCTTGGAGACCCTGTCGCTACGCATGGAGCGCCACGTCGACACCTCGATCGCCATCGCCCC
>NZ_JBKEAY010000180.1:0-4378 GCF_047972865.1 Microbacterium sp.
CGTACGAGATCGAAACACCCGAGAACCGGATCGATGCGGCGAACATCTCCGAGTACCACGCGGCCTGCGGCCCGTAGGTGAGGCCGAGCCCGACGGTCAGGATCGCCAGCCCCGCGAGAACGAGCCAGATGTTGGCGGTGTTGACGAGCGGGAACAGGGTCGCAACGCCCACGAGCAGTGCGATCCAGCCGATGATGTAGGTGGTTCGGCGCCCGATCTTGTCGCTGATCCAGCCCCCGAGCCAGGTGAAGGCGAGCCAACACACCGCAGCGCCGGCCACGGCCCACAGCACCGACGGCCGGTCCATGCCGAGGGTGTTCACGGTGTACCCCTGGATGTACCCGCCGGTGGACATGTATCCCACTGCGTTGTTGCCGGCGAAGATCAGTGCGGCGAGGACCACCAACGGGAAGAAGCGGCGCAAGAGCATGCCCACCGGATTCTTGACCGTCTCGGCGCGTTCGGCCAGCTCGGTGAACACCGGGCTCTCCTCGACCTTCCGTCGGACGTAGTAGCCGACCAGGATGAGCACGATCGACGACCAGAACGGGATGCGCCATCCCCACGTCATGAAGAACTCATCGCCCGGCATGCTCACCAGGGCGAGCACCCCGGAGGCCAGCAGCATACCCAGCGGCACGCCGATCTGGGGCGAGGCCCCGTACAGCCCGCGACGATTGCGGGGGGCGTGCTCGACGGCCATGAGCACGGCGCCGCCCCATTCGCCACCGGCCGAGATCCCCTGCACGATGCGCAGCACGATGAGCATCACCGGCGCTGCCGCGCCGATCGCGGCATACGTGGGGAGGAAGCCGACGAGGGTGGTGGCCGCTCCCATCAGGATGAGGGTCAGCATGAGCACGATACGACGCCCGTAGCGGTCGCCGAGGTACCCGGCGATGAACGCACCGAGCGGACGGAACAGGAAGCTGATGCCGACCGTCGCATACGAGAGCAGCGCTGCGATGCCGGGGCCGGCCGGCTCGAAGAAGAGCGTTGCGAACACGAGCCCGGCCGCAAAGGCGTAGATGAAGAAGTCGTACCACTCGACGGTCGTGCCGACGATCGTGGCGAAGACGACGCGCCGACGGTCGGTGGCCGACGAGATGGTCCCGGTAGGAGTGAATCCGTCGTGCGGTGACGGTGAGGGTGTAGTACTCATGGTCAGGAGGGACTCCTTTGTCGGATCGACATCCGTTTTCCGGCTGAACTCGGGGGTTGCCCGATGGCCACCGATCATATACGATTTCAGATACACCGCAAGAGGGATATCACAGCGCAAGAGCGAGGGAGCTCATGACCGACCACACGGATGCCGCCGATTCGCGATTCGCCGCCCTGCCCTGCCGGCCCGGCAAGATCATCGCCGTCCACCTGAGCTACGAGTCGCGGGCCGCCCAGCGCGGGCGCCGGCCCGCGCAGCCGTCGTACTTCTTCAAGGCCTCCAGCTCGGTCGCCGCCTCGGGGGACACCATCGTGCGCCCGCGCGGTACCGAACTGCTCGCGTTCGAGGGCGAGATCGCGCTCATCATCGGCACCGAAGGGCGGAACATTCCGCTCGAGAGCGCGTGGGACCACGTCGGCTGGGTGACCGCCTCCAACGACCTCGGCCTCTACGATCTGCGCGCGAACGACAAGGGATCGAACGTCCGGTCCAAGGGGGGCGACGGCTTCACGCCGATCGGCCCCGAGCTCATCGACGCGCGCACCGTCGACCCGGCCGCCCTGCGGGTACGCACCTGGGTGGGCGACACCCTCGTACAGGACGACACCACTGGCGGGCTGATCTTTCCGCTGGCCCAGTACGTCGCCGACCTCTCGCAGCACTTCACCCTGGAGCGCGGCGACATCATCCTCACCGGCACACCGGCCGGCTCGTCGGTGATCGTCCCGGGCGACGTCGTGACGGTGGAAGTCGACTCCCCCGCCACCGGCGCCACCTCGGGCCGCCTGACGACGACCGTCGTCGCCGGCGACGGACCCCACTACGACGAAGCGCTGGGATCGCTCCCCGCCGTCGACGACACACAGCGCGAAGAGGCCTGGGGATCGGCCGACGCGGCCGGTCTTCCCGCGCGCCGCCACCTCGGGCTCGACCCCGACCTGCGGGCGAAGCTCGAGAAGACACCGGTCGCGGGACTGTCGCAGCAGTTGCGTAAGCGCGGATTGAACAACGTCACGATCGACGGTGTGCGGCCGCTGCACCCGAACGCGAAGCTCATCGGCACCGCCACCACGCTGCGGTTCGTCCCCAACCGGGAGGATCTATTCGCGTCGCACGGCGGCGGATACAACGCGCAGAAGCGCGCGTTCGACGCCGTGACAGACGGCCAGGTCATCGTCATCGAAGCGCGCGGCGAGACCGGCTCGGGCACGCTCGGCGACATCCTCGCCATCCGCGCCCACGCCCGCGGCGCGGCCGGCATCGTCACCGACGGCGGCGTGCGCGACGAACAAGCCGTCGCGGCCGTGGGTATCCCGGTCTACACCGCCGGCGCCCACCCGGCCGTCCTGGGACGCAAGCACGTGCCGTGGGACGTCGACGTCACCGTCGCGTGCGGCGGCGCGACCGTGCAACCCGGGGACGTGCTCGTCGGCGACGCCGACGGCGTCATCGTCATCCCGCCCGCCCTGGTCGAAGAGGTCGTCGACGCCGCCCTCGCGCAGGAGACCGAGGATGCCTGGATCGCCGACCGCGTCGCCGAGGGACACCCCGTCGACGGGCTGTTCCCGATGAACGCGCAGTGGCGCGCACGCTACGAAGCCGAGGCCGGATCGGGACGATGACACTCGACGCGGCGTTCACCGGGAGCAAATCCCAGGTCGCCTACGACTGGATCCGGGAGCGGATCACCCGGCACGAGTTCGTGCCGGGGTACCGACTCGTGCTGGGCACGATCGCCAACGAGCTCGGCATGAGCGTCGTACCGGTGCGCGAGGCGATCCGGCGGCTGGAGGCCGAGGGCCTGGTCACGTTCGAGAAGAACATCGGCGCCCGGGTGTCGGTCGTCGACGAGGACGAATACGTCCACACGATGCAGACGTTGAGTCTCGTGGAGGGGTACGCGACGGGTCTTGCCGCGCCCCACCTGACCGCCGGCGACCTCGCCCGCGCCGCCGAGATCAACGAGCGGATGCACCGACTGCTGGAGCACTTCGACGCGCACACCTACACGCAGCTGAACCAGCAGTTCCACGCCGCGCTGTACGCGTCCTGCCCCAACGGGCAGGTGCTCGACCTCGTCGAGCGGGCGTGGTCGCGCCTGGCCGGGGTCCGCGACACCTCGTTCGCACTCATCCCGGGGCGTCCCCGCCACTCCGTCGAAGAGCACGACCAGCTCCTCACGATGATCGAAGGCGGCAGCGACGCCGTCGAGATCGAACTGTTCACCCGTACTCACCGGTTGCGCACGCTGGACGCGTTCCTGCATGCGCGCCACCCCGACTCCCCCACCGATATGGAGGCATCATGACCGATTCCACACCCGCTCTCGACCAGCGTCACGTGCCGGCGGATCTGCCGACCCGCATCCAGCACTACATCGACGGCGCCTTCGTCGACTCGACCGACGGCGACACGTTCGACGTGCTCGAGCCCGTCTCCAACGAGGTCTACGTGCAGGCCGCGGCCGGCAAGAAGGCCGACATCGACCGCGCGGTCGAGGCCGCCACGCGCGCGTTCGACGAGGGGCCGTGGCCGCGGATGCTGCCGCGCGAGCGGTCCCGCATCCTGCACCGCATCGCCGACATCGTCGAGTCGCGCGACGCCCGCCTCGCCGAGCTGGAGTCGTTCGACTCGGGTCTTCCCATCACGCAGGCGCTCGGCCAGGCCCGGCGCGCAGCGGAGAACTTTCGCTTCTTCGCCGACCTGATCGTGGCGCAGGCCGACGACACCTACAAGGTTCCGGGCCGTCAGATCAACTACGTCAACCGCAAGCCCATCGGCGTCGCGGGCCTCATCACGCCGTGGAACACGCCGTTCATGCTGGAGTCGTGGAAGCTCGGCCCGGCGCTGGCCACCGGCAACACTGTCGTCCTCAAGCCCGCCGAGTTCACGCCGCTGTCCGCGTCGCTGTGGGCGGGCATCTTCGAGGAGGCGGGGCTGCCGCAGGGCGTGTTCAACCTCGTCAACGGGCTCGGTGAAGACGCCGGCGACGCGCTCGTGAAGCACCCGGACGTTCCGCTCATCTCGTTCACGGGCGAGAGCCGCACCGGCCAGATCATCTTCGGAAACGCCGCCCCCTACCTCAAGGGCTTGTCGATGGAGCTGGGCGGCAAATCCCCGGCGGTCGTGTTCGCCGACGCCGACCTGGATGCCGCGATCGACGCGACCATCTTCGGCGTCTTCTCCCTGAACGGCGAGCGCTGCACGGCCGGC
>NZ_JBKEAY010000205.1:0-38489 GCF_047972865.1 Microbacterium sp.
GCTGCGGCACACCGCGGCGATGCGGCTCCTCCACGCCGGTGTCGACACGACCGTAATCGCGCTCTGGCTCGGCCACGAGCAGATCGCCACAACCAACATCTACATCCATGCCGACCTGACTCTGAAGGAGAACGCCATCGCGAAGGTTGCGCCAGTCGCGACCACACCACAAGCCCGCTACCGGCCACCGGACGCCGTGCTCGCCTTCCTCGACGCCCTCTGATTATGCCGACCTCCCCGGCCCGGAGACCGCCCCAGAGCTGGGGTCCGGCCGCAACATCGGCATAACCACGACATCGGCATAACAGCTGTAGACCTGACCGGGTGCGGTCGCGACCAGTTCCGGGACCTTCCGCGGCGGGTGTGACGCGAGCCGGCGGCGTTCCCTCACTTGCGCGTTCTCGGCGAGGACCCGGTACATCGTTGACACCGAGGCGACGTACTGGCCGCGTTCAAGGAGGACCGCGTAGACCTGTAACGGCGGCTTATCGACGAACTCGTCACTGTTGAGCGCCTCCAGCACCCGGGCTCGCTCCGGACAGGACAACTCGTTCACCGGCTCAGGCCGCGGCGCAGGGTCGGTTTTCGGGGAGGGGGCCTTCGCGCGCGCTGCGGTCGCGCGTGGCACCCCGGTCAGCACGGCGGCCTGCCGGGTCGACACGCCCGCCCGGGCCAGGTCCTGGGAGGCCGTCATGAGCGCTTCCCGCGCTGATCGTCGGTGTCCGCGCTCTCGGAGATCTGCTCCAAGAGCGCGTGCAGTTTTCCCATGATCTCCAGCGCGGCCTCCGCGGTATCACGCTCCTTCTCAGCCCGCCGCAACTGCGCCTTCACCCGGGCAAGCTCGGCCTGCTCCCGCGACGGCCGGCCGACGGGTTCGCCCGGACTCTTCCCATCGAACAAGCCCGCATCACGCTGCCGACGCCACTCCGAAATCAACGACGAATACAACCCCTCGCCACGCAAGTACGCGTTGCCTTGCCCGGTCTCGCAAGCGACCTCGTACTCGGACAGGTACTTCAGTTTCTGTGCTGGCGTGAACGAGCGACGACGAGCACGACCAACAGGATTCGACGGAACGGACACCACTCCATCATCGGCGACCGCGGAAACGGCGACCAGAGAACTCACACTCATCAGACACGTGATCCTTCAACACCCCGCGAAGACGGACATGCTATGAACCGGTGGACTCACCCAACCCTGACACGCAGGGCGAGGCCATGACACGCGATAGCGATCTTACAGAGACGTTCGAGCCCGCTTGTGAACGAGTGGAGACCGACGTGCAGTGGGTAACTTCGATCAAAGTCAATGTCGTCGCCGGAACCCAACGCCCGATCGGGACTGTCGCCAGTCTGCGGAGCCCCGAGACGGTCAGATCCGTCGCAAACTGCGACTCCGAAACCAAGCTCTCCCAGATGACTCCACCCGGCACGGTCAATGGCCCTCCGTTCACATGCGCCTTCAACCACTACCGTATCGACTCATCGCGCAGGGCTTAGCACTTTTTCTAGCACTTTCGCGCGAAACAGCCCCTGACTCGGAGCCTAAAACTCCTGATCAGGGGCTGTTTCTATTGCGTGCGCGAGGGGGGACTTGAACCCCCACGCCCTAATACGGGCACTAGCACCTCAAGCTAGCGCGTCTACCTATTCCGCCACCCGCGCGTGAGTGTGGTTGTCACCAACCGAAGATCGACCTTACCACGTTCGACCCCAATCGATGCACCACGTTCAGCCCATCGACACCCCGAACACCAGACCCAGCACGTAGGTGACCGCTGCCGCGCCGAAACCGATCGCGAGCTGGCGGATGCCGCGCCGCAGCGGCGGCGCGCCCGACAGCAGCCCGACGGCGGCGCCGGTGGCCAGCAGCGCCAAGCCCACCATCAGCAGCGCGAGTCCGACGGCGGCCAGCCCCGACATGCCGAACAGCCACGGCAACACCGGGATGATCGCTCCGGAGGCGAAGAACAGGAAGCTGGAGGAGGCGGCCGCGAACGCGCCACCGACCACCTCGTGATCGGACGCCTCGGCATCCAGGCGGTCACGGTGCGGGCCGTCCTCGCTGTGCGCGGAGCGCAACGCGCGCTCCGCGCGGGCTAGAGCCTCCTCCTCGGTCAGGCCGCGAGCACGGTAGACGAGCGCGAGTTCGTTGGCGTCGATGTCCAGATCGGGCAGCACTGCGTCGGCGGCGGAGGACGGCTCGGTCGAGTCCAGCAACTCCCGTTGCGAGCGGACGGAGACGTACTCCCCCGCTCCCATCGACAGCGCCCCCGCGAGTAGACCGGCGATGCCGCTGAACAGAACGAACTGCGGAGCCACGCCGGTCGCGCCGATCCCGAGCACGAGGGCGAGGTTCGACACCAGGCCGTCGTTCGCCCCGAACACGGCGGCTCGGAACGATCCGGACAGCCGGCGCCGGCCGCGGGCGGCGAGTCCACGCACGACCTCGCTGTGCACCTTCTCGTCGGCCGCCATCTGCGCGGTCGCATACGGTTCGTCGTCGTACGGCGAGCGGCTCTCTGCGTTCTGGGCCAGGGCGAGCACGAAGATCGAGCCGAACCGTCGCGCCATCCAGGCGAGCAGCACGGCGCCGAACCCGCGGTGCGGGAGCCGTTCCGGTTCACCGTCGAGCAGTTCCAGCCAGTGGGCCTCGTGGCGCCCTTCAGCCTCGGCCAGGGCCAGCAGAATGTCGCGCTCCTCGCCGTCACGCCGGGTGGCGAGCTCGCGATAGACCCGCGCCTCGGCGCGTTCGTCAACGAGGTAGCGCGCCCAGCGGCGGCGGTCGGCGGCAGTGGGGACGGCAGGGGAAGACACGGCGACTCCGGGATCGGATCGGGGCGGTCGATCTCGGGACGGATCGACCGCTAAAGTACGGGGGCGACTCCGTCCACGTTAGCGAGGCCTGTCGCCCGCCTCGTACGATTCGCCCGGATTGCCAGCATTTCGGGGCCCCGAAGCGGATGCCGCGATGCGCCGTATCCCGCGCTTCCCCACCACCATCACCCGGTGGTGCGCGAGCCGGAACACCGGTCGCAGCAGCGGGCTGAGCCACCGCATCCACCGTCGCTGCACCGCCACCCGCCACGTCCAGCTCAGCACGGTCGTGCCGGGTGCGGGCGAACTCACCTCCAGCAGCCCCTGCCCCCGTAGGTCGCCGGATGCGGTGATCTCGACGCGTCGGACGGGAGCGACCTCGACCACGTCCACGACGACGCGCAGCCGGTACCCCAGCGGACTGCGTACCGTCAGCGCGCGCCGCTGGCCCACCGCGAGCGGGGCCGGGTCGAACGACACCGCGGGCCACCACGGCGCCCGGCCGTCGGCCAGCGCATCCGACAGCACACGCCAGCACTGTGCCGGCGGCGCGTCGATCCGCCACCGGCTCACAAACGCGTAGTGCCCCCTCATGTCGCGAGGGTAGCCCGGCTACGAGCGGACCCGGGAGCGGAGCAGATCGATCCGCGCTTGCAACTGCGTGACCGTCGCCTGCGCCACCGCGGGGCCGCCGCACAGTCGTCGCAGTTCCGCGTGCACGGCGCCGTGCGGCTCCCCGCTCTGACGCGCGTACAGACCGACCAGGCTGTTGAGCAGCTGCCGCTGCTCCCGCAGGGTGCGGTGCAGCGGAGCGGGCAGGGCACCGGGCCCCGGCGCCTCCCCCCGTTCCCGCGCCTGTGCCTCGGCGGACTCACGCGCCACCCGGTGCCGCGATTGCCGGGCTTGGCGTTGCATCAGCAGGTCATGCACGTGTTCGGGTTCGAGCAGGCCCGGCAACCCCAGGAACTCTTCCTCCTCCGGCGTTCCCGGAACGGCCAGCTGACCGAACTCGCGGCCGTCGTAGAGCACCCGGTCGAAGTGCGCGATCGACCCGAGCGCCTGGTAACTGAACTCCTCCGTCAGCGCGTCGGAGGCGTCGTCCTCGCGTTCGGCCTGCTCCAGCAGGTCGTCATCGAGGCCGTCGTCGGTGCCTTCGCGGTCCAGCGCGTGGTCGCGTTGCCGTTCCAGTTCTTCGGCGAGGGCGAGCAACTGCGGCACGTTGGGGAGGAACACCGAGGCGGCCTCACCGCGCCGTCGGGCGCGCACGAAACGGCCGATCGCCTGCGCGAAGAACAGCGGTGTCGAAGCGCTCGTCGCGTAGACCCCGACGGCGAGGCGGGGAACGTCCACCCCCTCGGAGACCATACGCACCGCCACCATCCAGCGGCTGTTGGACTGCGCGAACGTCTCGATCCGCGCCGAGGCGGCGCTGTCGTCGGACAGCACCACTGTGGGGTCCTCCCCCGTGATGCTTCGAAGAATCGTCGCGTAGGCTCGGGCGGCGGTCTGGTCGGTCGCGATGACCAGCCCCCCGGCGTCGGGGACTTCGCCGCGCATCTCGGTGAGCCGACGGTCCGCCGAGGTCAGCACGGCGGGGATCCACTCGCCCTCGGGGCTGAGCGCGGTGCGCCAGGCCTGCGCCGTCACGTCTTTGGTGTTGTCCTGCCCGAGGTGGGCTTCCAGCTCGTCGCCGGCGCTCGTGCGCCAGCGCATCCTGCCCGCGTACACGTGGAACAGCACCGGCCGCACGACCCCGTCCGCGAGCGCGCGACCGTAGCCGTAGTTGTAGTCGGTGCGGGACAGGCGGATGCCCTTCTCGTCGGGGTGATACTCCACGAACGGGATCGCTGCGGTGTCGCTGCGAAACGGGGTGCCGCTCAGCAGCAGCCGTCGCGTCGCCCGCCCGTAGGCCTCGCGCAGCGCGTCACCCCAACTGAGCGCGTCCCCTCCGTGGTGGACCTCGTCGAGGATGACGAGCGTGCGTGCGTCGAGAACGAGCGTCTCGTGGACGGACGCCTTCACGGCGACCTGCGCGTAGGTGACGGCGACGCCGTGGTAGTGGCGTGCCGGCGTGTGGTGTCGGTTGCTGAACCGCGGATCGAGCCGGATCGACACACGCGCGGCGGCGTCGGCCCACTGCGTCTTCAGGTGTTCGGTGGGTGCGACCACGACGATGCGTTCGATGACCCCGCGCCGCATCAGTTCGCTCGCCAGACGCAACGCGAACGTCGTCTTCCCCGCTCCCGGGGTGGCCGCGGCGAGGAAGTCGCGGGGTCCTTTGCCGACGCCGTCGGGCCCGTCCGCCTCGAAGTACGCCTCCAGCGCCTCCGCCTGCCACGCTCGCAGATTCTGGGCGGTGCCCCAGGGGGCACGCTGCGGATACGACGGGGACAGGTGCTCGGCGGCGAAGCTGCCGAAATGCTCTTGTTCCTGTCCGGTCACGAACGACCACCCTAGGCCAGGCCGGGGACAGGTAGCCTCGAATCGACCACGAGTCGAGGAACCATCATGCGCAGGAACGAATCTTCCGAAGAACATCACCGCAGCCCCTACGTACCCAACGAACGCCCGCATCCGTGGCGGCGGATGGTCGCGATCGGCGACTCCTTCACGGAGGGGATCGGCGATCCCGAGCCGTCGCTGCCGGGCGGCCACCGCGGCTGGGCCGACCGGGTCGCGGAGGTGCTCGGCAGCCAGGTCGACGACTTCGCGTACGCGAACCTCGCCGTGCGCGGCAAGCTCATGGCCCAGATCGTTGCGGACCAGGTCGAGCCCGCCCTGGCGCTGAGCCCCGATCTGGTCACCTTCTCCGCCGGCGGCAACGACGTCATCCGGCCGGGGTCCGATCCGGATGACGTCGCGGCGCAGTTCGAGGATGCCGTGGCCCGCCTGTCCTCGCGGGGCGCGTCGGTCGTGGTGTTCACCGGCATCGACACGCAGTTCACGCCGGTGTTCCGCGGCATCCGCGGGAAGGTCGCGATCTACAACGAGAACATCCGTGCCATCGCCGACCGGTACGACGCCATCGTCGCCGACCAGTGGGCGCTCAAAGAGATTCAGGACACGCGGTTCTTCGACGACGACCGGCTGCACCTGAACGCGCTGGGCCACCACGAGGTCGCGCGGATGGTGCTGCGCGCCCTCAATGTGCCCAACGAGCTGCAGCCGATGGAGCCCCGCCCGAAGCCGTCGCTCACGTGGCGTGCGGCGCGGGCCGAAGACTTGGTGTGGGCGCGAGCGCACCTGGTGCCGTGGGTGCTGCGGCGACTGCGTCACCAGTCCAGCGGCGACGCGATCACCGCGAAGCGTCCCGAGCCGGCGCCCGTCACACGCCCCGGCCCCGACGGCTGAGACCGCGTCAGCGCAACGCCCAGAGCGCGACCGCGGCGGCCGCCGCGACGTTCAAGGAATCCACTCCCCCGCTCATCGGGATCGTGACGACACTGTCGGATGCCGCCACAGCGCGGCGCGACAGCCCGTCGCCCTCGGCGCCCAGCAGCAGCGCGACACGCTCGGGCCGGGCGGCGGCGAACGCGTCCAGCGGCACCGCCCCGTCGGCGAGGGCGAGCGCGGCGAGGTGGAGACCCACCTCGTGGAGGATGCCCCCGGCCTCCGGCCACGGCGGCAACCGCGTCCACGGCACCTGGAACACCGTGCCCATGCTCACCCGAATGCTTCGCCGGTACAGCGGGTCGCCGCAGCGCGGGGTTACCAGCACGGCATCCGCGCCCAACCCCGCCGCCGCCCGGAAAGCGGCGCCCACGTTGGTGTGGTCGACGATGTCCTCCAGTACGAGCACCAGCCGGGCGTCCCCGACGATCTCGGCGACCGGCGGCAGCACGGGCCGTTGCATAGCCGCCAGCGCGCCCCGGTGGACGGCGTAGCCGGTGAGCCGCTCGGCAACGTTACCCGGCACGACGTACAACGGCGCCTCATCGGCGAGCACCTGCGCCTCCGGCACCCATTTCTCCTGCACCAGGACCGACCGCACCCGGTGCCCCGCGGCGCGTGCGCGCGCGATGACCTTCACCGATTCGGCGATGTACAGGCCCTCGGCCGGCTCCCGAACCCGCCGCAACGCGACGTCGGTCAGGTCGCGGTAGTCGGCCAGTCGGGGATCGGCCGGGTCGTCGATCCTCACGATGGACATGCACACACTCTCGCATGGCCGCGTAACCTCCGCGAAAAGACCCGGGCGTAATCTCAGGGGGTGACCACGACGCTCCACTTCGATTCCGCGACCTCCGCCGCGATCGGGCGGGCGGTGGACGCGCTCGCGGGCCGACAGGTCGCCGTGCTCACCGGGGCCGGGGTGTCGACCGACTCGGGCATCCCCGACTACCGCGGCAAGGGCGCGCCGGTGCGCACCCCTATGACGGTGCAGCAGTTCCTCGGCAGCGAGGATGCGCGGCGTCGCTACTGGACGGGCAGCCACCTGGGCTGGCGCACCTTCGCGGCGACCGAGCCCAACGGCGGTCACGAGGCCTTGGTGGCGTTGGAGACGCAGGGAGTCGCGACCGGGGTGATCACCCAGAACGTCGACGGGCTCCACCTCCGGGCCGGGAACCGCCGGGTGATCGAACTGCACGGCACGATGCGCCGCGTGCAGTGCATCCGGTGCGGCCAGATCTTCGACCGCCGTGATCTCGCGGTCCGGCTCGAACACGACAACCCGTGGCTCGCCTCGCCCGACGCGGTTGCGCTGGGCCCGGACGGCGACGTCCTGCCCGAGTCCAGTGCCGGCCTGGTGGTGCCGGCCTGCACCGTGTGCGCCGGCATCCTGAAGCCCGACGTCGTCTTCTTCGGCGAGTTCATCCCCTCGGAGAAGTTCCATGAGGCCGAACAGCTCGTGCGCGCCAGCGATGCCCTCCTGGTGGCCGGCTCGTCGCTCGTGGTCAACTCCGGCATCCGGCTCGTCGAGCGTGCGCGCCGTCGCAAACTCCCCGTCGTGATCGTGAACCGCGGCGACACACGCGCCGACCGCAAGGCGACCGTCAAGATCGATGCGGGAACAACGGAAGTGCTGCAGGCGCTGGTGGGCCCCCTCACGGCGCTGCGCTGATCGCTGCCTCCTCCCGGGCGCACCCGAGGCGGCGCGGGTGCGGGCGCGGTTAGGCTCGAGGTGTGACGACCCTCACTCTCGTTCGCCACGGCGAGACCGACTGGAACGCGCAGCGCCGCATCCAGGGCTCGACCGACGTCCCGCTCAACGACACCGGGCGCGGTCAGGCACGCACCGCCGCCCGCACCCTCCGCGACGCTCTGCCGCGCGACGTCCCGGTCGTGGTCGCCGCCAGCGACCTGTCCCGGGCCCGTGAGACCGCGAGCATCATCGCCGAGGAGCTGGGAGTGGCGACCCCGCGCACGTACGCGCAGTTACGCGAACGCGGCTACGGCGACGCGGAGGGCGTCGGGATCGAAGAGTTCTACCGCCGCTGGGGCGACTGGCACACCGCCCGCGTCCCCGGTGCGGAGGAGGCCACCCAGGTCCGCACGCGTGCGCTGACGGGCCTGCGTCTGCTCATCCGGGATGCCCGGCGTGCCACCGCGCCGATCGCTCCGAACGTCGTGGCGGTCTCGCACGGCGCCTTGATTCGCACTCTCATTTCGCACGCGACCGCGGGGGCGTTCCCGGCGACGGGGGAACGCCTGGCGAACGGCTCGGTGCACACGTTCCTGGTTGAGCGCGACCGGCTGCAGCTCGTCTCGTACGCCGGGCACGCAGGCTGACATGTCGGCCTCCCCCGTCGGCACCGCCCGCGACCGCGCGAAGGCGGACCGGTCGGCGGCGCTGCTGCGGGAAGGGGCGCGACTGTTCAGTGCAGCAGGCTTCGACGGGGTCAGCATCGAGGATCTCGGTGCCGCCGTGGGGGTCACCGGGCCGGCCGTATACCGGCACTTTCGCGGCAAGAGGGACCTGCTGGCGGCGCTGCTGCTGCGCACGAGTGCGCAACTCCTCGACGGCGGTCGCGTATGCATGACCGAGCACACCGACCCGCAGGACCGCCTGCGTGCGCTCATCGACTTCCACGTCGGGTTCGCCCTCGACCAGAGCGACGTCATCCGCGTGCAGGATCGCGATCTGGGCCGGCTGGCGCCCGAAGAGCGGCACGAGGTGCGCCGACTGCAGCGCGCTTACGTCGAGCTATGGGTCGATGTGCTCGCCGACCTGCACCCCACCGCGGCCCGGGAACGGCTCCGAGTACAGGCGCACGCCGGGTTCGGTCTCATCAACTCCACGCCGCATTCGGTACGGGGGCTGCGCGATGCGCCCGACGACGCCACGGTGCGCGGCATCCTCACCGATGCGGCGCTGGCCGCGCTGACCATGCCCGTGGGGCGGCGCTGAGCGGCGCGGTCACCGCACGAGCGCCCGGGCGGGGTTCTCCAGCACATCCCCCACGTCGCGGAGGAACGCGGCTCCGCCCTCGCCGTCGATCAGGCGGTGATCGAACGAGAGGCTGAGCGTCATCACCGAGCGCAGTTTCACCTTGCCGCGATGCTCCCACGGGCGGCGGGCCACCGCCCCGACGCCGAGGATGCCCGCTTCCGGTGGGTTCAGGATCGGTGTGCCGGCTTCGATCCCGAACACGCCGAAGTTCGTGATCGAGAACGTCCCTCCGGTGAGGTGCCGCGGCGACACGGTGCCCTCCCGGGCGGAGCGGGTCAACGCGCCCAGCGCGTCGGACAGCTCGGTGAGGCTCATGCGCTGCGCCGCCGGGATGTGGGGCACCAAAAGTCCCCGCTCGGTCGACACGGCGATCCCGAGGTTCACATCCCGGTGGTGCACGATCTGCCCGTGCTCCTGATCCCACTGGGAGTTGAGTGCCGGATGCTGCGGCAGTGCGCCGCACGTGACCTTCGCGACGACCGCCAGCAGGCCGATGCGGTGCCTGGACAGGCGTGCGTCGTCGCGGAGGGCGTCGATGAGGTGCAGCGTAGCGGTGACATCGATCGTGTGGAACATCGTCACGTGCGGTGCGGTGAAGGCGCTGCGGGTGACCGCATCCGCCGTGCGCCGACGCAGCCCGCGGATCGGCGTGCGCGCCGGGGCGGGCTCGGCGGACACCGAGGCCGGGGCAGCGGGTGCCAGCGCCGGGTCCGCCGCCCGCGCGGCGCGTTCCACGTCGGCACGGCTGATTAGCCCCGCGCCTCCGGTGGGGGTGACCGTGGTCAGGTCCACGCCCAGCTGTTTCGCCAGCACGCGCACCGGCGGTGTCGTCGCCGGTCGGTGCGGGCTGTCGCCGTGCTCTGGAAGCGCCGCACGGCGCGGGCAGCTCGCGTCGACGGCGGCCGGGCCGCCGCGGCGTCGCGCCCGCCGACGCGGTCGCTCGGCGCTGTGGGCCGCGGCACCGTAGCCGACGAGGTTCGGGTGCGGATCATCGGCGGAGACCGGTTCGTCCGCCACCTCGAACACGATCAGCACCTCGCCGACCGACACGGTCGCCCCGGCCTCGTGCTCGAGTCGCTGGACCACACCGGCGTAGGGCGAAGGCAGCTCGACGACCGCCTTCGCGGTCTCGACCTCGGCGATCGTCTGGTTGAGGGCGACGTCGTCCCCGGGCACGACGTGCCACCGCACGATCTCCGCTTCTGGAAGCCCTTCCCCCAGGTCGGGAAGGCGGAACTGGGCGATCACGGTGCCACCGGTGACAGGCTGTGGGGCCGGTCCAGGACGCGGTCCACAGCGTCGAGGATGCGGTCGAGGTCGGGTAGGTGATGCCGCTCCAGTTTGGCGGGCGGGTAGGGGATGTCGTGGCCGGTGACCCGCTCGGGAGGGGCTTCGAGGTGGAAGAAGCACTTCTCGGTGATGGTGGCGACCAGTTCTGCGCCCAGGCCCGCCTCGCGGGCTGCTTCGTGAGCGACGACCACACGACCCGTCTTTCGCACCGATGCGGTGAGGGTGTCGTAGTCGACCGGTGACAGGGACCGCAGATCGATGACTTCCAGCGAGATGCCCTCGTCCTCGGCGGCGGTCGCGGCATCCACCGCGACCTCCACCTGACCACCGTAGGCGATCAATGTGGCGTCGCTGCCGACACGGATCACACGGGCCAAACCCATCGGCCGCGCGTCGGCGAGGGGCGCATCGAGGTCGACTTCGCCCCTGGTGTGGTACAGCCGTTTCGGTTCGAGGAAGACGACGGGGTCGTCGCACGCGATCGCCTGCCGCAGCATCGTGTACGCGTCCTCCGGGCGCGACGCGGCCAGCACGCGCAGTCCCGCGGTGTGTGCGAAGTATGCCTCCGGCGATTCGGAATGGTGTTCGGCTGCGCCGACCCCGCCGGCCCAGGCCACCCGGATCGTGAGCGGCATCGTCACCGCGCCCCGGGTCCGGTAGTGCTGTTTGGCCACCTGGCACACGATCTGGTCCAGCGCCGGGTAGACGAAGCCGTCGAACTGGATCTCCACGACGGGACGGAAGCCGCGAAACGCCAGACCCACCGCGGTGCCCACGATCCCCGCCTCCGCCAGCGGCGTGTCGATGACCCGTTGCGGTCCGTATGTGTCGAGCAGGCCGTCGGTGACCCGGAACACTCCCCCGAGTCTTCCGATGTCCTCGCCCATCAGCACGACGTGCTCGTCTTCGGCGAGGGACCGGTCCAGGGCTGCCCCGAGGGCCTTGCCCATCGTGAGCGTCGCCATCACTCCTCCTCCTCGAACGTGTCCAGATAGGCCGAGAAGCGGGTGCGCTGCTCGGCGAGTCCGCGATGGGGCTCGACATAGACGTGGTCGAACACGGACGCGGGTTCGTCGGTGACCGCGGTGTGGGCTTCGCGCCGCATCGCCGCGGCGAACTCCTCGGCGGACGTCTGCGCCGCCCCGGCGAAGGCGTCATCGATGATGCCCTGAGCCCGCAGGTATGCGTCGAACCGGGTGATCGGGTCGGCCTGGCGCCACTGCTCGACGTCGGCGTCGTCGCGGTAGCGGGTGGGGTCGTCCGAGGTCGTGTGCGGACCGATCCGGTAGGTCACCGCCTCCAGGAACGCGGGACCGCGGCCGCGGCGGGCGTGGTCGAGTGCCCACCGCATGGCAGCGGTGCAGGCCAGAGCGTCGTTGCCGTCCACCCGCAGACTCGGGATGCCGTGTCCGTGCGCCCGGGCCGCGAGCGGTGCGCGGGACTGCACCCGGACCGGTTCCGAGATCGCCCACTGGTTGTTGGAGCAGACGAAGACGACCGGCGCCTGGAAGGACGCGGCGAACACCATCGCCTCGTGCACGTCGCCTTCGCTGGTCGCGCCGTCGCCGAAGTAGGCCACGGCCACCTGGTCGCCGCCGTCTCGTTGCACACCCATCCCGTACCCCACCGCGTGCAGCGACTGGGCTCCCACGATGATCTGCGTGGGGGCGATCGAGAGGGTGTGGGGGTCGTACGCGCAGAGGCGTTCGCCGCGCCACGTGAGCACGGTGTCGCGCGCCGTGGCGCCGCGCACCAGCAGCAGCCCGAGCTCGCGGTAGCTCGGGAACAGGAAGTCGTCGGCGCGACAGGCGTGTGCCGTTGCCACCTGCACCGCCTCCTGGCCCGCGGCGGGGGCCCACAGCGCCAACTCGCCCTGGCGTTGCAGCGCGACGCCTTCGAGGTCGACGCGGCGCGCGAGGACCATGTCCCGGTAGAGGTCCCGCAGGGAGCCGGCATCGACGTCGGCGATCCACGGGTCCAGTAGCGGATGGGCCAGGCGCACACCGTCGCGCGTCAGCAGGCGCAGGGGATCACCCAGCCCGGTGGTCTCGTCGGTGGTCGGAGACAGAATGCGGTTCATCGTCGCCCCTCCGGTGCGGCGCGCCTTGTGGGCCGCCGCTCAGATCTGCGAACACGGCGTCGTCGCCGTGTTGTCTGCGACGCTACGCCCGGATCGCACCTCGCTCAAGTGGGTCGCTTGTCGTTGAGCATCATGCATCCTCTTGTCCGGATTCTTCAGACATTTATGTGAGCCCGTGCGGCGCGGCTCACTGGACGTGAGCCGCTTTCCGCGCACTTCGATGACAAAAGGGCCGATAGTCTGAACATGTTGCACAGGGTGCATTGAGTATACGTGCTAATCTCGCGCATGATGAGTGCTCTCGATCCCGTCGATGTGCGGTTGCTCAACGCGCTGGCCGACGATCCGCGTGCGACGGTGGTCGCGCTGGCCGATCGTCTGGGCATCTCGCGCAACACGGTGCAGGCGCGGATGTCGAAGCTGGACCGATCAGGGGTGCTGCTCTCGTTCGAGCGGTCCATGTCGACCCACGCCCTCGGCTATCCGATTGAGGCACTGATCGCCGTGCAGGTGCGGCAGGCCGATCTCCCCCGCATCGTCGAAGAGCTGCAGGAGATTCCGGAGGTGGTGCAGGCGCACGGGCTGAGCGGCCCGGTCGACCTCATGGTCCGCGTCGCAGCGCGGGACACGAAGCACCTGTTCGATGTTGACGCGGGCATCCTCGCCATCGACGGGGTGGAGCGCACCGAGACCTCACTGGTCATGGAAGAGGTCATCGGTCATCGCATCCGGCAGCTGCTCGACCACGGGCGCCCCGCGTCGTGACGACGGTCGTCACCGCGGCGTGGCGGGCGCCTCGTCGAGAAAGCGGATGACGGCCCGGGCCGCCGGCTCGGGGGTCTCGTAGTGGATGAGGTGCCCGACGTCGGGCAGTTCGACCAGCACGGCATCCGGGAACATCGTCTGGAGCGTCCGCTCCGCCTCGATCGGAGTGATGTCGTCGCGGTCGGCGGCGATCAGCAGTACCGGAACGGTGATCTCGGGGGCGAACGCCCGCACGTCATGGGAGACCGACGCGACGAAGGCGTCGTGCAGCACGTCACGGTCGGCGAACCGGGAGAAGTACGCGTCGTGCTGGGCGTGGATGAACCGACGCAGGCCGCGGTCACGCGTCTTGGCCATCTGAACGCTCATCACACGGACGATGAGAGGGCTGCGCAGGAGCCCCTCGCCGAGACGCCGCGGCAGGCGGGCCCCGGCCCAGTAGTAGAACACGGCGAGACGGGTGAGGATGCCGCGCGGGCCTTCCAGCGCCGGTGCACCGATCGGGTTGACCAGGATGACGCGTGGCGCGGCCAGCCCTCGCGCGACCGCCGCAGAGACCACGAGGGAGCCGAAGGAGTGGCCGAGGATCACCGCCCGGGGCGCGACGGCCTCGGTGAAGGCCAGGAGCCAATCGGCGTACGTTTCCAGGGTGTGCTGCCGTCCCGGTACCGGAGGGGTCTCGCCGAAACCCGGGAGATCGGGTGAGATGACGCGCACCCCGTCCAGATGGGCGACGACCGGCTCCAGCCCGTGGTGGTCGCCGCGGAACCCGTGCACCGCGACGACGGTGTGCGTCGCGTCAGCGGGCCCGTAGGTCCAGTAGGCGGTCGGTGTGCCGAGCACCTCGACGTCGTCGCGCCGAACAGGGATCTGTGCCAGGCGGGCGGCATACGGGTGGGGTGCGGGCACGTCTCCAGTCTAGAGACGACACTCCAGGGCGTCGCTTTCTCGGGACGGCGTGGGCTGCGGGTCGATGTCGGCGGTCCGCCGTAACGTCGAGTCATGGACACCTGGATTGCCCAGTCCCTGCCGCTGTGGGAGGCGGAGGCTCCCGCATGGTCACGCATCGTCGGGGTCTTCGACCTGGAGACGACCGGCATCGACGTGTCCGAGGATCGCATCGTCACCGCTCACGTCGGCGTGATCGGCACCGGCGGGGCGATCCATCGCGCGCAGGACTGGCTCGCCGACCCCGGGATCGACATTCCCGAGCAGGCCACGGCCGTGCACGGCATCTCCACCGCCCGCGCACGCGAGGCTGGGCGCCCTGCCGCAGAGGTCGTCACGGAGGTGGTTGCGGCGTTGCGTGGCCTGTTCGACCAAGGAATCCCGGTGGTCGCCTACAACGCCTCCTACGACTTCTCGCTGCTCGCGCATGAAGCCGAGCGGCACGGCGTGACGCCGCTGCACGATCCGTCGCCGGTGATCGATCCGTTCGTCATTGACAAAGCGTTCGACCGTTATCGCCGAGGCAAACGCACCCTCGACGTCGTGGCCGAGCATTACGCGGTCGCGCTCGACGGTGCCCACGAAGCGGCTGCCGATGCCGTTGCCGCCGGGCGGGTCGCCCAGGCGATGGTCTCCCGGTTCCCCGTCCCGGAGACGGCCGCCGAGCTGCACACGCGACAGATCGGCTGGGCCCGCGCCCAGGCAGCGAGTCTCACCGAGTACTTCATCAAGGTGGGGCGGATCAGCGCGGACGAAACCGTCGACGGGGGCTGGCCGATCCGGTGACGGCGTGTTCGCCGGGGAACGGCATTCCCGTGCTCGCCGAGCATGCGAGAGCCCCACGACCCGAAGGGCGAGGGGCTCTGCGCGACGTGCTTACTTGCTGCCGAAGTTCTTGAAACGCTGGTTGAACTTCTCGACACGGCCGGCCGAGTCCATGATGCGCTGCTTTCCGGTGTAGAACGGGTGCGACGCGGACGAGATCTCGACGTCGATGACCGGGTAGGTCTCGCCGTCCAGTTCGATCGTCTTCTCGCTCGTCACGGTGGAACGGGTGAGGAAGGTCTCGCCGGAGCCCAGGTCGCGGAACACGACCGCCTGGTACTCGGGGTGGATGTCAGTCTTCATGGTGGTCCTTCGCCTGGTGTCCTGGATTTTGCCAGGACGGATCAAAGTCTGCGGTGCGAAACGCACCAAGGATCGATTCTATCAGTCCGGCGCCGCCATGCGCGACGAGGGCTCAGACCGCCGCCCGCGCCGAGTGCCGCCCGGCATCGGAGTGCAACACGATCGGGGTGTCGAACGCCGCACTGAGCGATTCTGCCGTCAGCGCCTCGGCGACGGGTCCCTGCGCGACGACCCGTCCCTCGCGCAGCAGCATCACGTGCGTGAACCCGACCGGGATCTCCTCCACGTGATGCGTGACCATAACCATCGCCGGTGTGTACGGGCTTCGCGCGTAGCCGCTGAGCAGCGCGAGCAGCTCCTCACGCGCCCCCAGATCCAGGCTCGCGGTGGGCTCGTCCAGCAGCAGCATCTCCGGGTCGGTCATCACCGAACGCGCGATCTGCACACGCTTCTGCTCGCCGTCCGAGAGCGTGCCGAATGTGCGGTCGGCCAGGCCGTCCAAACGCCACTCCGCCAGCACACGGCGCGCGCGGCTCTCGTCGATGGGCTCGTAGTTCTCGTTCCAGCGGCCCAGCACGGAGAACGCCGCCGTCAACACCACGTTCAGGACCGTCTCGTCCGGCGGAACCTGCCGAGCCATCGCCGAGGATGCGAAGCCGATCCGCGGGCGCAACTCGAAGACGTCGGTGCGTCCCATCGTCTCGTCGAGGATCGTGACGAGACCGGATGTGGGGTGCAGCAGCGTGGCGGCCAACTGCAGCAACGTGGTCTTCCCCGCACCGTTGGGGCCGAGGATGACCCATCGTTGGTCGTCGCTGACCCGCCAGTCGACGTGATCCACGATGTTGCGCCCGTCGCGGGTGACGATCACATCGGCGAACTCGAGCACCTGCGGCATGGCCCCAGCCTATCGGGCAGGCGGCGCCTGACCGGTCACCTCGAGGTACAGCCGGCGTGTGTCGTCGGCGATCGCCGCCCAGCTGAACGACTCCGCCGCCCGCTGCCGCCCCGCCTGACCGTACGCGCGCGCGCGCTCGGGGTCGGCAACGACCTCGGTGAGAGCGGCGGCCAGGTCCGCGACGAAGCGGTCTGGGTCGACCGGGGTGCCGGTACCGTCCTGCACCTGGTCGATGGGGACGAGCCTGCCGGTCACGCCGTCGACGACGACCTCGGGGATGCCGCCGGTGGCGGTGCCGACCACCGCCGCGCCGCAGGCCATGGCTTCCAGGTTCACGATGCCGAGCGGTTCGTACACCGACGGACACACGAAGGTGGTCGCGGTGCTAAGAATCGCGCACAGCTGGTCGCGCTGCAGGAACTCCTCGACCCACACCACCCCGTTGCGTGTCTGCTGCAGCGCGCGCACCAGGGTCTGCACCTCGGCCATGATCTCCGGCGTGTCTGGCGCTCCCGCGCACAGGACGATCTGCACTTCGGGGGGCAGATGCTCGGCAGCACGCAGGAAGTACGGCAGGCCTTTCTGGCGTGTGATCCGTCCCACGAACACGACGGACGGCCGCGCGGGGTCGACGCCGAGCCGTTCCAGCAGGGCGGGGTCTTCGACGGGGCGCCACGATTGCACGTCGATGCCGTTGTAGATCACCCGCACCTTGGCGGGATCCAGCGAGGGGTAGCTGCGGAGGATGTCACGACGCATCCCCTCGCTCACGGCGATGACGGCGGCTGCACCCTCGTACGCCGTCTTCTCGATGTAACTCGACACCGCGTATCCGCCGCCGAGTTGCTCCGCTTTCCAGGGGCGGAGCGGTTCCAGCGAATGGGCGGTCACGACGTGGGGGATGCCGTGCAGCAACGCGGCGAGGTGTCCCGCGAAATTCGCGTACCAGGTATGCGAGTGCACGACGTCGGCGCCGGCGACGTCACCGACGATCTCCAGGTCGGTGCCGAGCGTCTGGATCGCGGCGTTCGCCGCGGCCAGTTCGGCCGGCACCTCGTAGGCGGTCGTGTCGTCTTCTTCGCGGGGGCGGCCGAAGGCGCGCACTTGCACCTCGATGTCGCGTCGGAGCGCAGCAACGAGTTCGGTGGCGTGCACTCCCGCGCCGCCGTAGATCTCCGGGGGGTATTCCTTCGTGATGATGTCCACACGCATGACAGGAAACCTATTACATACAGACGCGCGCGCGAGGCATATTGTGGTCACATGCCATCCCCTAAGGTCTTCGGAATCATCCTCGCCGGCGGCGAGGGCAAGCGACTCATGCCCCTCACGATCGACCGCGCAAAGCCCGCGGTGCCTTTCGGAGGTCAATATCGCCTCATCGACTTTGCGATCTCAAACCTCATCAACTCGGGGTTGCGGCAGATCGTGGTGCTCACGCAGTACAAGTCCCACAGCCTGGACCGCCACGTCTCGCAGACGTGGCGGATGTCTGCGCTCCTGAACTCCTACGTGGCCTCTGTGCCCGCCCAGCAACGCCTCGGCAAACGATGGTTCTCAGGCTCGGCCGACGCCATTTTGCAATCACTCAACCTGATCCACGACGAGAAGCCCGACATCGTCATGGTGATCGGCGCCGACCACGTGTACCGGATGGACTTCACCCAGATGCTGCAGGCGCACATCGAATCCGGGGCGCGGGCCACCGTGGCGGGCATCCGCCAGCCCATCTCCCTGGCCGATCAGTTCGGCGTGATCGACGTCGACCCCGAGGACGGCCGGTCGATTCGGGAGTTCCTCGAGAAGCCGAAGAACCCTACCGGTCTGGTCGACAGTCCGAACGAGGTCCTCGCCTCGATGGGCAACTACATCTTCAACACCGACGCGCTGATCGAAGCCGTCGAGTCCGACGGGGAGCTGTCCAGCTCGAACCACGACATGGGCGGCGACATCATCCCCTACTTCGTTGGCCGCGGGGAGGCCGCTGTCTACGATTTCAAGGCCAACGACGTCCCGGGCTCGACCGCACGCGACAAGGACTACTGGCGCGACGTCGGGACCATTGATTCGTTCTTCGACGCCCACATGGACCTCATCAGCACGTTGCCGGTGTTCAACCTCTACAACATGGACTGGCCCATCCACTCGCAGGCGGTCAACTCACCGCCGGCCAAATTCGTGCGCGACGGCGTGGGACGGATGGGGAACGCGATCGACTCGATCGTCTCACTCGGCTCGGTCCTGTCGGGAACGCACCTGGAGCGTAGTGTCGTGGGCCCGTGGACCCTGTCCGGCGGCGGCTCGACGATCACCGACTCGGTTCTGTTCGATGCGGTCAACGTCGGTGCCGGCGCCCGTGTCCACCGGGCGATTCTCGACAAGAACGTCGTGCTCGAACCGGGCGCGACGGTCGGCGTGGACCGGGAGCGCGACCGGGAGCGCGGCTTCACCGTGACCGACTCCGGCATCACGGTCGTCGGCAAGGGGCGCGTCGTCTCCGGGTGACCGCCGACACCGCTACCGTGGTGGGCGTGCCCCACGCCCGCTTCCTCGTCGTCCTCGACGCCGACTCCACCCTCATCCGCAACGAAGTCATCGAGCTCATCGCCGATGAGGCTGGTCGTGGTGCCGAGGTCGCCGCGGCGACCGAGGCGGCCATGCGCGGCGACGTCGATTTCGCCACCAGTCTTCGATCGCGCGTTCAGGCGCTCCGGGGCGTACCGACGTCGGCGTTCTCCCGCGTGCTCGCCCGAATCGAGCCGACACCGGGGGTGGCGGAGCTGGTGGCCGCCGTTCACGCTCGCGGCGGTGCGGTGGGCGTGGTCTCGGGCGGGTTCCATGAAATCCTCGACGTGGTGGCACCGCAGCTGGGGGTCGACGTGTGGCGCGCGAATCGGCTGGGGGTCGCCGACGGGGCACTCACCGGCGAGGTCGACGGACCGATCGTGGATGCCGCGGCCAAAGCCGCCACGCTCTCGGAATGGGCCGTCGAACGCGGGGTGCCCCCGCCCCGGACGCTGGCGATCGGCGACGGGGCGAACGACCTCGCCATGATGGCGGCGGCGGCCCTCGGGATCGCTTTCAACGCAAAACCCGTCGTGCGGGCGCAGGCCGACCTCGTGATCGGACCGCTCGATCTCGCCGAGGTGATCCCGCTCCTGCCGTGAGCGACGCGGCGCGGGCGAGGAAGCCTCAGTGCCCCATGCCCAGGCCACCGTCCACCGGGATCACGGCGCCGGAGATGTAGGCGGCCCCGTCCCCGGCGAGCCAGGCGACGACGCCGGCCACCTCGTCGGTCGTCGCGAAACGTCCGGCGGGAATGTTCTTCTTGTAATCCGCCTGCGTCTGTTCGGGCAGCTGGGCGGTCATGTCGGTCTCGATGAAGCCCGGGGCGACGACGTTGGCGGTGATGCCGCGGCCCCCGAGCTCGCGGGTGAGCGAGCGCGCGAACCCGACGAGGGCGGACTTCGAGGCCGCGTAGTTGACCTGTCCGGCGGACCCGTACAGCCCCACGACACTGGAGATGAGGATCACACGCCCCCATTTGGCGCGCAGCATTCCCTTCGCCGCGCGTTTGACGACGCGGAACGTGCCACCCAGGTTCGTGGCCACGACGGAGTCGAAGTCGTCGTCACTCATCCGCAGCAGCAGCGTGTCCTTCGTGATGCCCGCGTTGGCGACGACGATCGTGGGTGCGCCCCACTCCTGTTCCACGACGGCGAAGGCGGCATCGAGCGACGCCGCGTCGGTGACGTCGGCGGTCACGGTGAGGGTGCCGGCAGGGCCCTCACCCGAGCGCGCGGTGACGGCGACCCGGTAGCCGTCGGAGACGAAGCGTTCGGCGATGGCGCGACCGATGCCGCGGTTTCCACCGGTGATGAGGACGACGTGATCGCTGGACATGGTTCTCCTGTGGCGCGGGCAAGACTCGAACAGCCTATCCGGGCGATAGGCTGGAACCACACCGGCTTTGAAAGGAGTCGCCAGTGAGCGATTCGAACGTCACCCCTCCGGGCAACAGCCCGACCCCTGCGTCCCCGACGCCGCCCCCCTACACGGGCTCCGCGCCGCAGGCGCCGGCGTACCAGACGCCCGCCTACCCGACGCAGGCCCCGCCCGCGTACGGCACCCCGGCGCCCGGGTACGCCGCCCCGAAGACCAACGTCCTCGCCATCATCTCGATGATCGCGTCGATCCTCGGGTTCATCATGATCTTGCCGGTGATCGGCTCTCTCGCGGGCGCCATCATGGGCCACATCTCGCTGAATCAGCTGAAGAGCTCCGGCGAGAACGGTCGTGGCATGGCGCTCACCGGTGTGATCCTGGGTTGGATCGGCCTGGCTCTCGCGGTCATCGGCCTCATCTCGTTCTTGGCGTTCGTGACCTGGGCCTCTCAGCAGAACTTCCAAACGTACTGACCACCACCTCGCCGCGGTTCGGCGTAGTCTGGAAAGACCGTGAGACGCTCCGTTTCGCCGCAGTCGGCCACCTCGCTTCCCCGCGCACCGCGGGACGACGCGCACGCCCGCATGACGAAGTACTTCGTCATGATGAGCGTGCGCGTCGCGTGTTTCGTCCTCACGGTCGTCGTGACCCCGTACGGGTGGTACACGTGGCTGTTCGCGGCGGGTGCGGCATTCCTGCCGTACGTCGCGGTCGTCGTCGCCAACGTCGCCTCCCAGGGGCGCCCGGTCGATGCCATGTCACCCGATCGTGCCCTCACCGGCCCGCCGCCGGCGGATGCTGGGCCCGCACCCCCACGTGTCATCCAGGTGAACGAGACGCGGGAACTCCCTGGCGACACCGACGGCGCGACCCCAGCGCGAGGCGTGCAGTGACCGACGTGGCGTGCTCCCGCGCCGGGTGCCGTGCGGCCGCGCGGTGGCGGGTGGTGTGGCGCAACCCGCGCATCCACACCGCTGACCGGCGCAAGATCTGGACGGCATGCGACGCGCACGTCGACTTTCTGCGGGACTACCTTCGTGCACGGGACTTCCCAGTCACGGTGGAGGCCGTGGAGGTCGTGCCCGCACCATGAACGGCAGACGGTGGGCCCGATGGGCTGGCTACGTGGCGTTCGCGGTGGCTTTCGCCATCGCGTGCGGGTTCTTGGCGAACTGGCAGTTCGCCCGCTCGGCTGAACGCAACGCCCAGCTCGACCTGGTCGCGTCCAACTACGACGCGACGCCGGTGGCGCTGGAAGAAGTCATCCCGCTCGGGAGCGAGTTCGCGGCCGCGGACACCTGGCGTCCGGTGCGTCTGACCGGCGAGTACCTCACCGATCAGCAGACGCTCGTGCGCAACCGCCCGCACGGGGGCACGAGCGCGTTCGAGGTGCTGGTCCCCCTGCGGACCGAGGACGGCCGCATCGTCGTCGTCGACCGCGGCTGGGTGCCCCCCGGCCGCGAACAGCCGGAGCCCGACGCGGTGCCGGCTCCCCCGACGGGGATCGTGTCGGTCGAGGTGCGACTCCGGCCGAGCGAACCCCTGCCGCGCTCCGGACGCTCGGCGCCTCCCGGCCAGGTGCCCACGTTGAACGTGCCCACCGTCGCCGCAGCGATCGGCGAGGAGAACGTGGTCGCCGGCGCGTACGGGCTCATGGTCTCGGAGGACCCCTCCCCCGCCGAGCGGCCGAACGCACTGGAGGAGCCGTCCGACGACCCCGGGCCGCACCTGTCCTACGCGATCCAGTGGATCCTCTTCGCGATCATGGGATTTGCCTTCATCTGGTACACGATCCGCTCCGAGCGCCGCCACCGGCGGGAGGAGGCCGAGGGCCGGCCGAGCCGCCCAGCGCGACCGCGACACGACCGCGACATGGCCGAGGAAGACGCCCTGATCGACGCCGCCCAGCGGTGACGGGACCTCATCACGCCAGCGTGATGAGGTCGATGTAGTCGCGTCCCCAGATGTCCTCGACACCGTCGGGGAGGATCAGCACGCGTTCGGGGTTGAGTGCCTGCACGGCACCCTCGTCGTGCGAAACGAGCACGACGGCGCCTTCGTAATGTGAGAGGGCGTCCAGGATCTCTTCGCGTGAGGCGGGGTCGAGATTGTTGGTGGGTTCGTCGAGCAGAAGGACGTTGGCCGACGACACCACGAGCGTAGCCAGCGAGAGGCGGGTCTTCTCGCCGCCGGAGAGCACTCCGGCGGGTTTGAGGACGTCATCCCCGGTGAACAGGAACGATCCGAGCACCTTGCGCGCCTCGGTCGCGGTGATGTCGGGCGCAGCGCTCATCATGTTGTCGAGCACCGAGCGTTCCACGTCGAGATTCTCGTGCTCCTGCGCGTAGTAACCGATCTTGAGACCGTGCCCCGGTTCGACCTCGCCGGTGTCGGGTCGGTCGACGCCGGCCAGAATGCGCAGCAGCGTCGTCTTCCCGGCGCCGTTGAGCCCGAGCACGACGACCTTCGAGCCTCGGTCGATCGCGAGGTCGACGTCCGCGAAGATCTCTAGAGACCCGTAGGACTTCGACAGCTCCGACGCCATGAGCGGTGTCTTGCCGCACGGGGCCGGTTTGGGAAAACGCAGCTTGGCGACGCGGTCCTGCTGGCGCACATCATCCAGTCCGGCGAGCATCTTCTCGGCGCGGGCCACCATCTGGTGCGCCGCGGCGGCCTTGGTCGCCTTGGCCCCGAACCGTGCGGCCTGCAACTGAAGGGCCGAGGCCTTCTTCTCAATGTTGACGCGTTCCTTCTTGCGTCGTTCCTCGTCGGCCACCCGCTGACGCAGGTAGTTCTTCCAGTTCATGTTGTAGACGTCGATCACCTGACGATTCGCGTCGAGGTAGAACACGCGGTTGACCGTTTCCCCGACCAACTCGACATCGTGGCTGATGACCACGAGCCCGCCCTTGTACCCCTTCAGGAACTCGCGCAACCAGACCACGCTGTCGGCGTCGAGGTGGTTGGTGGGTTCGTCGAGGATCATCGTCTGCGCGTCCGAGAACAGGATCCGGGCCAGTTCGATGCGGCGGCGCTGTCCGCCCGAGAGGGTCTTCAGCGGCTGATCGAGGATACGGTCCGGAAGCGACAGGTTGTGTGCGATGGACGCGGCCTCCGCTTCCGCCGAATACCCACCCAGGGCTTCGAAACGTTCCGTGAGCGTGCCGTAGCGGCGCATCGCCTTGGTCGCGACCTCCACGTCGTCGTCGGCCATCTCCGTCGAGGCGGCCGTCATCCCGAGCATGAGAGAGCCCAGCCCGCGGGCGTCGAGGATACGGGTGCGCGCGAGCATTTCGGGGTCGCCGGAGCGCGGGTCCTGCGGAAGGTAGCCGAGCTCACCGGACCGGTCGACCCGCCCGTCGGTGGGAAGCACGTCGCCGGCGAGCACTTTGGTCAGGGTTGTCTTGCCGGCACCGTTGCGGCCGACGAGACCGATCTTGTCGCCGGACGAGACGCGAAACGACACCTCGGACATGAGCGTGCGCGCGCCCACGCGGATCTCGAGGTCGTGCACGGCGAGCACAGCGGACGTCCGTTCTGTCGAGTGGGAAGAGGGCCGAGCGGCCGGCATCCGAGTCTACCGGGCAGGCGGGCATGGAGCCTGCGGATGCTCTCAGGCGTGCGTCGACGCCGTGTCAGGAACCGGAATGATCGCGATGGGGTACCTCGTCGGTCATGTCCTCCAGCTCGACGCCCTTGGTCTCGGGCACCTTCCACAGCACGAAGAAGAACGACAGCGCCGCGAAGAACGCGTAGAAGCCGTAGGCGAACGTGAGGCTGATATCGCTGAACACCGGGAAGGTCGTAGAGATGAAGAAGTTGGCCCCCCACTGCGCCGCCGCGGCGACCGCCATGACGATCGAACCCACCGGGAGCATGATGCGTCGGCCCACCCGGTCGACCAGCAGGATCGCGACGATCGTGACGACGATGTTGGTGATCGAGGTGAACTCGCTCCGGAGATACCCGCCAACAGCGCGTTCGACAGCAGTGCCACGAAGATGCCACTCACGATGGCCAACTGCTGCAGCGAACCGAGCCGCCCGCGGTAGCGCGCGGGCGACACATCTGCGATGTAGGCGGGGACGATGACCGATGCCGCACCCACGCCGAGGCCGCCGATGACGCGCCACACGATCAGGTCGACGACCCCCACGGCCAATCCGGATCCGATCGAGGAGGCGAGGAACAGGAGCGCCCCCACCACCATCACCGGGATGCGTCCCCAGCGGTTGGCGAGCTGCCCCGCGAACCAGGCGCCAAGCGCGCATCCGATGAGCGCGGACAAGACGGAGAACCCTTTGAGCGCCGCGCCGAGTTCGAAGTCGCCGGCGAGGGCGTCCACCGCGCCGTTGGTGACCGCGGTGTCGAACCCGAAGAGGAAACCCCCGAGTGCCGCTGCTGCGGCGATGCCGATGACGCGCGGATTGATTCCCGTATAGGCCGTGTTCTTCATTGATATGCGCCCTGGTTCTGGGCCGGACACTACTCGCTCCCGGGGCCGTGCGACAGGCCCCTATGATGAGACGCGGAAGCCCGACTCGTTAAGGAGACCCCCCATGTCGCTCACCGCTGCCGCACCCCGCTCCGTGCTCGCCGACCACCTCGCACGCCCCGCATCTCGGATGCGGGCGATCGCGATGGACGCCGCCCTGGTCCTCGCGGGGGTGGGGCTGGTGGCGTTGCTCGCCAAGGTGTCGTTCTTCATCGGCCCGGTCCCGATCTCGGGACAGACTCTGGGTGTCATCGTCGTCGGTGCGGCCCTGGGCTCACGCCGCGGCGCCGTCTCCCTGACGACCTACATGCTGGCGGGCCTGGCGGGAGCACCGATCTTCGCCGGCCCGGTCGCGGGACCCGCCTACGTGCTGAGCCCCAGCTTCGGGTTCATCGTCGGCTTCATCCCGGCCGCGTTCGTCGCCGGCTGGTTCGCGGAGCGCGCCTGGGACCGGTCGCCGTGGCTCGCCTTCGTCGGGTTCATTTCGGCCAGCATCATCCCGTTCTTGTTCGGCGTCCCCTATATGGCGTTCATCCTGAACGTCGTCCAGTCGATGGGTCTCACGTTCGGCCAGATTATGGATGCGGGCGTGTTGCCGTTCATCGCAGGGGGCGTCATCAAGGCCGCCATCGCCGCCGCCGCCATTCCGGCCGCCTGGGCCGGGGTACGCGCGGTCGATCGTCGTAAGAACGGTTGACAACGCCTGACTGACCCGGCACCAGCCCGTCGCGTCAGAACAGAAGACTGGCCAATCGCCCGCGCGACCGGATGACGCGGGGGTCGGCGTCGCCGACGAGCGAGAACAGCTCGAGCAAGTGTGTGCGCACGGCGACCCGCGCGTCATCCGCGGAGGCAGCGAACAGGTCGAGCAGGCGTTCGAAGGCATCGTCGACATGCCCCCCCGCCACGTCGAGATCGGCGACCAGCAGCTGCGCGTCGATGTCGCCGGGCGCGGCCGCTGCGGCGGCGCGCGCCGTTTGCAGGTCCGCTCCCGCCACGCGGGCGAGCAGGCGCACCTGACCGAGGCCGGCGGCGGCGTCCTCGTCACGCGGGTCCTCCGACAGCGCCTTCTCGTACGCGGCGGTGGCCCGCGCGTAGTCGCCCGCTTCGATGGCGTCGAAGGCTTCCTGATGCAGAGGCGGGACGACCGGTCTGGCCTCTGGCTCATCGGCGTCGGCCGGTTGCTCCACCGGGACGGTGCCGGTCACGCCGTGCTGGGCGGCCAGCTGCAGCAGTTGATCGAACACGTCGCGCACCTGCTGCTCGGGGACGGCGCCGGTGAACAACGGCACGGGCTGGCCCGCGAGCAGCGCGACCACCATCGGAATCGACTGCGCCCGGAACCCCTGCGCCAACTGCGGATTGGCGTCGACGTCGACTTTCGCGAGGACGACCCGGCCGGCCAGCTCGGTGACGACCTTCTCGATCACGGGACTGAGCTGCTTGCAGGGGCCGCACCACTCCGCCCACAGGTCGACGACGACCGGGACGGTGCGGGAGAGCTCGAGCACCTGCGCGAAAGTGTCGTCGGTGGCATCGAAGACCAGGGATGTCGCCGTGGCGGCAGCCGGCGCGGCCGGGTCGGTCCCGCGATCACGCAACGCGGACAGGTCGACAGCGCCGCGCATCGCGGCGGCGGGGGTGGGATCGCTCATTCGTCGGTTACCTCTGCTTCCAGAATCGCGGATGAATAGCCGAGCAGACGGATCGACTCGTTGGAACTTTGTGCGGGCACGAAGAAGAACAGCTGATCGAGGTAGGTCGTCTTCAGCCCCCGGGCCGTCTCGACGCCGGTGAGTGCCTGTGCGACCAGGTTCGGGTTGTCCTCTTCGTTGAGCTTGATGACCGCGTCCGCGTCGGTGGCCTCGACCGTCTCGCTCTCGGTCATCGTGACCGCCACGATCGCGCCGCTGTCGAGCGTCCCCAGCGCTACCGGGGCGGCATCGGAGGCCTTCGCGTCGAAGGTCATTTTCGCCGTTTCCTCGCCCGTCTCGTTGAAGGCCTTCAGCCGCTCGGCACGGTCATCGGCGATCTGCGCGAGGAGCGGGTCGTCGACTGTGTCGAACAGGGACGCGAATTCGCTGTCCTCACCCTTGTCGACGATGTCCGCGTATGCTGCCGAGACCTCTTGGGGCGGCAACACCAGGAAAGGAGAGTCGGGAGCGACCGCCAGGGCGCCGACGTACGAGGGGGCCACGTTCAGTTCGGTGTCGGCGGTCATGTTCGCCTGATAGCCGACGTGGTAATCGCTCCACGGGGAGTCCTGCGTGAGCGACATCACCACGGTGGACTTGTCATCGGACTGCTCCAGCACCGCCAGGAAGGTCCGCGGCCATCCGTCGAACGCCTCCGGCAGCAGGATCTTCAGCTCGTCGGCCGGAATCGCCGCCAGCGTCTTGTGGTCATCGAGTTCTTCACGGATCTCGTAGTTCGTCTGACGGACCTCGAGCGCAGGTCCCCGCAGCCGTGTCGCGGCCAAGCTACTGTCGTCCTCGGCATCCGCATCCGCCACCGTCGCGGCGACCTGCGCGAGGATACGCTCGGCCTGCGCCTGTGTCACCGCGGGGGCCCCCTGGCCTTCGGGGACCACGATCGTGGGAGTGACTGTGGGCGTCGGCGATGGCGTGAACTGGGGCCAGGCGTCCGCGCTGCAGCCAGCCAACAGGAGGGCCGAGACGCCCAACGCCGGGGCGGCCAGGAGCGCCTTGCGGCCCCGAGTGAGCCGGCGACGGCGCGGCGTGGCTGAGATCACGCCCTTGGCGCCCGCTTCCTCGGCCACGTCGATGGGGCCGGTCGTTCCGGCCGGCAGTCCCTTGCGGCGCGGACCCCGCGACCGACGAAGGTGACGCACCCCGAGTGCGTACAGCAGCAGTCCTACCGCCATCACGACGGCGCCACCGACGATGAGCGGGCCCGCCCACGGGGTGGTCACGCCGGAGGGCCAAGTGAGGGACAGGTTCGTCGGCGCGGGCGCCTCGCCGTCCGCGGCGATCAGCATGCTCATGTCATCAGGAAGCTCCAGCGCCGTGACGAGTGTGGCGTCCTTCTGGAACTGATCCAGCCACAGATCCGACTCGGTCGGGTTGAGCTCCACCTCCTCGGCGGACTCGCCCGTCAGGCTCGCCGCGACCATCTCGTCGTGCACGACACCCTCGTCATCGAGCGAGACCATGACGTAGTCGCTGGGGGCCAGCCACGCCGTCATGTCGGTGGTACGGCCGTAGGAGGCGAAGATCGTGCCCTCCCCCTCGACACGCAGGGTCTGCGCGCCGTCGTGGCTGTTGAGAACGCTCCCGTCGATCAGGATGTACGGGACCGACTCGTCCACGGTGATCTTCTGGGTCTCGGTCTTGGGCCCTTGGAGCACGGTGCGTTGCGCGATCCCGGCGCCGATCATCAGCGTGGCCAGCACGAACGCGACCACGGCCCATACGAAACGCACCGAACGACTACCTCTCCGCGCCGTAGGACGGTGTCCGGGCGCACAACCGACTCTCCAGACTAGCGAAATCCTCCTGTGCATGGACCGGGAGTGGCGCGGCGACCGCCGGGCGGCGGCGTCACGCGTATTCTGACTCTGATGTCCGACAGGAGAACGACCCCGTGAAGATCCAACACCCATTCCGCACCGCGTTGGTCGCGACGCTCGGAGTCGGACTCGGCCTTATGCTCA
Organism: Microbacterium sp.; assembly: GCF_047972865.1. GTDB lineage: Bacteria > Actinomycetota > Actinomycetes > Actinomycetales > Microbacteriaceae > Microbacterium. The sequence goes on from NZ_JBKEAY010000205.1 coordinate 28,433, forward strand.
TCCAGAGCGTGTCCTCGTTGTCGACGATCCTGCTGTACGTCGGGACTGCCCTGTTCCTCGCGCTCGGCCTCGACCCGCTGGTGTCGTGGCTCGAGCGCCGCGGGCTGCGGCGCTGGGCGGCGCTGCTCGTCACGTTCGCCGGGCTGCTGGCGGCCTTCGCCGGAATCGTCTTGATGGTCGTGCCGATCATCGTCGGCCAGATCGCCGAGCTGGTGAGGCAGATCCAGGACCTGATCCAAAGCGTCGTACGGCAGGAGTGGCAGCCGATCGACGAGCTGAAGGCGTGGCTGCACGAGACGTTCCCGCTGTTGAACGTCGACGAGGTGTTCGCGTACCTGACCGAGTGGTGGGAGTCGCTGAACTTCGGTCAGATCGGCGGGTCGGCCGCCGGCTGGCTCGTCGAGATCGGCGCGGGTGTCATCTCCGGTCTCACCGGCGCGATCATCGTGTTGATCCTCACGATCTACTTCACGGCCTCCACGCCGTCGCTGAAAGCCGCCGTGTATCAGCTGGCGCCCGCCTCCAAGCGTCCCCGGTTCATCGACCTGTCCGAGCAGATCACCGCCTCCGTCGGATACTACGTCATCGGTCAGGTCAGCCTCGGCCTCATCAACGGCGTCCTCAGCGCCATCTTCCTCAGCATCATCGGGGCGCCGTTCCCGGCCGTCCTCGCCGTCGTCGCGTTCTTCTTCTCCCTCATCCCGCTCGTGGGAACCCTCACCGGCTCGACCATCATCGTGCTCACGTGTCTGATCGCCTCCCCCCTGACCGCCCTGGTGGCGCTCATCTGGTACGTGATCTACATGCAGCTCGAGGCCTACGTGCTCTCGCCGCGCATCATGAACCGCGCCGTGTCTGTCCCCGGTGCGGTCGTCGTCATCGCCGCTCTCGCGGGCGGGTCGCTGCTGGGTCTGCTCGGCGCGCTCATCGCGATTCCGGTGGCCGCGAGCCTGCTCATCATTCACCGGCAGGTGATCATCCCCCGGCAGAATGACCGCTGACCGTCAGTGTCCGAGGCGCCCGGTCCACTCCGTGGGCAAGGGCAGCGCGTCGGGGTTGACCGCGGCGACGATCTCGGTGAGCACACGACGCGTCTGGGTCTCCCCCACCCACAGGTGGCGCCCCCCGTCCACCTCAATGAGCGTCGCGTGCGGAATGCTGGCGAAACGCTCCCGGGCCTGGTCGGGGCGCAGGTAGTCATCCAGCTCGGGGATCAGCGCGACGACCGCGCGCGGTTCGTCGGCCCACGCGGCGACGTCCTCGTCGGTCGCGCGGTGCAGCGGCGGCGAGAGGAGGATGATCCCCTCCACCTCGTGGTCGCGACCGTACTTGAGTGCCAGCTCCGTCCCGAACGACCACCCCACGAGCCAGGGGCGCGGGAGGTCCTGCTCGTGCACGAAGTCCATGGCCGCCGCGACGTCGAAAGCCTCCGCACCACCGCCGTCGAACGCGCCCTCGCTGGTCCCCCGCGGCGATGACGTCCCCCGGGTGTTGAAGCGGAGCACGGCCAGATCCGCCAGCGCGGGCAGGCGCGCGGCGGCCTTGCGCAGAATGTGCGAGTCCATGAACCCGCCGGCGGTCGGCAGCGGATGCAAGGTCACCAGCGTCGCGTCCGGCGTCGCGGTCTCGGGGAGGGCCAGCTCGCCGACGAGGGTGAGTCCGTCGAGCGTGTCCAGGGTCACGTCCTCACGTCGCGCCGGAAGCTGGATGGGTCCACGAATCTCCACGTCAGCTCACCTTCCAGCACGTCGTGTGCCAATGTCGTCGCGCCGCGAGGTCGGCCGCGTCACCGAGGATGCCGTCGGCGCGCCACACCACCACGTGCGCAACACCAGGGGCGATCGCGCGCGGGCACCCGGGGCAGGTGTAGGTCTTCCGCGCCTGCGCGGACCCCACCGGCTGGATCGTCCACTGGATACCGCGCCGCACCTCCGTGCGATGCCAGCCGCTGAGGAGACGCTCGAATGAGTCGTCGTCGTCGTCGCGTCGCCGGCGGTTGGCCCGTGGCACGAGTCAGTACCAGTTGTGGGCTTGCGAGTGGTTCCAGGCGCCGCAGGGCGTGCCGTAGCGGCCGGAGATGTATCCCAGGCCCCACGTGATCTGGGTGGCGGGGTTGGTCTCCCAGTCCGCGCCGGCGGAGGCCATCTTGTTGCCGGGAAGGGACTGCGGGATGCCGTACGCGCCGCTGTACGGGTTGTACGCGTTCACGCGCCAGCCGGACTCCTTCTTCCACAGCGCGACCAGGCACGCGAACTCACCCTCGCCCCACCCGCGGGCGGTGACCATCTGGTAGGCGATCGCCTGGGCGCTCCCAGGGTCGGGCGACACGAACGGGGCGGCGGGCGCCGATGAGCCCGACGACGAAGAACCCGACGACCCGCTCGATGTCGTCGAGTTCACCTGCGTCGGCGTGGGGGTCGGGCTGGGCGTCACGTAGATCTCGTAGGTCATCGTGGTGCGGTCGAGCTCGAGCTTCGTCTCGGAGGCCACTACGTAGGACTGGGCGTCGGCGATCGTGTCGGCGTACAGTGACACCGGGTCGAGCTCGCTCGCCTGCGCCTGCGGGGACGACATGCTCATGGGTCCGACGTAGGCGGCCGCGAGACCGACCGCGGCGAAGGCCGCGAAAACGCTGACGACGCTACGACGCCGGGACCAGCGGGCGTCGGGAGCGGCCGCAGCGGTGGTGGTTCGTCGCGAAACGGCCCGGGTCTGGACCGGGGTCAGCTCGCGGTTCGAAGTCACAATGCCGCTCAGTCTAGCGGCAGCTACCTGAACGCGCGATCCACGACCGGTCAGCGCACGGCCAGCATCACCTGCACCACGGCGTCGAGCACGGCATCGACCTGGCGATGCCGGTACCCGCGCCATTGCGGGCGGAACGCGACTGCCCTCACCTGGTCGACGGTGAGCGGTTCACCGTGCTCAAGGTAATCGGCGATGCGATCCGCAACCAGGTCGACCTCGTCGATGCGGTACCCGTAGCTGAAACCCCGGGTGCGCGCGAACCGATGCCGCGGCCGGCGGCGGAGCCGATCGAGCACTTCCTGGGCGAGTTCCCGCGAGTGGCGCACCCACGCGCGCGCACCGCGTTGGGACATCGCCCGCTCGCGTTCTCGGGCGGCAAAGGCGTCTTCGATACGCCCCAGCGCCGCATCCACCGCGCCGGCCTGATACCCGCCGCGGATCAGCGGGAACACGATCGCGCGCACCTCGGCGGAGGTCACGGTGTCGCCGTCGCGGGACGCGAAACACACCCGTGCGCGATCGATGAACGCATCGACGGCGGCGGGGTCGTAGCCGCGCCGCCGACCGGTGGCACGGGGGAACACTGTCGGAGTTGTCACATCGATCCCAGGGGAGAGAACAGGAAGTACAGCGCAAGAGCCGGCACCGTCGAGGGCAGGATGGAATCGAGCCGATCGAGCAGTCCGCCGTGACCGGGCAACGCCGAGCTCATGTCTTTGATGCCGAGGTCACGTTTGATCATCGACTCGCCCAGGTCGCCGAGCGTCGCCGTCCCCAGAATCGCCACACCGATCACGAGCGAGGCCCACCAGGGCAGGTGCAGGACGAACATCCCGATCAGCACCGCCACGATCGCGGAGGCGAGGAACGCGCCGCCGAATCCCTCCCAGGTCTTGTTGGGGCTGATGCGCGGCGCCATCGGATGCCGGCCGAGGGCGACACCGGCGGCGGAGGCCCCGGTGTCGGAGGCGACGGTGATCGCGATCATCGCGATCAGCCAGTACTCGCCGCCGTCCTGACGCAGCAGGACCAGCGCGAGACTGGACAGGAGAGGGATGTAGAGGGCGACCAGTCCCGAGACCAGCACATCGCCGATGACCTCGCCGTAGCGACGTCCGTCGCGCGCGATCATCTGCTTCAGCAGCCGGTAGACGACGAGGAACGCCACGGCGGCGTAGATCACCACCCAGTGGCTGGTGTCGTCCAAGAAGGCGGCCGCGAGCATCACCGTGGCCGCGGCGATCTCCTGCGCGATCAGGTCGACGCGTCGACCCGAGGCCTGCAGCGCCCGCACGAACTCGAAGACGGCGAGCATCACCGCCGGGATCGCGATGATGATGAACAACCACTTGACGAACACGAGCGAGGCGAGCACCGCCGCGCCGATGAGCAGCCCGATGCCGATCGCGGCCAGCAGATCCCGTCCGGAGCGGGCGATGATCCTCTCGTTCGCCTGCTCGAAATCGGCACGCGCCTTCTCGATCTGATGCTCGAACTCGTCACGGGCGGACCGCGCGTGCGACTGGAACGACGAGTCGGCGGTGTTCCGCCGCGCTTCTGCCCGGGTGCTCGGGGTGTCGTCGGGATCGGTCATGGAATCGTACGGCCGCCCTCAGATGTCGAGGAGCTCCGCTTCTTTCCGCTTGAGCGCCTCGTCGATCTCGTCGACGTGCGCGCGAGTGAGGGCGTCGAGCTCTTTCTCCGCCCGCACGAGATCGTCCTCGCCGACTTCGCTCTTGAGGCCATCGAGCTCGTCCTTGGCCTTGCGGCGGATGCCCCGCAGGTGCACGCGATGGTCTTCCCCTTTGGATCGGACCAGTTTGACGTACTCCTTGCGCCGTTCCTCGGTGAGCTCGGGCATGGTGATGCGGACGATGTTGCCGTCGTTCGTGGGGTTGGCACCCAGGTTGGGGGTGTCCCGGATGGCCTGCTCGATGTCCTTGAGCGCCGACTTGTCGTAAGGGGTGATCACCAGGGACCGTGCCTCGGGGCTGTTGAGAGAGGCCAACTGAGCCAGTGGGGTCGGCAACCCGTAGTAGTCGACCAGGATCTTCTGGAACAGCTGCGGGTTGGCCCGCCCGGTGCGGACGGTGGCGAAGTCGTCCTTCGCGGCTTCCACGGCGCGATCCATCCGCGTTGTCGTGTCGGACAGGATGTCGGCGATCACGGTTACTCCCTACTGTCGATCTTCCGAGGCTCGATTCTAGTTGAGGGGCCTCGGACCCTCGTGGGCTCACGCGGTGACCAGGGTTCCGATCGGCTCACCCAGCAGGGCGCGGGTGACGTTGCCGCCCGGTTCCATGCCGAACACCCGCATGTCGATCCCGTTGTCCATGCAGAGGCTGAATGCGGTCGAGTCCACGACCTTGAGGCCGCGCTGCAACGCCTCGCGGTAAGTAATCCGGTCGATCCGTTCGGCGTCCGGGTCGTGTTTGGGGTCCGCCGTGTACACGCCGTCCACGCCGTTCTTGGCGACGAGGACTTCATCGGCGCCGATCTCCAGCGCCCGCTGGGCGGCGACGGTATCGGTGGAGAAGTACGGCAGGCCCGCGCCAGCACCGAAGATCACGACCCGCCCCTTCTCGAGGTGCCGTTCGGCGCGCCGCGGAATGTAGGACTCTGCGACCTGCGTCATCGAGATCGCCGATTGCACGCGGGTGGCCGCACCGGCCTGCTCGAGGAAGTCCTGCAGTGCTAGCGCGTTCATCACAGTACCGAGCATGCCCATGTAGTCGGCCCGGCCGCGGTCCATTCCCCGCTGACTCAATTCGGCGCCCCGGAAGAAGTTGCCGCCGCCGACCACCACCGAGACCTCGACTCGGTCCACGGCGGCGGCGATCTCGCGGGCGATGTCGCTCACCACATCCGGGTTCACCCCGAGCCGGCCGCCGCCGAAGGCCTCACCGGACCGTTTCAGCAGGACGCGTCGCGGCCGGGCGGCGGGTTCGTTCACGGGGGATTCCTCTCGTCGCGAATGCAGGATATCGGTGATGACGGCAGGAAGCAGGAGGCTCGCATCTGCGGATGCGAGCCTCCTCAACCGATCAGGCGCCGACTTTGAAGCGGGCGAAGTCGGTGATGACGATTCCGGCGTCAGCGGCGACCTTCTCCACCGACAGCTTGTTGTCCTTCGCGTAGTCCTGGTCCAGCAGCGACACCTGCTTGACGTACGCGTTCACTCGGCCTTCCACGATCTTCGGAAGCGCCGCCTCCGGCTTCCCCTCGTTGCGGGAGATCTCGGTCACCAGGGCGCGTTCGCGTTCGATCTCGTCGGCCGGGATGTCGGCGCGGGTGAGGAAGGTCGGGTTCGCGAAGGAGATGTGCTGCGCGATGCTGCGGGCGGTCGCCTGGTCGTCGCCGGTGTAGGCCACGGCGACCCCGATCTGCGGCGGCAGGTCCTTGCTGGTCTTGTGCAGGTAGACCTCGATGTGCTCGCCGGTCAGGGTACGCACCTGGCGCAGCTCGACCTTCTCACCGATGATCGCCGCCTCGTCGTTGATGAGGTCGGCAACGGTCTGGTCGCCGGCGGGCGAGGCCAACGCGATCGCGGCGTTCTCGGCACCGGCAGCGGCGGCCGCGTCGGCGACCTTGTCGGCGAGAGCCCCGAAGCGCTCGTTCTTCGCGACGAAGTCGGTCTCGCAGGCCAGCTCGATGAGCGTCACCGCACCCGCGCTCTCGCGTGCGACGACGACGCCCTCGCTGGTGGAACGATCGGCGCGCTTGGCGTTGCCCTTGGCACCCTTCAGGCGCAGCAGCTCGGTTGCCTTCGTGAGGTCGCCATCGGCCTCTTCGAGGGCCTTCTTGGTGTCGGTCATGCCCGTGCCGAGCTGTTCGCGCAGGGCTTTGATGTCAGCGATGGTGAAGTTTGCCATGGGAGGGCTGCTCCTAAGTCGTGGTGTGGTGACTGGCGCACGTCGGCCGGGCGATGCGGTGCCCGGCCAACGCGTTGGCCGTGATGGTGTTACTCGGAGGCGGTGGCCTCGGCGGCCACGACATCCGCGACGGTCTCGCCGGACGCGGCGGCAATGGCCTCGTCGTGGGCTTCGGTGCCGGCGGCATCGGCGGTGGACTCCGTGGCCAACTCGCCCTCAACGGCCTGCTCGTCGGCGACGAGAGCCGATGCCTCGGCGCCGGCCTCAGCGGTGTCGGCCACCGCGGCGGTCTCGGCGGAGGACTGCTCGGGCGCGGACTGCTCCAGCAGCTCACGCTCCCACTCAGCGAGCGGTTCGGCGGCGTCGGCCTCGTCGGCCGGCTGGTGGCGCTGGATGAGACCCTCGGCGGCGGCATCGGCGACGATGCGCGTCAGCAGGCTCACCGACCGGATCGCGTCGTCGTTGCCGGGGATGGGGTACTGGAACTCGTCCGGGTCGGCGTTGGTGTCGAGGATGCCGATCACCGGGATGCCGAGCTTTCGGGCCTCGTCGATCGCGAGGTGCTCACGCTTGGCGTCGACGACCCAGATCGCCGACGGCGTCTTCTGCAGGTTGCGGATACCGCCCAGCGACTTGTGGAGCTTGTCGAGCTCGCGCTTCTTCAGGAGCAGTTCCTTCTTGGTGAAGCCGCTCTCCGCGGGGTTGTCGAAGTCGAGCTCTTCGAGCTCCTTCATCCGCGACAGCCGCTTGCTGACGGTCGCGAAGTTCGTGAGCAGACCCCCCAGCCAGCGCTGGTTGACGTACGGCTGGCCAACGCGTGTGGCCTGCTCGGCGATGACTTCCTGCGCCTGCTTCTTGGTGCCGACGAACAGGATCGTGCCGCCGTGGGCGACGGTCTCCTTCACATATTCGTAGGCGCGGTCGATGTAGGCCAGCGACTGCTGCAGGTCGATGATGTGGATGCCGGAACGCTCAGCAAGGATGAATCGCTTGACTTTCGGGTTCCACCGGCGGGTCTGGTGTCCGAAGTGGACGCCGCTGTCCAGCAGCTGACGAATGGTGACGACGGCCATGGCCGCTCTCCTGTTCTGGCACGCACGCGTGCCGGGGTTTCGGTTGATCTCGTCGTCCCGAGGGGGGCGACGCGCCTGGTGCCCGGCTCGGCCCCGCTCCCGTCGCTGACGGGAGACCTCGGGGACGATGCCGCGCTTCGGACGGGTGGACCCGGCGTCCGCGCTGTGGGCACGCGTAGTCACTCCGACAAGCGGAGTGCGGACACAAGTGTACCAGTGCGCCCGTCATCCTCTCCCCCGTCGTCGTGGCGCGCGAACTGTCCACCGGTGCCGTGCCTCGCTCTGCGTGGCCGGCCCGGGTCGCACACACTGGGGTCATGTGGGAACGAGCCGCAATCCGGCCCGCCGTGTGGGCAGCGGGCATCGCCGTCGCCGCTGTTGTCCTATGCGGTCTGGGCCCCGCCCTCGCCTGGGCTGCAGACGCCGAACGGGCCGCCGGCCGGGTCGGGGCGGTCGATGAGCACCCCCGGTGGCTGGCTCCCGTCGAGGGGGCCGTGGTCGAGCCCTTCCGTGCTCCCGCGCACGCGTACGGGCCGGGCCATCGCGGTGTGGACCTGGCCGCCACGGAGGGCGCAGTGGTCCGCAGCCCGGCGGCCGGCGTCGTGGCCTTTCAGGGTTCGGTCGCTGGTCGCGGCGTGCTCACGATCGACCACGGCGACGGATACGTCACGACACTGGAGCCGGTGGCCGAAGCACTGGCTGCCGGGACGACGGTGTCGGCGGGCGACCCGGTCGCCGTCGTGGCCAGCGGCGGTCATGCCGCAGCGGGGACCCTCCATGTGGGGGTGCGGTTGTGGGGTGAGTACCTCAATCCGCTGTTGCTGTTCGGAGTCGTGGCGCGGGCCGTACTGCTTCCCTGCTGCTGACGGTGGGCATCGCTCAGGCGCGCGGGTGGGCCAGCCGATAGGCCGCACGCAGCTTCTCGGCCGACACGTGGGTGTAGATCTGGGTGGTGCCCAGGCTCGCGTGACCGAGCATCTCCTGCACCGCGCGGAGATCGGCGCCGCCGTCGAGCAGGTGCGTCGCGGCGGAGTGACGCAGGGTGTGCGGCCCCGCGGTGCCGCCGACGGCCGGCCCGAGCGAGCGCGAGACGACGTCGTACGCGGTGCGCGGGTTCAGGCGACCGCCGCGCGCGCCGAGGAACAGCGCACGGCCGGAGGCATCGGTGGTCAGCGCCGGGCGGGCGCGCACGAGGTAGGCATCCAGGGCGCGAGCGGTCGGTGTGCCGTAGGGCACGACGCGTTCCTTGGCGCCCTTGCCGAGGACGCGCAGCGTCAGCCGTTCGCGGTCGACGTCGTCGAGGTCGAGCCCGCACAGCTCGGAGACACGGATACCGGCCCCGTACAGCACCTCCAGCAGCGCCGCGTCGCGAAGGGAGAGCGGTGAGCCGGCGGCGGCGCGGGCGGCGAGACGGTCGAGCGTCGCGCCCAGTGCCTCGGCCGTGGCGACTTTGGGAAGGGTGCGCCCGCGTTTGGGGGCGACGAGGCGCAGCGCGGGGTCGGCGGGCAGGTGACCATGCTCGGTGCACCACGCGAAGAACCCACGCGCGGCGGCGGTCCGGCGGGCGATGGTGCTGCGCGCGTCGCCGCGTTGTGTGGCGACCCACAGCCACTCGCGCAACAGTTCCAGATCGACCTCGCGCAGCGAGAGATCGCCGGCCGCGGCGAGCAGGTCGCCGAGATCGGCGCGGTAGGCCCGCACCGTCGCCGGAGACAGGCGACGGACGGACGCCGCGTACCCGGTGTACTCGGCGATCGCGTCGGACAACTGCATCCGTTCAGCATGCCCGCGCGACGCCACCCGCCGCGGCAGGCGCACCGCTCGGCGCGAGGACCGCTCAGCCGGGCGGCACGCGGCGCCAGGTGCCGTCAGGCTCCCGGCGCACGGCACCGGCGACCTCCAGCAGCCCCAGTGCCGCGACGCAGTCCGCCAGCGACATGCCACTGCGCACGGCGAGGTCCTCGGGGGTGCGGCCCGTGCGGCTGCTGAGCGCGTCGAGGATGCGAGTGGAGGCGCGGTCGGACGGTCCGTCGGGGGCGGCGGCCGACCCCGCGGCGAGCCCGATCAACTCACACACATCGGCGGCGTCGGTGACGCAAACCGCGTCGTACTCCCGGAGCAGCCGATGGCATCCCGCGGAGGCTGCGCTGGTCACCGGCCCGGGGACGGCCCCGAGCGCGCGTCCCAGGCTGGCGGCATGCCCCGCGGTGTTCAGCGAACCGCTGCGGTGCCCCGCCTCCACGACCACCGTCGCGTCCGCCAGCGCGGCGATGACGCGGTTTCGGGCGAGGAAGCGCCACTTCGTGGGCGTGGCACCGCACGGCACCTCGGAGGCCAGTGCACCTCTCGTCGCAATCGTGTCGA
>NZ_JBKEAY010000247.1:0-32447 GCF_047972865.1 Microbacterium sp.
GCCGCCGCGACGGGGGCGGCGGGATGACCGCCGTGGCGACATCGGCCGAACCGGCCGCGCGGCTGGCCTGGATCGACGGGGTGAACCCGGCGACGAAGCTGCTGATGGCGGTGCTGCTGTCGATTCCCCTGTTCGCCTCGATCGACCCCCTGAGCGCGCTCGTCGCGATCTGTCTGCAGCTGCTCCTCCTCCCGCTCGTCGGCCTGCGGCTGGGCACGGTGCTGGCGCGCCTGGCCCCCGTGCTGGTCGTCGCGCCCATCGCGGGGGTCAGCATGTTGCTGTACGCCGAGCCCGGCGGCACGGTGTACGGGTCGTTCTGGTACGCGACCATCAGCGACGCATCGATCGCGTTGGCCGTCGCCGTCAGCCTGAGGGTGCTCGCCCTCGCGCTGCCGACCATCCTCCTGTTCGGGCGCACCGACCCCCACGACCTCGCGGCCGCGCTGGCTCAGGTCGTGCACCTGCCGACGAGGTTCGTGCTGGGGGTGCTCGCCGGCACGCGCACGCTCGGCCTGTTTGTCGACGACTGGCGTTCCATGACGCTGGCTCGGCGCGCGCGGGGGCTGGGCGATCGGGGAGCGCTGCGACGGTTGTTCTCGATGGCCTTCGTGCTGCTCGTTTTCGCCGTGCGGCGCGGCACGAAACTGGCCACGGCGATGGAGGCGCGGGGATTCGGCGCGCCGGGGGAGCGCACCTGGTGGCGCCGTTCGCGCCTGGGCCCGCGCGATGCGGCGGCCGTCGCCGGCACTCTCGCGGTGATCGCGCTCGCCCTGGGCGCCGCCGTGGCGGCCGGTACCTTCCGCTTCGTCTGGTCCTGACCGGCGGTCACGCGCCCGGGAGCAACTCCTGGAGCACCTGCTGGAGCACGTTTCCGCACGCCCCGAGATTGTCGCGGCGGTGCCTGCGGCGGTACCCACCCGGTAGCCTGGAGCGACCCTGTGGTCCCGGCGGCGCATCGACCGGTCCGCGTACGCAGAGGGGGAGACGTATGGAGGTGACCGGAGCGTCCGCGCTCGTCACCGGTGGTGCGAGCGGGCTGGGATTGGCGACCGCGCGCCGGCTGGCCGCCGCCGGCGCGCACGTGGTGATCGTCGACCTCGACGCCGTCGCCGGCGCGGACGCCGCCGCGGACATCGGCGGTGCTTTCGCACCGGCCGACGTCACCCACCCGGTCCAGATCGATGCCGCGGTCGCCGCTGCCGCCGCGGTCGCGCCGCTGCGGGTCGTCGTGAACTGTGCCGGCATCGCCGCGGCGGCCAAGGTGCTCGACCGCGACGGCACCCCCACCCCGCTGGTGGGCTTCGAGCGGGTCATCCACGTGAACCTGCTGGGCACGTACAACGTCATCTCCCGGGCGGCGGCGGCGATCGCGCAGACCGAGCCGACGGCATCCGGCGATCGCGGCGTCATCGTCAACACCGCCTCGGTGGCCGCGTTCGACGGTCAGATCGGCCAGCCCGCGTACGCGGCGAGCAAGGGGGGCGTGCACGCCATGACCCTGCCGATCGCACGCGAACTGGCCCGCCACAGCATCCGCGTCTGCACGATCGCGCCCGGCATCATGCGCACGCCCATGCTCGCAAGGCTCCCCGAGGCGGCGCAGGCCTCGCTCGGCCAGCAGGTGCCGCACCCGCCCCGGCTGGGCACCCCCGACGAGTATGCTGCGCTCGTGGCGCACATCGTCGACAACGGCTACCTCAACGGCGAGACGATCCGCCTGGACGGCGGCATCCGGATGGCGCCGAAGTGAGCGTGATGAGGCTCCGATGAGCGACACGATCCTGCTGCGACGCGAGGGCGCGCTGGCCCGCGTGACGCTCAATCGTCCCGCGTCGCTGAACGCCGTCGATTTCGAGATGGCGACCCGGTGGAAGCAGGTCGCCCACGAGGTGACCGCCGACACCTCGGTCCGCGCGATCGTGCTGGATGCGGCCGGTCCCGCGTTCTGTGCCGGCGGTGATGTCGTCGCGATGGCCTCCGCCGCGGCGGACGGCACGTGGATCACCGAGCTGGCGGCGGTGATCCACGACGGCATCCGTGCCTTGGTCGGCTCGGACGTGCCGATCGTGGCCGCCGCGACCGGTGCCGTCGCCGGCGGCGGGCTGGGGCTCCTGCTCACCGCCGACGACATCGTGGTCTCGCCCGACGCCACCTTCGCCAGCAAGTACGCCGCGGTCGGGCTGACCCCCGACCTCGGCGTGTCGACGCTGCTGCCCGCCGCGATCGGGCAGCGTCGCGCGCTGCGGATGCTGCTGCGCGACGAGACCGTCGACGCGGCGACCGCCCTGGAGTGGGGGCTGGTGACCGAGATCGCCGCAGATCCCGGTGCTCGCGCGGCGGAGGTCGCGGCGGGCTGGCTCGCCGGTGCGACAGCGGCCTTCGGGCAAGCCAAACGGCTCGTCCGCAGCGGCGCCGGACGGTCCTTCCCCGACAACCTCGACGACGAGGCCCGCACCATCGGGGCCGCGTTCGATACGGCCGACGCGAGAGCGCGCGTGGCGGCGTTCGCGGCCCGCGCCGGCAGCAAGGAGAGATCATGACCGCGGCACCGGACGGCACCCTCGCCGGAAAGACCCTCCTGCTCTCCGGCGGCAGCCGCGGCATCGGCCTTGCGATCGCGCTCGCCGCCGCCCGCGATGGTGCCAACGTCGCGCTGCTGGCCAAGACGGATGCGCCGCACCCGAAGCTCCCGGGCACCGTGCACACGGCGGTCGATCAGATCCGCGCCGCCGGCGGTCAGGCGCTGCCGATCGTCGGCGACGTGCGCAACGACGACGACATCGCGACGGCCGTCCTCACGACGCAGGGGGAGTTCGGCGGGATCGACATCGTGGTCAACAACGCGTCTGTCATCGATCTGTCCGGCTCGCTCGACCTCGCCGTCAAGAAGTACGACCTCATGCAGGACGTCAATGTGCGCGGCACGTTCATGCTCTCCCGCGCGGCACTTCCCATGCTGAAAGAGGCGGACAATCCGCACATCCTGTCGCTGTCTCCGCCGCTGAACCCGTCGCCCCGCTGGCTCGGGGCGCACACCGGGTACACCCTCGCCAAGTACGGCATGACGATGGCGACGCTGGGCCTGGCCGCAGAGTTCGCCGCCGCCGGTATCGCCGCCAACACGCTGTGGCCGCGCACGACGATCGCGACCGCGGCGGTGCAGTTCGCGCTCGGCGGGGACCGGATGATGAAGGTCAGCCGGACCCCGGAGATCTACGCCGACGCGGCCCACCGGGTGCTGACCCGCCCCGCGTCCGGGTACACCGGGCAGACGCTCATCGTCGAGGACGTGCTGGCCGAGGCGGGCATCACCGACCTCTCCGGCTACGCCGCCGTCCCCGGAACCCCCGACGCCGAGCTCTTCCCCGACATCTTCTTGGACTAGCCTCCCCGCGCGGGCGGTCAGGGGGCATCGGCGGCGGTCACGACGCACGACGTGAATCGGGCCGCTTCCTTCCTAGACCATGCGGGGTCTCGGCGGCAGGGGGTGCGGGACATGCCAGCGGCAACGCAGCGGTAGCGGAATTCCTGCGGGACCCGGTTTTCAGGTGTGCGCACAGGTTGCCGGTATCCGTGTCTTCTGACGGAGCGCGCTCGACGGGTGGACGCAGGGGTGCCGGATGCGGAACACGTCGACCGGCAGCGGTCAGGGGACCGCGGGTAGGGTGGCGCCGTCGATCAGGCCGAGGCGCACGAACGCGTTCCAGACTCCGTCGTCGAGCACGTCGCTGGTGACGATGTCGGCGTGGGCCTGCAGTTCGGGGTCGGCCTGGCCCATCGCGACCGACGTTCCCACGACGTCGAACATCTCGCGGTCGTTCCAGCTGTCACCGATCCCGACGCTGTCGTCGGCGGAGCGGCCCAGATGCGCGAGCATCGCGAGGATGCCGCTGCCCTTGTCGGTGCCGAGCAGGCTGATCTCGCCGTTGGAGCCGCCCGGCATGGGCATGCTGCCGGGGATCACCAGGAACCGGTCGCCGAGGTCGCGCCTCGCGCGCTCGAGCGTGTCGGAGGTGCCGCTGACGAACACCGCCTTAGCGATGCGGTCGAGATCGGCCTCCGCGACCGGGCGGTAGTCGGCGGTCAACACCGCCTCGGTGAGGTCGTCGGCGCTCAGCCCGAGCCGGGCCAGGTCGGCGGCGCGTTGCGCACGGCGGTTCTCCAGAAATCCGAGCGCGAACGCGCGGATGCCGTCGCTGGCGTATACGTGCTCGTGGGTCTGCAGAAAATAGTGCAGCCCGTGCTCCTCGAAGTAGGCGACCAGACGCTCGCCCGCGTCGCGCGGCATCGGTCGCGACAGCACCACCTCGTCGCCGTCGGTCGCGAAAGCGCCGCCGTTGGTGATCGCGCCGTCGACGCCGATAGCACGCACGTCGGGGTGGATGTCGCCGGCGCCGCGCCCGGTGCACAGGTAGACCCGGTGTCCGCGGGCGCGCGCCGCGCGGATCGCGGTCACCGTCGATGGCGCGATGACGGTCCCGTGTTCGAGGATGGTGCCATCCACGTCGAGGAAGATGATGCGCTCGCGGTCGGTCGTGGTCACGTGGTCCATTCTCTCGTCGGGTGCGCCGTCGCGGTGCTCAGATCAGTCCGTGGCGGTCGAAGGCGAGGTGGATGCCGTCCGCGTCGATCGCCGCGGTCACCTCGTGGGCGAGGGCCTGCACGGCGGGTTCGGCGTTTCCCATCGCGATGGAAGTGCCGCACACCTCGAACATCTCGGCGTCGTTCCAGTTGTCCCCGATGCCGATCGCATCGTCCGGGTCCAGACCCAGGTGGGCGAGCAGCTCCAGGATCGTCGCCCCCTTGGTGACCCCGCGCGCGGCGACCTCGCCGGAGCTTCCCGTCGGCAGCGGGATCGTGCCGCCGACGACGGCGTACTCGGCCCCGAGGTCGTCGAGGACGGCGGCGACGGCATCCGCATCGTCGCTGAGAAAGACGGCTTTGGCGATCTCGTCGGAACGCATCAGCGCGTCGTCGTCGAAGGTCTTCATGCCGACGCTGAAGAACGCCGGGTCGTCGGGGTCGCCGCCGGCGGCGCGCCAGCGATCCCGGTCACGGGCGAGGTGCTCGCCGAGCAGGGAGACAAGGCCCGGACCGGCGAAGAGACGGTCGAAGCTCTGCAGATACCAGTGCACGCCGTGCGCGCGGAAGCTCTCCGACACGCGGTCGACGTCGGATGCCGTCAGCAGCCGAGCCACGACGACCTCGTCGCCGGCGGTGGCGAAGCCGCCGCCGTTGGTGACGGCACCGTCGAAGCCGATGTCGAGAACCGCGCCCTCGAGCTCCTTCATGCCCCGCCCGGTGCTCAAGAAGACGCGGTGGCCGTTGCGGCGTGCCGCGCGCACCGCCGCGATCGCCGACGGCGGAATGTGGCGGCCGTCCTGCATCAGGGTGCCGTCGACATCGAGGAACACGGTGCGGGGGCGGGGCGTGGCGGTCACGGCATCCTTTCGGTGAGGGGGAAGGCGGCGCGGGCGCTAGGACGGGGGAGGCGCCCGCGCCGCCGGTCGCGGTCAGACGGTCAACACCCCGCCGTTGCTGGCGATGACGTCGCGGTACCAGCCGAAGGACTTCTTGCGGTACCGCTCCAGGCTGCCGGTGCCGTCGTCGTTGCGGTCGACGTAGATGAACCCGTACCGCTTGCTCAGCTGCGCCGTGGAGGCGCTGACGATGTCGATGCACCCCCACGAGGTGTAGCCGAGCACCTCGACGCCGTCCGCGATCGCCTCGGCCACCTGCACCAGGTGGTCGTTCATGTAGGCGATGCGGTAGTCGTCGACCACGGTCTTCACGCCGTCGACCTCGACCAGCACGTCCTTGGCGCCCAGCCCGTTCTCGACGATGAAAAGCGGCTTCTGCCACCGGTCCCAGAACTGGTTGAGGACAAGGCGCAGCCCGATCGGGTCGATCTGCCACCCCCACTCGCTGGCCGGCAACGTCGGGTTCGGCACGCCGCCCATGATGTTCCCCTCGCCGGCGGTGCGCCGCTCGGGGTCGCCGGTCTCGGCGATCGACATGTAGTAGCTGAACGAGACGAAATCGACCGTGTTGCCCAGGTCGTCGCGATCGGCGTCGGTGATGTCGAGCTCGATGCCCTTCTCGCGCAGGCTGCGCAGGAAGTAGCCCGGGTACCGTCCGCGGGTGTGCACGTCGCCGTACACGAGGTTGCCGTGGTCGGTCGCCATCACCGCGAGGGCATCCTGCGGGGACGGGGTCAGCGGGTACACCGGCATCGACAACACCATGCACCCGATCTGCACCCCCGGGATCACCTCGCGGGCGATCCGGGTGGCGCGGGCCGAGGCCACCAGCTCGTGGTGCATCGCCTGGTACAGCTGCGCGTCGCTCAGCTGCTCCTTCGGGGTGTTGATCCCGCCCGACATGAACGGGGCGTGCACGAGCGAGTTGATCTCGTTGAACGTGAGCCAGTACTTCACGCGCGAGCCGTACCGCTCGAACAGGGTGCGGGCGTAGCGCTCATAGAACCCGATCATGCGACGGTCGGTCCACCCGTCGTAGGTCTCGGCCAGGTGCAGCGGCGTCTCGTAGTGCGAGATCGTCACGAGCGGCTCGATGCCGCGCCGCTCCAACTCGTCGAGCAACCGGTCGTAGAACGCCAGGCCCGCCTCGTTCGGCTCGGTCTCGTCACCGTTTGGGAAGATCCGGCTCCACGCGATCGAGAACCGGTAGACGGTGAAGCCCATCTCGGCGAACAGCGCGATGTCCTCCGCGTAGCGGTGGTAGTGATCGATGCCGACGAGTTTCAGGTTGTCCGGCGTTGGGGCGTCGGTGCGCGGGCCGGAGATGCCGCGGGGCATCACGTCCTGCACCGACAACCCCTTGCCGTCCTCGTCGTAGGCGCCCTCGACCTGGTTCGCGGCGGTGGCGCCGCCCCAGAGGAAGCCGTCGGGGAATCGTACGGTCATAGCGTCTCCTTACGCGCGGGATGCGGCCGTCTCGACCGAGACCGCCGTGAACAGGGGCTCACCGTGGGCGACCGGTCCCGAGGCCGTCGCGACGACCGCCGGGTAGAGGTCGGGGTTGGTGACGATCACCGGTGTGGTCAGGTCGTAGCCCGCCAGTTCGATGGCCTCGCCGTCGAACTCGACCAGCAGGTCGCCGGCGCGCACGTTCTGGCCCGAGGTGACCCGTGTCGTGAAGTGCTCACCGTTGAGCTTGACGGTGTCGAGCCCGATGTGGATGAGTACTTCGGTGCCGTCCGCGTGACGCAGACCGAAGGCGTGTCCGGTGGGGAAGGCGGCGACGACCGTGCCGTCGAACGGAGCGTACACGGCCCCCGAGCGCGGACGGATGGCCACACCCTGACCGAGCGAACCCTCCGCGAAGGCCGCGTCGGCGACCTCGCCCAGCGGGATGACGGTGCCGTCGAGCGGACTGAGCACGGCGACGTCGTTCGCGGGGGTAACGGCGGCGACATCCGCGTCCTCCGGGTCCTTGAAGCCGACCAGGACCACCAGCAGGAACGGGATGAGGATGGCCGCTGCCAGACCGATCGCCAGCATCACCATGCTGCCGTTGCCGAAGAGGGCCGGAAGGGCGAGGCCGGAGGGGATCACGAACGCGGTCGAGAAGACGTTGCCCATCGCGATGATCGCGCCACCGACGACGCCTCCGGCGATACCGAACGCGAACGGGCGCTTCAGCGGCAGGTTCACACCGTAGATGGCCGGTTCGGTGATGCCGGCCAGGAACCCGGAGAGGGTCGCGGGGGCGGCGAGTGAACGCAGCGTGCGGTTGCGGGTGCGCACCCAGACGCCTGCGACGGCGCCGGCCTGGGCGAGGACGGCAGCGAACACCGGAGCCAGCAGCAGCATCTGACCGGTGGCGACGAACTCCACCTGGAAGACCGGGACCAGGCCCCAGTGCAGACCGAAGATGACGAAGACCTGCCACAGGCCACCCACGATCGCGCCGCCCAGCCACGGCACGTTGCTGAAGACCCAGCCGATGCTGTTACCAATGGCGGAGGCGACGAGGTCGGAGATCGGCCCGACGACGACGAACACGAGCGGAACCGCGATGAGGACCACGATCATGGGGGTGACGAACCGGCGGATGGCGCCGGGGAGCTTCGCGTAGAGGAACTTCTCGGCGTGGCTCTGCAGCCACACGATCAGGATCACCGGGATGACGGCCGACACGTAGCTGACCATCGTGAAGGGAATGCCGAAGAACGTCAGCCCCTCGGCGCCCACCAAGCCCACGATCGAGGGGTAGACCAGTGCGGCCGCGATCGCGAACGACGTGTACTCGGAGGCTTTGAAGTAGCGCGCCGAGGTGATCGCCAGCGCCACCGGCATGAAGTAGATGAACCCGTCCGACAGCGCGTAGAGGACGGCGAACGTCGAGGACTCGGGGTCGATCCAGCCGAAGGTCTGCGCCGCCGAGAGGAAGGCCTTCAGCAGACCGGTCGCCGCCAGCGCCCAGATGATCGGGGTGAACACCGAGGAGATCATCTTGATGAAGCGGTTGAACAGGTTCCCCTTCGGCGCGTCGTCCTCACCGCCGCCACCGCCGAGGGAGGTCATCTTGCCGATCTCGGCGTAGACCTCGGGCACGTCGTTGCCGATCACGACCTGGTACTGGCCGCCGGCCTGCGCCGTGGTGATGACGCCGGGCGTCGCCTTCAGCGCCGCGCCGTCGGCCTTGGACTCGTCCTTCAGGACGAAGCGCAGCCGGGTCGCGCAGTGCACGACCGAGGTGATGTTCTCCTCGCCGCCGACGCCCCGCAGGACGCCTTCGGCGATCTTCGCGTAATCCGCCATGGGATCCGCCTTCCTTTCGCCGCTTCACTGCGGCCTTCTGTGTCGGGTCACAGGATGAGACCGGACTGCGGGCAACAAAAAAACCTGAACCCGTTCATCGCGGTGCAGCGATGTGAGTTCAGGTTTTGCCCGCCGTGGCGGTAACAATCCAGTTGTCTCGGCAGAACCGGGGGTTCTGCGTCGCTCATCCTATCACGCGGTCGTCGCTCTCGCCCGGCGCGACGCGGGAGCGCAGCCGCTCCACGTGGACGGTGACGTACAGCATCTCCTCGTCGGTGAGCTCGGAGCCGGTGGCGGCGGCCACGTAGGCCTTCACATCTTCGGCGATGGCGTGCGCCCGCGGGTAGCTGTGCCGGGCGAACTCGAAGAACGAGGTGTCGCCGCTGGCGAGCATGGTGCGGTCGACGAGCCGTTGCAGCAGGAACTGCACGTGCAGGATGAAGCGCGCATAGTCGGGGGTGCCGGGGTCCAGGGTGACGCCGAGCCCCGTCTCGACCGTGTCGACGACGTGCTGCACGCGGCGGAACAGCAGCGCGGCCGTGCCGCCCGGCTCGTCGCGGGTGGCGTTGAGCAGATGCATCGTCAGGAAGACGGCTTCCTCGGGTGGCAGGGAGGTGTCGAGGCGATCGGCCAGGGTGCGTGCCATCCGCTCGGCGGCACCGAACTCGGCCGGATGCAGGACGCGCAGCTGCGGCATGGCCGTCGCGGGGATGCGCACCCCCCGTTCCAGCCGCGACAGCACGAACGAGACGTGGTCGATCACCGCGACGACGACGTGGCGCCCGAGCTGGCGACCGAGGTCGCGTTCGGCCCCGTCCACCGCCTCGGTGACGGCCTCGACGACGGCGTAGGGAACGTCGGTGAGCACCTGCCGCGCGCGGTCGCCGTCCGGACCGGGGTCGAGGATGAAGGTCTTCTCGATGCGGGCCGGGTCGAGGTCGTCGCCGGGGCGCACCTGGAACCCGAGGCCCCGACCCATGACGACCCGTTCCGTGCCCGACGCGTCGTGGGTGATCACGACGTTGTTGTTGAGCACCTTGTGGATCGCCGCGCGTGCGGCATCGCGGGGCTCGGTCATGCCCGAATTCTAGGGCGCGGACGCTGCCTGCGGGTGGGTTCGATGGCGCCGGGACGCCCCGGGAAAAATATATGCGTTTGTTGCGTAATAGAACCGGGGGACCTGCATCCCTCCTAGTGACACTCCTTGTCGAGTGTTGGCGCATCCGCTTCATCCCCAACGAGCGGTCGCGCATCGGTGGCGGTCGAACTCCGAGGTGCCCCCCTCGGTGCTCCCATAGAAATCGTCACTTGCGGGGGCGGATTTGCCCGAGTCCGCCCCCGTCCCCTGTGCGCGGGACGGATTACTCTGGACGGATGGATCGCCCCGGCCCGCCCCGCACCGCGAACGCCCGCACCGCGGACGCCCGCCAGGTACGCCCCGCCACCGAGGGCTGGACCCAGCAGAAGGATGCCGAGGGGCGGCCCGTGTTGCAGTTCGCCTCGCCTCGGCGGGGCAAGCCGCCGGTGCACTTGGCCGACCTGTCTCCGGCCGAGCGCGCGGCGAAGGTGGTCGAGTGGGGGCTGCCCGCGTTCCGCGCGCGGCAGCTCGAGAAGCACTATTTCACGCACTTCACCGACGATCCGGCGCTCATGACCGATCTGCCGGCGTCGCGTCGGGAGGAACTGGTCGCGGCGATGCTGCCCCCGCTGCTCACCGAGGTGCGACACCTGCAGACCGATCGCGGCGACACCGTCAAGTTCCTGTGGCGTCTGCACGACGGCGCCCTCGTCGAGTCGGTGCTGATGCGCTACCCGGGCCGCATCACGCTGTGTGTGTCGAGTCAGGCCGGCTGCGGGATGAACTGTCCCTTCTGCGCGACCGGCCAGGCGGGCCTCATGCGCAACATGTCGGCTGCGGAGATCGTCGCGCAGGTGGTGCGCGCCAACCGTTTCATCGCCGACGGCGGCCTGGGCGACCCGCGCGCGGTGGGGCACGACGGCGAGCGGGTCAGCAACATCGTGTTCATGGGCATGGGGGAGCCGCTGGCGAACTACGCGCGGGTCATGCAGGCCGTGCGTGTCATGGTCGACAACGATCACGGCATCGGGATGAGCGCGCGCGGCATCACGGTGTCGACCGTGGGGCTGGTGCCGGCGATCCGCAAGCTCGCCGACGAGCGGATCCCGGTGACGTTCGCGCTCTCGTTGCACGCTCCCGACGACCAGCTGCGCGATGAGCTGATCCCGGTCAACTCGCGCTGGAAGGTCGACGAAGCCCTGGATGCCGCGCGTGCCTACTTCGATCGCACCGGGCGCCGCGTGTCGATCGAGTACGCGCTGATCAAGGACATGAACGATCACGCGTGGCGCGCGGATCTGCTGGCCGAGAAGCTCAATGCGCGCGGGCGGGGGTGGGTGCATGTGAACCCGATCCCGTTGAACCCGACGCCGGGGTCGATCTGGACGGCCTCGGAGGTGCCGGTGCAGAACGAGTTCGTCCGGCGGCTGAACGCCGCGGGCATCCCGACGACGCTGCGTGACACCCGGGGCAAGGAGATCGACGGTGCCTGCGGCCAGCTCGTCGCCACCGCGGCCGACGACGATCCGGCCATATGATCACTTTATAGACTTTTATAGCTTTTTTGGGGTCACGCGTCGTATCCTGACGGCGACGGCGAACGGTTCGCGCTGGCATCCCCCCGGATCCCCCGCCCGCGTCCGCCGCCTCGCCCGCCGATGACCCGCGGGTGATGGATGAGCGGCCCGTGCCCGAACACGGGCTCGCGCGAACCCTGGAGTGTCACTGTGTTGCGATCTCTTCCTCCCCGCGAGGGCATCCCCCCTCTCGAAGACCCGCGCTTGGGTGCGCGATGGCATCGTCGCGTGCTGGCGATGCTGACGCTGGTGGCGCTGAGTGTGCTCGGGGCGGCCGTTCCTGCGCAGGCGGCGACCGGGAGCTTCGCCGCAAGCGAGCTGCGGTTGGTCGATGACGGCAGCGGGTCGACGCTGGATACGGCAATCGACAACGGGGTCATCGCCACGAACGAGACCGCCACCTTTGCGTGGTTCTTCAGCTCGGCCTCCGTCGTCGACGGCGCGACCGCGACACAGACCCTCCCCGTGGGATGGCACTGGGATCCGGCCTCGTTGACGCTCTTGACGGCCGACAACGCCGACTACACCTCGTCCTACGAACTGTCCGCGGACGGGCGAACGCTCACTGCGACCATGTCGATCCACGGCGCCGGCGTGGACGTCACCATCGGGGGATTGGCCGCGATCCCGTCGTCGAGCGTACCGAACGGGTCGGTGTACTCCGCCTCCCTGGCCGTGACAGACGGTGTCGGGACGACCGCATACGCGGCTCCGCCGATGACCGTTGCCAGTGAAGCGCGACTCGAACTCGACAAGACCATCATCCGTAACGGCAACAACGTGGGCTCCACCTGCGACTTCGGTGCCGGGAACGTGGCCTGCCGGGTCGTGCAGTATGCCGTGACCGTGTACCAGCCGGATGCCGGTGACGGTGCCGCCGGACTCGGCGCCGCGGCCTTCGACGTCGCCGAACCGGCCATGATCACCGACACCTACAGCATCAGCCCCGCGATCGCTTCCGCGCGGTTGCGCGTGGTCGCGGTCAGCAGCGGAGCGGCGGCGGTGATCACTTCGCAGTCCGCGGGCACCGCCACCCTCGCGCTCACTCAACTCCCCAACCCCATTCCCACGGAGGGAGTGGTCATTCGGCTCGACCTCATGGTTCCCGCCACAGATGCCCCGACGGCGACGCCGGCAACGGTTGTCAACCGCGTCGACGCCACGTTCCAGACCGCGTCGGGGGGCACGGTCACCGAGGTGGACACGGGCAACAACGTGAGCCGTGGCGGAGCCCTCCAGCAGATCGGCGACGGCGGGTTCGCGGCGGCCAAAGAGATCTGGACCACCGATGACCCCGCGGCGCCGAGATTCGGGGAAGAACCAGAGAGCGGACCGGTGTGGGAGGCCATCACGAACCACTCGATCACGCACGGCGCGACCGTGTACGACAAGCTCTGGGTGCGCCCCGCGGAGGACAACACCGGGGCTGTGGTTCCCGAGCAGGCGCCGATCCTCTACGACTTCTGGAACCCTGCCCAGCAGCAGATCCTCGACGTTCCGATGTACGTCGGAACATTTTCGCGCACACCGTTGCCGGCATCGGACTATGTCATCGAATACACCGCCAGTACGCCGAACTACAAGTCCCCCGGCACCCTGGTCTGGAAGGACTCGATCGCCGCTGCGGGAGGACCCAGTGCCGTGACCGGTGTGCGGCTGCGCTACGTCGCTGGACCGTGGGCCCCCACCAGCACCGAGAGCATCGATCGGGTGTTGGTCTTCGTCCCCGTGTTCACCGTCGTCGCCGATAACGGAATCCGGGTCGATGATCGATTCGAGTATCGAAGCCAGCGTTCGTACGGCTCCACCCGGTACCTGCTCGTATCCGGCGCGCGCGTGGCGATCAGCAAGGGCGCCGACCAGCGGTCGATCGTGGCGGGAAGCCCCATCCACTTCGTGATCGACCCTGCCCTTTCCAATCCCTTCGGAACCGTCGGCGCAACCCCGGTTCCGGGGTTGACGGTGGTCGACACGCTTCCCACGGGCACGGTGGCGGTCGACACCTCCCAGCTCGACCCGGCGTGGGCCGTGGAGCGCACCGGAACCATCGCCACCGGGTTCACCCTGAAATTCACCTACCAGGGGTTGGCGGACACGGCCACCGACGTCCCGAACATCCGCTACGCGGTGACCACAGCCGTGAAGGCACCCGCATCCGGCCAATACATCAACTCGGCGGTCATCAGCGCGGCGGGCAACACCCAGGTCGCGACCGAGCGCACGTCGAAGGCCGTCGTCAGCGTCGTGCAGGCGGTCGTCTCGGGGGTGCAGAAGTACATCGACGGTCCCGGCACCATCGAGGTCGATGACGCGGGTGCGGCGTGGCTGCTCAACTGGTACAACTTCCAAGCCAGTGCCACCGTTCCCAATACCTTCTACGATGTGCTGCCGTACGCCGGAGACGGGCGCGGGTCCACGATCTCGGGTGCGCTCACACTGGACGGGCTCCAGCTCGTCGGCGACGCGACGAGCGGGGCGACCGTGTTCGTCACAACCGATGCCGTCGACCGCAGCACGACGAACCTCGCCGCCCACACGTGGGTCGACCCCGCCACCCTGCCCTCCCTCGCCGCCGTCACCGCGATCCGGGTGGACGTGGCAGCGATGGGCAATCCCTACAGTGGGGGGCTGCGGGTCGCGATGATCCAGCAGGGCGCGCACGGCGGCGACGTGTACGCGAACAGCGTGTTCCGTTCCCGCAGCGGTATCGTCACCGAGGTGCCCGCTGCGCCCGTGCGGGTCGTGGCGTCGTCACTGGGGGGTGTGGGCTGGTGGGACGCGAACGCCGACGGCATCCGCACGCCCGACGAGACGCTGGCCGATGGCGCGGTCGTCACCGTCACCGACACGGCCACCGGCGCCTCGCTCACCGCGACGGTAACCGACGGGGCGTGGCGCGTTGGAAACCTTCCCAGCGGGACGTACCAGGTGCAGGTCGACACGTCCGGGGTTGCGGGCACCGGTGTCACGTACACGGGTCGGGATATCGGTGCTGACGACACCATCGACTCCGACTTCGGGGCCGAGCCGGTCACGGTCGCGCTCGGCGTGAACGAGGACCGCCGGGGTCTGGATGTCGGCCTGCTGGACCGATCGGCCCAGATCGCACTGAATGTCGCCGACGGCCCGGGTGGCGCGTTCATCGCGGCAGACGCCTCCGACGGCCTCGTCGCCGATTACGGGTGGGGGGAAAGCGTCACCTGGCAGCTCGTGGTTCGCAACACCGGCCACACCGTACTGGCAGGACTGACTGCGGCCGCGCCTTTGACGCACCTCGCCTCGGCCGACGCCGATTGCGTTGCCCTGACCGGTGACACCGGGTGGAGCGTGGGCACGATCGCGCCGGGAGCGAGCGTCACGCTCGAGTGCCGCGCGACCGCGATCGAGCCCACCGTCGCCACGGCAACCATCACGGGCGACGTGATCGAGCTCAGCGACACGGCGCAGATCGACGTCACCTACGTCACCGGCCTCGACGTGCAGACCACGATCGAATCGACCCCGGGATCGGGAGATTTCGTGGACGCCGGCACCGCGCTGTGGCGGGAGCCGACCGAATGGCGCGTCGTGGTGACCAACGACGGGACGGTTCCGCTGTCGAACGTGCGGGTGGTCGCCGGCGCCGGATCCACCACGCTGCCGCTGGCTGACGGCGCCGGCGCCGACTGCCTCGCGCTGGCCGGAGACGGCCTGGTGATCGACGAATTGGCGGCGGGCGAGTCCCGCACCTACTCGTGCACGCTGTCCTCTCCGATCGACGTGACGACGACGGTGGACGCCTCGGGCGATTTCGTGGGAGACCCGACTGCCGGATCGGTTCCCGTCGCGGCTGAGGACTCCGCGTCTCTTGCGGTCCAGGCCCATCCGGCGATCTCCGTCGAGACCACGGTCGAGACGGCCACCGGCACCGATGAGTTCGCCGAGGCCGCCACGTATGACTGGGGCCGGCCGGTGCGCTGGCGTTTCGTGGTCAGCAACGACGGTGACGTCCCGCTCACCGACGTCGGACTGACCGGCGGGCTGATCTATGACCCCCTCGCGCGCCTCGTTCCCGTTGACGATGCGAGCCCGGAATGCGCGGCGCTCCTGAGCGGGAGCGGCCTGAGTGTCGGTGACCTCGCCGTCGGGCAATCGGTGGAGATCGTTTGCGCGACCATTGCGACGACCACCGTCGTGAACACCGCATCGGTGACGGCTCAGTTCGCGGCGACACCCGAGTCCGAGGTGCGGATGGTCGGCGACCGCAACTCGGCGCAGCTCATGGTGATCCCGATCCCGGTTCCGCCGATCCCGGTTCCGCCGACGCCGACTCCGGTTCCGCCGACGCCGACTCCGGTTCCGCCGACTCCGACTCCGGTTCCG
Source organism: Microbacterium sp. (assembly GCF_047972865.1). Classification (GTDB taxonomy): domain Bacteria; phylum Actinomycetota; class Actinomycetes; order Actinomycetales; family Microbacteriaceae; genus Microbacterium. The sequence goes on from NZ_JBKEAY010000247.1 coordinate 15,804, forward strand.
CCTACGCCGACTCCGACTCCGGTTCCGCCGACTCCGACTCCGACTCCGGTTCCGCCGACGCCGACTCCGACGCCGACGCCGACTCCGACGCCGACGCCCGTGGATCCGACTCCGATCACGCCGACCCCGGTGATGCCGACGCCAGTGGACGGAAAGCCCGCGGTGATGCCAGAGGTACCCGACGTCGTCATCCCGATCCCACCCCGGACCGCCAGCGACGAGGCGGCGGCACGTCTGGCAGTCACCGGCGGGGCCCTGGGGATCGAGTTCCCGATCGTCGCCCTGGCGTTGCTCGGCATCGGGTCCGCTCTCGCAGCGACCGGGCGCAGGCGGGGCCGCACGTCCCCGACGCGGCGGGGCTGAACTCCGCCCCATGGGGGAGGTGCGGCGCGATGGACCGCGCCAGAGTCGAGACATGGACATCGGCAGCACCTCCCCCGTCGACCTCACCCCCACCCGCGTGCGGTGGCCCTCGGTCATCGTGTACGTCGTGGTCGCGTGCGCACTGGCCTGGCTCGTGCAACTGCCCGTCTGGGTGAGCGGCGACGGACTGGCCTCCCCCCTGTTCCTGCCGCTCACCGCCGCGATGATGTTCACTCCCGCCGTCTCGGCGCTGATCGTCGTGTTCACGATGGTGCGCCCTCCCCGGCCCGCCCGCTACCTCGGACTGACCCCCTTCCGTCCGATCGCACGGTCGATCGTGGTCATGGTGCTGTGGCCGGTGGTGTGGCTGCTCCTCGGGTTCGCGGCTGTCGGGCTGGCCGTCGCCTTCGGGCTCGCGCAGTTCGATGTTCCGGAGATGACCCTCCCGGACGGAACGGTGATACCCGGCGCCGCCGTGCTGGCGTTGTCGATCCTCGCGTTGCCGCTCAATGCGCTGATCGGATCCATCCCCGCTTTCGGGGAGGAGCTCGGCTGGCGTGGGTTCCTCGCGACCGCACTGGCGCCGCTGGGATTCTGGAAGTCGGCGCTGATCGGCGGGGTGATCTGGGGGGTGTGGCACGCCCCCATCATCCTGCTCGGCTACAACTTCGCCCGGCCCGATCTGGTCGGTCTGGCGCTCATGTGCGCCTTCACGATCGGTGTCGGGGTGATCCTGCAGGTCTCACGGTGGTGGTGTCGCAATGTGTGGGTGGCCGCCGTCGGACACGGATCGCTGAACGCGGCCGTGCCGCTGAGTCTGCTGGTGATCGCGAGCGGCTCCGACACGGCGATGACCACGTTGCTGGGCGCGCCCGGCTGGATCGTGATGGGGGTCGTGATCGCGATCCTCGCCGCTGTGGGCCTCACCGGCCGGCGGCTACCGCATCCGCTCGTGCCTGCCCCGCGGGCCGTCGCCGGGCCGGTCGCGTCGCCCTGACGCGACCGGCTGGCCGGTCATCGCGCGGGGGCAGCGGATACGTCGAGCTGTGGTTGCGTGCCGCCCAGGGAAGACCACGCGCTCTCGGTGCCGGCGGCGGCGTGTTCGGCAGCGCGCACCGCGCGCTCGTCGGCCCACTCGTTGAGCACGTGGCCGCGGTGACCGCGGACGTGCTCTAGAACCACGTCCGCCAGCCCCGCCTCCCGCCGCGCGTCCCGAACCGAGATCAGGCGTTCCAGGATGTCACGGTTCTTGGTGGGGGTACCGGCGGAGGTCTTCCAGCCGCGGCGGCGGTGAGCATCCATCCAGGACCGGTAGGTGTCGATCGCGTACGTCGAGTCGGCCTGGACGACCAACTCGCCGACGGCGCGGTGATCGTCGATCGCGTGCAGCAGACCGAGCAGCTCACCGATGTTGTTCGTGCCCTCCGGCAACGACCCGGCGGCCCACTGGCCGTCCTCCCCGACCCACGCCCACCCGGTCGGCCCGGGGTTCCCCTTGCAGGCCCCGTCGGTGGCCACGACATAGCGATCCGATTCCGTCACCCTACGACGGTACCCGGCCGTCGCGATGTCTAAGCGCACTCTCACCTTCCGCTCACAGCGAGCTTAGGCCCCGGCGGCACGGTGGATGCAGCGCGTGTTCCCGCTGTATCGACACCCGGAGGTATCCCATGACGTTGCGCATCGCGCTCTACTCCCATGACTCGGTCGGCCTCGGCCATGTGCGGCGCAACCTCGCGATCGCCCACGCGCTCGCCGGATCGCTGCCCGACCTCATCGGCGAGACGGTCACCGGCATGCTCATCAGCGGCCAGTCCACCGCAACCTCGTTCTCGACCCCGCCGGGCTGGGACTGGATGATCCTGCCGAGCATCAGCCCGGCCCTGCGGGGCTACGCCGCCCGTCACCTGGCCACCGGGATCGACCGGGTCACCGCCATCCGTGGCGGATCGGTCGACGCCGCCCTCGCGGCGTTCGCCCCCGACCTCGTCATCGTCGACCGGCATCCGTTCGGCGCGGCCGGCGAGCTCACCGAGGCGCTGCGGATGCTGCGCGCCGATCGGCCCGGCTGCGCGCTCGTGCTGGGACTGCGAGACCTCCTCGACCATCCCTCGGCGACGCGACGCGAGTGGAAGGCGGTCGGCGGGGCCGGCGCGGTCAGCGGCACTTACGACGCCGTCTGGGTCTACGGCGACCCCGACGTGCACGACCTCACCCGCAGCGGTGAACTTCCCTCTGCGCTGGCGGGTCTCGTGCGGCATACCGGCTACCTCGCGCACGGTCGCCCGACCCGTCCGAGCGGTGTCCCGCAGCGCCCGTTCGTGCTCACCACGGTCGGCGGCGGGAGCGACGGGTATGCACTGGCCAGCGCCGCGGCGCGCGCGACGGTTCCCGAAGGACTCGCCCACCTCATCGTGACCGGCCCCGACATGCCCGCGGAGCAACGGCGCGCGCTCCGGCGCGACGCCCGCCCCGGCACGCTCACGCGCCGGCGCGTTCCCGATGCGCTGGCGTATATGTCGCGCGCCGAGGCGGTCGTCAGCATGGGCGGATACAACACCGTCGCGGAGGCGATGAGCACCGAGACCGCCGTGCTCGTCGTGCCGCGCGAAACCCGTCGGCAGGAACAACTGCTGCGGGCCCGAGCGCTCGCCGCCCGCGGGGCGATCGACACGTTGTCCGCGAGTGAGGCGACACCGGAGTCGCTGTCGGCCTGGTTCGCCCTGGCGGTGGGCACCACGGTGCATCGCCGTCACATCGACCTCGATGGGCTCGCCGCCGTGCCGCGGCTGGCCGCCGAGGTGGTCGCGGCGCGCCGCGGCGTGCAGGAGGGGATCTCTCGTGCCTGCTGACGTCCCGACTCGGATCGGATACGTCCTGAAGATGTACCCCCGCTTCTCGGAGACGTTCATCGTCACCGAGATGCTCGCGCGCGAAGCCGCGGGAGAACGGCTCACGATCTTCTCCCTCCGCCCGCCGGTGGATCCGCGTTTCCATCCCGAGCTGAGCCGGATCGCGGCGCCGGTGCGCTACCTCGACCGGCCGGTGAAGACCGTGGCGCTGTGGGACGCGCTGCGGGTCGCCAGCACCGACCCGCAGCTGGCCGCGGCGATCGGCGCCCACTTCGACGAGCTGCTGCGCGCCGACGTCGACGACGCCGCCCAGGCGGTGTTGCTGGCGGACGCGTGCCGCCGCGAGCAGATCACCCACCTGCACGCGCACTTCGCGTCGATCGCGACGACGGTCGCCCGACTGGCCGCGCTGCTCGTCGGGATCCCGTACTCCTTCACGGCGCACGCGAAGGACATCTTCCACGACAGCGTCGACGTCGCCGACCTGTCCCGCAAGTTCGCCGACGCCGCGTTCGCGGTGACCGTCAGCGACTACAACCGCGACTTCCTCGCCCGCACGCTGCACCGTGGCGCACACCGCGCGGTGCGCGTCTACAACGGTCTCGAACTCGCGCGATTCCGGTACCGCCCACCCCGACCGCCCGGTGACGTGCTGCGTGTGCTGGCGGTGGGACGGCTCGTCGAGAAGAAGGGGTTCGAGGTGCTCGTCGACGCCGCCGCCCGGCTGGCGGCCGACGGTGTCCGGTTCCAGATCGACCTCGTCGGCGAGGGGGAACGGGAACGGGCTCTGCGGGAGCGGATCCAGGCGGCGGGAATGGGCCCCCACGTGCGCCTTCTGGGCGCGCGCACGCAGGAAGAGGTCGCCGTCCTCCTCGACCGCGCCGATGTCTTCGTCGCGCCGTGCGTGGTCGGCGCCGACGGTAACGCCGACGGGCTGCCCACCGTCCTGCTGGAGGCGATGGCGACCGGCACGGTCTGCGTGTCGACCACCGTCACCGGCATTCCCGAGGTGATTCACGATGGCCGGACGGGGCTGCTCTGCCGCCCCGGCGACGTCGGCGACCTCGCCGGCGCGCTGCGCCGCGTGGCGACGGGGGCGCTCGATCTGCGGGCCATCGCGCAGCGGGCGCGCGAGGTGATCGAGCGCGAGTTCGACAGTCGCCGGCAGGCCGACGCGCTGCGGCGGGCGACCGTCTCCGTCGCGGCGACCGTCCACGGGAGCGAGGCCGCCTGATGCGTATCGCGTACGTGTGCGCCGACCCGGGCATCCCGGTGTTCGGCAGCAAGGGCGCCTCGGTCCACATCCAGGAGATCGTGCGCGCCTTCCGTGCCCGCGGCGACGAGGTCACCGTCTACACGTCCCGCCTCGGGCGCGAGGTCCCGCCCGACCTCGCCGACCTGCCCGTCGTCGAGGTCCCGGTCGCGGCGGGGACGGTCGCCGCCGAGCGGGAGGGCGCCGTGGCCGCCGCGGCAGCACAGATCGCGCGCCGGGCGGTCGCCGACGGCTGCGACCTCGTCTACGAGCGCTTCTCCCTGTTCGCGGCGTGCGCCGCCGAGGTCTCCGCCCAGCTCGCTGTGCCGGCGGTCGTCGAGGTCAACGCCCCGCTCATCGACGAGCAGCGCGCCCACCGCGTTCTGGTCGATGCCGCGCGCGCCGAGCGCATCGCCGCCCGTGCGCTCGGCAGTGCCGACCTCGTCGCGTGCGTCTCGGCCCCGGTCGCCGAGTGGGCACGGTGCCACGGCGCCGAGCGCGTGGTCGTGGCAGCGAACGGAGTGAACACCGACCGCATCCGCCCGGGCACGCCGCGGGTGGGCGGGCCGCTGCGCGTCGGATTCGTGGGCACCCTGAAACCGTGGCACGGCGTCGATGTGCTGGTGGATGCCGTCGCCGGCCTCGACGGCGTGCGCCTGGTCGTGATCGGGGACGGTCCGCAGGGTGACGACCTGCGCCGCCGGGCGCGCACCGAGGGCATGGACGCCGAGTTCGTGGGTGCCGTCCCGCCCGCGGACATGCCGGCCGTCCTGGGTGACCTGGACGTCGGCGTGGCCCCCTACCCGGCGGATGCCGAGCGCTACTTCTCGCCGCTGAAAGTGTACGAATACCTCGCGGCGGGACTTCCCGTCGTCGCGTCGCGGGTGGGGCAGCTTCCCGCTGCCGTCACAGAAGGGGTCACCGGACTGCTGGTCGACCCCGGGGACCGCGGCGCGCTCGCCGGGGCGCTGGCATCGCTGCGCGATGCGCCCGAGGCGCGCCGGCGGATGGCCCGGGCCGCGCGAGAGCATGCGGTGCGCCGTCACGGGTGGCCGGGCGTGCTCGCGGGCATCCTCGCGCAACTACGAACGGAGGTGCCCGCGTGAACGAGCGTCGACGCCGGCTGCGCGCCGGGCCGCTGCGGCGCACCCTGTCGATCGTCGCCCCGCACACCCGACCGCACCGCTGGCTGATGGTCGGCGGCCTGGTGGCACTGCTGTCCGAGGTCGTCTTCCGTGTGCTGGAGCCGTGGCCGCTGAAGCTCGTGATCGACGCACTCGCGGTGCGCCTAGGCGCGACGGGGCAGGCGACGGCGGGCATTCCCGCCGCGACGATCGAGCTGCTCGTGGCGTGCGGGGCGGTCCTCGTCGGCCTCGTCGCACTGCGCGCGGCGACCAGCTACCTCGCGACCGTCGCGTTCGCGCTGGTCGGGTCGCGGGTGGCCACCGATCTGCGCGCCCGCCTGTTCGCCCACCTGCAGGCGCTGTCGATGCGCTACCACGCTGTCGCGCCCACCGGCGACACCGTGCAACGTCTCGTCGGCGACGTCGGACGGCTGCAGGAGGTCGCCGTCAGCGCGGGGCTGCCGTTGGCGGGCAACCTCCTCACCCTGGTCGTGCTGGCCGTCGCGATGCTGTGGCTCGATCCGATGCTGACGGTCGTCGTCGCGGTCGCCGCGCTGGCCTACCTCGGACTGTCACACCGGAGCGCCGGGGCGATCACGGCGGCATCCCGCACGACGCGCAAGGGCGAGGGCGCCCTCGCTGAGACCGCGAACGAGAGCCTCGGGGCCATCCGCGTCGTGCAGGCCTACGGACTGGAGGAACAGCTCGGCGGCGCGTTCGCGCGGGGCAACGCGAAGGCGCTGCGGGAGGGGGTGAAGGCGCGGCGCCTGGCGGCGGCCCTGGAACGGCGTACCGACGTCATCGTCGGTATCGCGACGGCCGTGGTCCTCGTCGGCGGCGGCTGGCAGGTGATGCAGGACCAGCTGTCGCCCGGTGACCTGGTGGTGTTCGCGGCGTACCTGAAGATCGCCATGCGCCCGCTGAAAGACCTTGCGAAGTACACCGGGCGCATTGCGCGGGCCGCCGCGTCCGGCGAACGGGTGGCCGATCTGCTCGACCAGCGTGTCGAGATCCAGGATGCCCCGGGCGCCGTGCCGCTGGTCGTCGAGCGCGGGGAGGTGGACGTCGAGGGGGTGTTCCTCGCCGACGGTCGCGGCCGACCGCTGTTCCGGAACCTCAGCCTGCACGTGGCAGGCGGCGAGTCGGTGTGTCTGCTCGGCCCCTCGGGGGCGGGGAAGTCGACCCTCACCAATCTGATCGTCCGGGCGGTGGATCCGCAGTGGGGAACCGTGCGCATCGACGGTCAGGACCTGCGCGCCTGCACCGTCGACAGCGTGCGCTCGGCGGTGTCGATCCTGCTGCAGGAGACCGTGCTGTTCGCGACGACGGTGCGCGAGAACATCCGCTTCGGTCGGCTCGACGCCACCGACGACGAGGTGGAAGCCGCCGCACGCGCGGCCCTCGCGCACGACTTCCTGATCGCGCTGCCCCAGGGGTACGACACCGTTCTCGGCGGGCGCGGCGACGACCTCTCCGGGGGTCAGCGGCAGCGGATCGCGATCGCGCGGGCGCTGCTGCGCGATGCGCCGATCGTCATCCTGGACGAGGCGACGACGGGGCTCGATCCGCAGTCGCGCGCCAGCGTCGCCGCGTCCCTGGCGCGGTTGACCTCCGACCGGACGACGATCACCGTCACCCACGATCCGCTCGTCGCTGCCGCGGCCGACCGGCTGCTGTGGGTCGAGGACGGGCGCATCCTCGAAGACGGCTCACCCGACGACCTGCGCGTGCGGCGTGGTTCGCGGGTCGCGGCGTGGTTTCGCGTCGCCGGGCGCGTGGTGACGGCATGAGCGCCGACGCGGTGCGCGCGCTCGTCCGCCGGGATGCCGCCTTGCCAGCACTGGCGGCGTTGCTGTCGCGGGACCGGCTGAGCGAGTTGCTGGGCGGGGAGGTGGTGCCGCGCCGGCTGCGGTACAAGCCCGGCAGCAGCATCGTGGTCGCCGTCGACCTCGACGGTGGCCGGCGGTGGGTCGCCCAGTTCGGCGACCACGCCAAGGCGAGAAAGAGCATGCAGCGCGCTGCGCGAGCGGGGTGGCAGGTGACCGAGACCGAGATGGCGGGTGTCGTCACCGGCCCGGCTCTGGCCGACCGCCGCCTGGTGCGGATCGTCCGGCGCCTGCAGCACCGGCATCCCGAGGTGCTCGCCGGCGCATCGGTCGTGCGGCACAATCCGCACCGGCGTCTCGTGCTGCGCTCGCCGGATGCCGACGGCGACCGGTTCGTGAAGGTGGGCTCGCCCGAGATGCCGGAGGCGGTGCGCCGAGCGCTCCACGACGCCCGGGTCCCGGCCCTCGTGCCGGTGCACCTGACCGGGCACGTCGGGAGCACCCCCTGGTGGGGGTGCGGCGACCTCACCGTCGCCGGTGCCACCGATGCGGTCGAGGCTGCGGCGGGTGCGCTGGCCGCGCTGCACGACGTGAGGCGCCCGGCCGCCGCAGACGATGCGCGCGGGGAACTGGACGCCGCCGTCCGGGGGATCGCGACCATCGCCCCGGTGGCCGCGCGCCCCGCCCAGCGGATCGCCGCCGGACTCCGGCTGGCCGGCGGCCAGGCGCAGCTGCACGGCGATTTCTCGGCCGACCAGGTGCTCGTCGGCGACGACGGCATCCGGCTCGTCGACTTCGACCGAGCCCGCATCGGCCCCGCCGAGCGTGACCTGGGTTCTTTCGCCGCCGACGCCCGGGTGCGCGGGGACGGCGGCATCGAGGCGGCGCTGTGGTGCGGGTACACGGGAGCCGCGATCGACGAGCGTGCTCTGGCGCACTGGACCGCGTTCGGCCTTCTCACGCGCGCCCTCGAGCCGTTCCGCACCCTGCAACCGGACTGGCCGGCCGCGGTGGAGCGGATCGTCGGGCTCGCCGCGGAGGCCTCCCGATGACCGGCCCGGCCTCGTCGGACCGTGACGGGTGGGCCTCCCGCATCCCGCCCGAGCGGACCGTGATCGCCGGGCAGGCGTGGCGCGTCAGCCGCGCGTGGCCCGGGGAGGGCGGCGGCATGACCGTCGAACTGCGCCGGGAGGGCGGCGGCTCGGGGGTCCGCGCCGGACGGTGGAGTGCGGCCGGCGGATTCCGGCTGGCCGCGGAGGGGAGGGACGAACACCTGCCGGGGCTCGCGGGGTGGGCCGTGCGCGGCACCGTGGTCTCGCACCGGCTCGGTCGGCGCGCTGTGGTGCACTCCGGCGACGGTTTCGTCAAGATCGTGCGTCCGCGACGGGTGCAGGCGGTCGTGGCCGCCGCCGATGCCGCGACGGTATTCTCGCCGGCCTTCCGGTGTGCGCGGCACCGGCGCGAGCCGGACGCCGAACGGGAGGGTGCCGTCGTCTGGGAGGCGCTGCCGGGCCGGACGCTGCACGAGGCGGGATCCGACCGGGGCCTGCCGGTGCGGGACTGGGACAGGGCCTGGGAGAGGTGGGCTGTGGCGTGGCGGTCCGTGATCGCCGCCGACCCGCGGGGGCTGCCGGTCCACGGCATCCGCGAGGAGGCCGCCGTGCTCCGGCGGTGGACCGAGGCCGCGGCGACCGTCGTCCCCGGTCTCGCCGCGGGCGACGCCGCGGATCGGTGCGTCGCGGCGCTGCGGGATGCCGGCGAAGGACCGGCCGTGCCCGCCCACCGCGATCTGCACGACAAGCAGATCCTGATCGACGACGACGGCGGGTTGTCGCTCCTCGACGTCGACACCGTCTGCGCCGCCGATGCGGCGCTCGACCTGGGCAACCTTCGCGCGCACGCCGACCTGCGGGCCCGCCAGGGCGTGTGGTCGCCGCGACGGGCGTCCATCGCCAGGCGATGGATCGACGACGTGGCCGCCGTCACCGTGCCTGCCGAGCGGCTGGCGGCGGCCGAGGCGGCGAGCCGGTTGCGGCTGGCGTGCGTGTACCTGTTCCGGCCGCGGTGGCATGCCCTCGCCCGCGATCTGATGTGGAGTTTGTTGTATACGCAGTAAGGCAGATAACTGCGCCTAAGGTGCCGTTTGTGGGGATTGTGTATACACTAGACGATGATGGCACGACCGGGAGGTGGCGGGATGCGCGCGGGGGACAGGGCGTACACGACACTTCTCGACGAGATCCAGTCCGGCGCCCTGGCGCCGGGCACCGTGCTCGCCGAGGTCGAGCAGGCCACGCGCCTGGGTGTGAGCCGCACCCCGCTGCGCGAGGCCCTGGGTCGCCTGGGCGCGGACGGCCTCGTCGCGCAGGCCTCCCCCCGCGTCACGGTCGTCACCGAGGTCGACGCCCGCAACATCCGCGAGCTGTTCGAGGTGCGGCGGGCGCTGGAGGAGACCGCGGCCCGCCTCGCGGCCGAACGCCGCGAGGCGGCGGTGTTCGGCGACCTCGCGGCCCGCTTCCGTGACGTCGACCCTGCCGCCGACCCGGATGCCTACTACGCCCTCATCGCGCGCTTCGACGCGGCGCTCGACGCCGCCGTCACCAACGATTATCTGACCGCCGCGCTGAAGACGGTGCGCACGCACCTCGTGCGGGTGCGCCGCCTCGCCCGCGCCAACCCGGCGCGGCTGGCCGCCTCGGGGTCCGAGCACCGCCTGATCGCCGCCGCGGTGGCCGCGGGCGATGCCGACCTCGCCGCCCACGCCACCCACGTCCACCTGCACAACGCCCTGACCAGCATCCTCGATTCCCTGGAGGTCGCCGAATGACCGTCACCCACCACGTCCGCGTGTACCGCAGCGAAGAAGAACTGGCCCGCGAGGACCAGCTCGCCCACAAGATCGCGCAGGTCGCCGCCGATCCGGTGGCCGTCGACGCCGACGTCACCGAGATGATCATCAACCGCCTGATCGACAACGCGGCGGTCGCGGCGGCATCGCTCACCCGCGCGCCCGTCAGCGCCGCCCGCTCGCAGGCGCTGGACCACCCCGTCTCGCGCGGCGGCGACGGCTCGACCGTGTTCGGCGTCGACAACCAGACCCGCACCAGCCCGGAGTGGGCGGCCTGGGCCAACGGAGTCGCGGTGCGCGAACTCGACTACCACGACACGTTCCTCGCCGCGGAGTACTCGCACCCCGCCGACAACGTGCCGCCGATCCTCGCGGTCGCTCAGCACGTCGGCCGCGACGGCGCCGCCCTGGTGCGGGGCCTTGCCACCGGGTGGGAGATCCAGATCGACCTCGTGCGCGCGATCTGCCTGCACACGCACAAGATCGACCACGTCGCCCACCTCGGCCCCTCGGCCGCCGCCGGCATCGGCACGCTGCTCGGCCTTCCCGTCGACACGATCTCCCAGGCCGTCGGGCAGGCCCTGCACACCACGACCGCGACCCGTCAGTCACGCAAGGGCGCGATCTCCAGCTGGAAGGCCCACGCCCCCGCCTTCGCGGGCAAGATGGCGGTCGAAGCCGTCGATCGGGCGATGCGCGGTGAGACCAGTCCGTCACCGATCTACGAGGGCGAGGACGGCGTGATCGCGTGGATGCTCGATGGTCCCGACGCCTCGTACGACGTGCCGCTGCCGGGGCCGGGGGAGCCCAAGCGCGGCATCCTCGACTCCTACACGAAGGAGCACTCCGCCGAGTACCAGGCCCAGGCGTGGATCGACCTGGCACGCAAGCTCCGGGGCGAGCGGCCCGAACTGGCCGACCCGGCCAACATCGACAAGATCGTGCTGCACTCGAGCCACCACACGCACTACGTCATCGGCTCCGGCGCAGGCGACCCGCAGAAGTACGACCCGACGGCGTCGCGAGAGACCCTCGACCACTCGATCCCCTACATCTTCGCCGTTGCGCTGCAGGACGGCGGCTGGCACCACGTGCACTCCTATGCGCCCGAGAGGGCAGCGCGTGTCGACACCGTCGAGCTGTGGCACAAGATCACGACGGCCGAGGATGCCGAATGGACGCGGCGCTACCACTCCGACGACCCGAACGAGAAGGCCTTCGGCGGGCGCGTGGAAATCGCCCTCAGCGACGGCACCACGCTCGTCGATGAGATCGCCGTCGCCGACGCCCACCCGCTCGGTGCACGGCCGTTCGCCCGCGAGGACTACATCCGCAAGTTCCGCATTCTCGCCGAGCCGGTGCTCACCCCCGCCGAGATCGACCGGTTCCTCGCGCTGGTGCAGCGGCTGCCCGAGCTGACCGGCGACGAGGTGCGACAGCTCAACATCGTCGCGAAGCCGGGCGTGCTCGCCGGTGCCCCGGCCCCCCAGGGCCTGTTCTGATGCTGTACAGCCAGACACCGGCCGCCGACAAGCGCCGGCTGTTCCGCGAGCGGCTGGCCTCGGGGGAGCTGCTGCGGTTCCCCGGCGCCTTCAACCCGCTGAGCGCACGCCTCATCGAACGCAAGGGCTTCGAGGGCGTGTACATCTCCGGCGCCGTCCTGTCGGCCGACCTGGGTCTGCCCGACATCGGCCTGACGACGCTGACCGAGGTCGCCGGGCGCGGGCAGCAGATCGCCCGCATGACCGAGCTGCCCGCGATCATCGACGCCGACACCGGATTCGGCGAGCCCATGAACGTGGCCCGCACGATCCAGACGCTCGAAGACGCCGGTCTCGCTGGCGCTCACATCGAGGACCAGATCAACCCGAAGCGCTGCGGCCACCTCGACGGCAAGTCCGTCGTCGACCAGGACACCGCCGTCAAACGCATCCGTGCCGCCGTCGACGCCCGCCGGGACCCGAACTTCCTGATCATGGCGCGCACCGACATCCGTGCGGTCGACGGCATGGATGCCGCGATCGACCGCGCCAAGGCCCTCGTCGACGCGGGCGCCGACGCCGTCTTCCCCGAGGCCATGCGCACCATCGGGGAGTTCGAGCAGATGGCATCCGCTCTGGACGTGCCCATCCTGGCCAACATGACCGAGTTCGGCAAGAGCGATCTGTTCTCGACGTCGCAGCTGCGCGACGCCGGGGTGCGCATCGTGATCTGGCCCGTGTCGATGCTGCGCATCGCGATGGGAGCGACCGCTCGGGCGCTCGACACCCTCACCGACGAGGGGCACCTCACCTCCCGGCTCGATGAGATGCAGCACCGGGCCGACCTGTACGACCTCATCGACTACGAGGACTACAACCGGTTCGACACCTCCGTCTTCAACTTCCACATCGCCCGCTGACGGGCCACGCGAAGGAGCGCACCATGACCGACATCCGCAAGGGCCTGGCCGGCGTCGTCGCCGACGAGACCGCCATCTCGAAAGTCAACCCCGAGACCAACTCGCTGCTGTACCGCGGCTACCCGGTGCAGCAGCTGGCCGCGACCCAGCCGTTCGAGGCCGTCGCGCACCTGCTGTGGCACGGCGATCTGCCGACGGATGCCGAGCTGGCCGCGCTTCGGGCCACCGAACGCGCGCACCGGGCGCTGGCTGCGAACGTGCGGGCCGCGATCGATCTGGTGCCGCTGGGCTCTCATCCGATGGACGACGTGCGCACCGCCGTGAGCGTCCTCGGCGCCGCCGACCTCGCCGAGGCCGGTTCGGTGCTCGAGGTGTCGGGAAGCCCCGAGGAGAACGTGGCCCGCAGCATCCGCCTGTTCGCGGCGCTGCCGGCCATCGTCGCGTACGGGCAGCGCCGTCGCCGCGGCGAAGACCTCGTGGCGCCCCGCGACGACCTGGACTACGGGGCCAACTTCCTGTGGATGACGTTCGGGACCGAGCCGGACCCGGTGGTCGTCGACGCGTTCAACCGCTCGATGATCCTCTACGCCGAGCACTCCTTCAACGCGTCGACCTTCACCGCCCGGGTCATCACCTCGACCCTCAGCGACCTGTACTCGGCCGTCGTGGGGGCGATCGGCGCGCTGAAGGGGCCCCTGCACGGCGGGGCGAACGAGGCGGTCCTGCACATCTTCGACGAGATCGGGTCGGCCGGCAACGTCGTGCCGTGGCTGGATGTCGCGCTCGCCGAACGCCGCAAGATCATGGGGTTCGGGCATCGCGTCTACAAAAAGGGCGACTCCCGGGTGCCGACGATGAAGCGGGCCCTCGACACCCTGATCGCGTTCTACGACCGTCCAGACGTCGCCGCGCTCTACGACGCGCTGGAGGCGGAGTTCGTGGCGCGCAAGGGCATCTACCCCAACCTCGACTACCCGTCCGGCCCGGCCTACAACCTGATCGGATTCGACACGCCCACCTTCACGCCGCTGTTCGTGGCGTCCCGGGTGACCGGCTGGACGGCGCACATCATGGAGCAGGCGGCCTCGAACGCACTCATCCGTCCGCTGTCGGCCTACAACGGCCCGGCCGAACGGCACATCGCCGGATACGTGCCGGAGGCCGATGACCTTGCTGCGGCCGACCGGGCCGAAGAGGCCGGCTGATGCTCCCTCGCCGGGCCCGTCGCCTGTCCACCGGAGTGCGCGGGGTGGCGGCGGCGCGGCGGCGGGCCCACCGGGCTAGAGTCTGCTGGTATGGCGACCGAACACGAGTACGAACCCCTCACCTGGCGCCAGACCAAGGGCGGCGAGGTGCGGATCTTCCGGGGCGGCCGCGCCGTCACGACCCTGCGGGGCGCGACGGCGGCGCGGACCGCGGCCCAGCTCGGGCTCGACGCCGAGACCGATCAGCGGGTTCTCCAGCGAGCCACCGGCGAACACTGACCGGCCGCGGCTCCACCCGGCCCGCGGTCGCGAAGACCCGCTGCATAGAATCGATGGCGGACGGAGGAGTGCGATGAAGATCGTCGTTCTGATGAAAGAGGTCCCCGACACGTACGGTGACCGCACGCTCGACGCCGAGACGGGTCTCGCGGACCGCGACGGCTCGGATCGGGTGCTCGATGAGATCGGCGAGCGGGCGCTCGAGGCGGCGCTCTCGTACGCCGACGCTCACGAGGGCACCGAGGTGGTCGTGATGTCGATGGCGGCGGAGATCGCGGCCGCGTCGGTGCGGAAGGCACTGGCGATGGGCGCGGGATCGGCCGTACAGGTCGTCGACGAAGCGCTCGCGGGCGCGGACCTCGGCGTCACGGCGCGCGTGCTCGCCGCGGCGCTGCGGCGGACGGGATTCGACCTGGTGATCACCGGCAACGCGTCGACCGACGGGTCGGGCGGCGTGCTGCCGGCGATGCTCGCCGAACTGCTCGCCGTGCCGCAGGCCACGGCGTTGTCGGCGGTCGAGATCTCGGCCGACGCGGTCCGGGGGACCCGTGCCTCCGATGCCGGTACCGCGACGGTATCGGCGCCGCTGCCCGCCGTGATCTCGGTGACCGAGGCACTGCCGGAGGCACGGTTTCCGAACTTCAAGGGGATCATGGCGGCCAAGAAGAAGCCGTTCGAGACGCTGACGCTCGCGGAGCTCGAGCTGGACGTCGACCCCGCGTCGGCTCCGCAGTCGATCATGACGGCGGTCGCGGCCAAGCCGCCGCGGGCCGCGGGGACCAAGATCACCGACGAGGGCGACGCCGGTCAGCGGCTGGCCGCGTTCCTGATCGACAACCGGCTGGCGTAGGGAAGGCAATGATGACGGAATACGCGGCAGATTCGATCCTGGTGCTGCTGGAGGCCACCCCGGGCGGTGAGCTGGCGTCCTCGGCCGCCGGGCTGCTGGGCGCGGCGGCCGAGGTCGGCACGCCCGTCGCGTTGGTGGTCGCCCCCGCGGCCTCTCACGCGTCGCTGGCGCAGGCGGCCGGGCGGCTGGGCGCGGCGACGGTGCTGACGGCGGAAACGGATGCCGGGGCATTGACCGTTCCCGCCACCGACGCGCTGGTGGCGGCGGTCGATCTCGTCGGCCCCGAGGCGGTCGTGGTGGCGCATTCGATCGAGGGTCGGGACGTCGCGGGGCGGTTCGCCGCGCGCGTGGGTGCGGCGCTGGCGGTGGATGCCGTCGGTGTCACCAGGGACGATGACGGCGTCCTCGCGGAGCACTCGGTGTACGGCGGCGCCTACAACGTGACGAGCGCACCCACGTTCGGGGTGTTCGTGATCACGGTGCGGCAGGGTGCGGTGCAGGTGCGCGCCGACGCGCGGGAGGCATCGGTCGTGGCGCTGTCGGTGCTGGCATCCGACCTGCCCGCCGCGCGCGTGGAGTCGTTCGAGCAGGTGACGGCGACGTCGTCGCGGCCCGAACTGCGCGGTGCGGCCAAGGTCGTCTCGGGCGGGCGCGGACTGGGGTCTGGGGAGAAGTTCGCCCTGGTCGAAGAGTTCGCGGACGTGTTGGGCGCCGCCGTCGGTGCGTCGCGCGCCGCCGTTGACGCCGGGTACGTCCCGTCGTCGTATCAGGTGGGGCAGACGGGTGTGTCGGTCTCGCCGCAGTTGTATGTCGCGCTGGGCATCAGCGGGGCGATCCAGCACCGCGCCGGGATGCAGACGGCCACGACGATCGTGGCCGTCAACAAGGACCCCGACGCGCCGATCTTCGAGATCGCGGACTTCGGGGTGGTGGGCGACCTGTTCACGGTGGTACCGCAGGCCATCGCCGCGCTCGAAGCGAAGCAGGCGTGATGGCCGCTGCCGGGTCGGTGCGCCGCGGCCTGCCCCGCGTGCACGGCGGCGAGCCCTGGCCGCCCGCGTCCGCGGGAGCGCCCGTGCCCGCACCGGTCGAGACACTGCGCAGCGACGAGCCGCGGTCCGTCCCGGTGGGGCACGTCGCGCCCGCCGTAGCGGATAACGCGGCACCGGCCGAGACCGCCGCGGTGCCCGGGACGGGCGGGCCCGCCGCGGATCGCGACGGCGCCCGGGCTACCGCGGTCATACTGCGCCGCGGACTGCCGCGTCGTGCCGGAGGCGAGCCGTGGCCGCCGGAGACCCGCACGGCGGCCGTGTCGGACTCTCCCCTGGATGCCCGCGATGCGAGCGCAGCTGAGGCGCCGGTGACGGCTGGCGAACCCGCCCGACCCGCCCCCGATGCCGGCGTCGCGGCGAGCGAAGCGGCGGCGACGGGCGGTGGGCAAACCCCATCGGGAACCGGTGCCGTGTTGCGACGCGGCCTGCCGCGGCGCGTCGGCGGCGACCCGTGGCCGCCCGAGACCCGCGCCGCCGTCTCGGAACGGCACGCGGATGTCCGCGCGGCGGTGCAGCCGACCGCGGAGCCGGCGGCAGACGACACCAGCCGGGCGGCGCCGTCGCGGGAGACACCCGTCCTCGCGCCGCGGGA
>NZ_JBKEAY010000272.1:0-22325 GCF_047972865.1 Microbacterium sp.
ATGCCGACCGCAATGAGCCTCAATTCGCACGAACCCGGCAACAGGGCCAGCGCGACCACCGAGTACATCCGACCCATGAAACGGTCCCGTCCCCCCGGGCCGGAAAGGCACTGAAAATGACCACTCAACGAAAGACGCTACGCGGCATCGGCGCCGCGGTCGGGGCACTCGCCCTCGCCGCCGTCGGCGTGCTCGCCGCGGGAACCGCGGCCTACGCACTCCCCGGTCCCGGCCAGCAAGGAGCACCCACCGCGGGATCGCTCATCATCCACAAGTACGACGGCCTGGAGGGCGCAGCCGGCGACGGGTCGGTCCTGAATCCTGCCCCCGCCGGTGACCCGCTCGCCGGTGTCACGTTCACCATCTGGCAACTGGGCATCGACGACGCAGGAACCTGCGTGCCGATCGACCTCGCCGACGCGACCGCCTGGGGGAGCGTCCCGACCGGTTCGGCACCAGCCACACTGACCGAGGTGCAGGCGGCCGGTTTCTGCCTCGTGGACGCGACGGGAACTGCGTCTGCGCCGACCGATGCGGGCGGGTTGACCTCGTTCGCCGGCCTCGACCTCGGGCTGTACTACCTGCAGGAAACAGGTGCGCCGGCCAACGTCGTCTCCAGAACCGCCCCGTTCTACGTCACCGTCCCGCTGCCCAATGACGCCGCAACCGGTGGCTGGCTGTACGACGTGAACGTATACCCGAAGAACCAGACCGTCGACGCGCCCGTGAAGACGATCAATGTGGATGCCGCTCAGCCCGCCAACGGGCTGACCGTGGGCGATGTGGTCCAGTGGACGATCACGGAGACCGTTCCGCCGCTCGACGCGGGTCAGTCGTACACATCCGCCTCGATCTGGGATGTGCTTCCGGCCAGCCTCAGCTACACCGCAGGCATCAACACCCAGTCCGTCACCCTCACGCGGGCCGGAGTGCCCGCCACCTGGGTGGATGGGACCGAGTACACGTTCGACCCGGATGGACTGACCTGGACGCTGAACACCAACGGTGGGGTGCCGGACATCATCGACACCATCCAGGCGGGCGACATCATCACCATCACATTCACCACGACGGTCGAATCAGTCACCACCACCGGCGCCATCGCGAACCCCGGCGGGACCGGCGTGGGGCCCGGCTACGGCAGCGGATTCAACGGCGGCACGACCACGGGTGCCACCACACCCCAGACCTACTGGGGCCAGCTGACCGTGAACAAGGAGGACGACCTCGGCAACCCGCTCAGCGGCGCGACGTTCCAGGTGTTCGACAACTACGATGCAGGCACCAGCAGCTGCCCGAGCGCACTGCCGACCAGCGGCGCCGTTGCGACCGGCACCTCCGACAGCACCGGCGTCGTGCAGTGGGACAACACCGACCCCGCCAGCGAACCCCTGGGGCTGTGGATCGCCAACTCCGCCAACGGTCCGATCGACCCCGCTCCGACGAAGTCCTACTGCCTCTACGAGACGGTCGTCCCCGTCGGGCACACCGCCGTTCAGACCGGGCAGGCCGTTTCGATCGCCGCGGGTACCGCGAACGCACTGGTGCAGGATGTCGTCAACACGCGACGGACGACGCCGAACCTGCCGCTGACCGGTGGTCAAGGCACCGTCGTGCTGTCGATCGCAGGCCTGGCGATCGCTGCGACCGGCGTGGGAACGATCATCCTTAAGCGGCGCCGCCGTTCCGACTCCGGAGCCTGACGCCTCCACGTACCGGAGCACGGCCGGCGGGCGGTGGGATCATGACGATGCCACCGCCCGCCGGCCGTGCCGAAAGGAATAAGGCTCATGAATACGCGCCGCTGGCACGTGCCGTGGACACACCTGTTCGCGTCCGTCGTCATCCTGGTCGGCGTGAGCCTGTTCCTCTATCCCCACGTCGCATCGTGGTTCTCGCTCCTGGAACAGTCCCGCGTGACCTCGCTCGCGCTCAAGACGCTCGAGCATCCTTCGACGGACGAGCAGCGATCACGCGCGCACGAAATGGACCGCGCCCACGCGTACAACGACGCGCTCGCCAGTGGCGCGCTCCTGGATGCCGGAAGTACCATCCCCCAGGGAGCCGGGCTCACGGCCACGGGAACCGCGTTCGACTACCGAAGTCTCCTGAGGGTCGATGGCACGGAGGTCATGGGGCGTCTGCGCTACGAATCCCTCGACATCGACCTTCCGATCTTCCACGGCACGGCCGCCGAGGCCATCGAGCACGGCGTGGGCCACCTCGAGGGCACGTCGCTACCGGTCGGTGGCATCGGTACACGCGCGGTGCTCACCTCGCATCGCGGCCTGCCCGCAGCGACCCTGTTCACGAACCTCGACCGCGCCGCCGAGGGGGATACGTTCACCGTCTCCGTTCTGGACGAGGTCCTCACCTACCGTGTCGTCGACATCCAGGTGATCGAGCCCGCCGACACCAGGACGCTGTGGGCCGACCCCGGCCGGGATCTGGTCACGCTCATCACCTGCACGCCGCTCGGAGTCAACACCCATCGGATCGTCGTCACAGGGGTGCGGGTGGTTCCCACCCCTGAGCGCGACATCACCGAAGCGCGTCGGCAGCCCGACGGTCCCGGCTTTCCATGGTGGGCACCGACGCTTGCCGTCGTCGTGGTCGGGCTGGGCGTGTTCGTCGGGAGATCGGGGCGCACACGGTGACCTGCGGCGCTTCGGGCTGTCTTTCCTGCCTGCCAGCGCGGCGTGGGTACCTCCGCCGGGCAGAATGGGGAGAATGCGCAGGCCACCCACCGATGACGTCATCAGCGTTCGGCTGAGGTTCGTCGTCATCGGTACCGTCCTGGTCGCCTCGGCGGTGCTCCTCGGCATCCTGATCGGTTTCGAGGGCGCTCCTCCCGGTATCGACCTGTGGGCGGATGCGCGGGTCGACGCCCTCGGTCCGGTCCTGCGCGGACTCTCCCTGGGGATGGACATCGTCGGCGCGGGATGGTTCGCCGTCCTGATCGTGCCCGTGGGGACGGCAGCAGTGCTCCTGGCGCTGCGCCGTCCGTGGGCTGCGGTGCTGTTCCTGGTCGGGCTGGGGACCAGCGCGCTCGCCGTGCAGGTGCTCAAGTCGGCGTTCGACCGGGCGCGTCCGGAGGGGATGCTGGTGCTCAGCGACGCCGGGTCGTACCCGTCCGGGCACGTCGCGAACGCCGCGACTGTCGCCGTTCTCGCGGTCATCATCTTTCCCCGGGCATGGGTGGCCGTTGCGGGCACGGGCTGGGTGATGCTCATGGGGCTCAGCCGGATGAACCTGCACGCGCACTGGTTCAGCGACACCGTCGGTGGCGCGCTCGTCGGTGTCGGCGTCGCCCTCATGGTGGCGGCAGCATTCGCACCGCCTCTGATGCGCGAACGGCCCGCCCGGCTCCCGCCGAGACTGCCGGAACTGTCGTGACGGCTGCCTCGGAGGAGCCGTATGCGCAATCTCGGCAGGGGTGGGATCGATAGGCTGGGCGGTATGACTGACGCCGCGTCATCCGACCCCGCCGTCGCCGCCGCCGAGGCTGAACTGGCGCGGCTGCGCGCCGAAGCCGAAGCCGCAGAGGCGCACCTGAAAGCAGCGCAGGCCAAGGCAGCGCTCGCCGCCGCGGAGGCCGAAGCCGCCAGGACCGCGGCCGGGATCGCGCCGGCGGGGACGGCACAGGATGCGTCGGCGGCGGAGCATTCCGTGGGTGGAGCGGCGTCGCCCGAGAAACAGACGGAAGCGACGGCAGAACCGGAGGAGTCCGGCGGAGCGGCGGATGCCGGGTCCGCACCCGCGGCAGAAGCGTCAGAGACGGCAGGCGGCCCGCTGGATGCCGAGGAAGTCGCCAAGATCGTCGTCGGCTACACGTTCGAGGCAGCCACCCTCGACCTGGGGGCACTCGTCAACGGGGAGCCGCTCCCGCAGGCGCAGATCCGCATCCCGCTGGCGATGACCAACCGGCACGGGCTGGTGGCCGGGGCCACCGGAACCGGCAAGACCCGCACCCTGCAGGGACTGGCCGAGCAACTCGCCGCGAAAGGCGTACCGGTGTTCGCCGCGGACATCAAGGGCGACCTGTCCGGAGTCGCCACGCCCGGGGTGCCCAGCGACAAACTGCTGGCGCGGACGGCGGGTATCGGCCAGCACTGGCAGCCGGAGGCATCCGCCACGGAGTACTTCGCTCTCGGCGGCGTCGGCGCCGGCATTCCGGTGCGCGCGACCGTCTCGGGCTTCGGCCCGCTGCTGCTGAGCAAGGTGCTCGGCCTCAACGACACGCAGGAATCGAGCCTCGGCCTCGTCTTCCACTACGCCGACCAGAACGGTCTCGCACTGGTCGACCTGTCCGACCTGCGCGCCGTCCTCACCTACCTCACCAGCGATGAAGGCAAGAGCGAGCTGAAGGCGCTCGGCGGGCTGTCGTCGGCCACGGCGGGAGTGATCCTGCGCGAGCTCATCACCTTCGCCGACGGGGGCGCGGATGTCTTCTTCGGGGAGCCCGAGTTCGACGTCACGGAGTTCCTCCGCACCGCCCCCGACGGGCGCGGCATCATCTCGCTGCTGGAGGTGCCCGGCGTCGCGGACAAACCCGCGCTGTTCTCGACCTTCCTGATGTACCTGCTCGCTGAGCTGTTCGAGTTGTTGCCCGAGGTCGGCGATCTCGACAAGCCCAAGCTGGTGTTCTTCTTCGACGAAGCTCACTTGCTGTTCAAGGATGCATCGAAGGACTTCCTCGCGGCGATCGTGCAGACCGTGCGGCTCATCCGCTCCAAAGGCGTCGGCGTGTTCTTCGTGACCCAGACCCCGAAGGACGTCCCCAGCGATGTGCTGGCACAGCTCGGCTCGCGCGTGCAGCACCAGTTGCGCGCATTCACCCCCGACGATGCGAAGGCGCTCAAGGCCACCGTCGGCACGTATCCCACCAGCGGCTACGACCTGGAGCGGGTGCTGCAGGAGCTCGGCACCGGCGAGGCGATCGTCACCGTCATGAGCGAGCGGGGCGCGCCCACCCCCGTCGCCTGGACCCGGATGCGGGCGCCGCAGGGTCTGATGTCGCCGACTCCGCAGGACCAGATCGACGCGGCCGTCGCCGCATCCCCCCTCCTGGCCGCCTACGGCACCCCGATCGATCGGGAATCGGCGCGCGAGGTGCTCACCGCGAAGATGAACGCCGCCGCCGAAGCCGACGCGGCCGAAGCCGCAGCCCTCGAAAAAGCCAAGGTCGACGCCGAATACGCCAAGCAGCAGGCGGCGATCGACAAAGCGAAGGCGGATGCCGAGAAGAAGGCGCGGGCCGAGTACGACCGCCTGCTGAAAAAGACCGCCGGGAACACGTCGCGCCGCACCTCCCGCCGTGCGGACAAGAGCATGCTGGAACAAGTACTCGGGTCGCGGACGACCAGCACCATCCTCACCAGTGTCATCCGGGGCGTCTTCGGCAACGGACGCCGCTGACCCCTCGCGATGAGGGAGGGGTAGCCTGGTGGCATGGCGATGCGGCCCCCGAAAGAAGACATCGACGAGACCCGCCTCCGGGTGGGCGAGCCCAAGACGCACGCGGTCGGCGTGCCCGGCGTGATGCACGCCATGGAGATCTCCTGGCAGCAGATGGGCGTCAAGCGCAGCGTGGAGACGTTGCTGCGCGTCAACCAGAAGGACGGATTCGACTGTCCCGGGTGCGCGTGGCCCGAGGAGGACAAGCGGCACATCGCCGAGTTCTGCGAGAACGGCGCGAAGGCGGTGGCCGAGGAGGCGACGCTGCGCCGGGTGACCCCGGAGTTCTTCGCGCAGCATTCGCTCGCCGACCTCGCCGAGCACGACGACTGGTGGCTGGGTCAGCAGGGCCGGCTCACCGAGCCGATGGTGCTCGACGAAGGTGCCACCCACTACCGCCCCATCGGCTGGGAGGCGGCGCTCGACCTCATCGCGGATGCGCTGCGCGAACTCGACAACCCCGACGAGGCGATCTTCTACACCTCCGGCCGCACCTCGAACGAGGCCGCGTTCCTGTACCAGCTGCTGGTGCGCGGTGTCGGGACGAACAACCTGCCCGATTGCTCGAACATGTGCCACGAGTCCAGCGGGTCGGCGTTGACCGAGACCCTGGGGATCGGCAAGGGCACCGTCACCATCGAAGACATCCACGCGGCCGACCTGCTCATCGTCGCGGGGCAGAACCCCGGCACGAACCACCCGCGTATGCTGTCGGCGCTCGAGAAGGCCAAGCACCGCGGCGCGAAGATCATCGCGGTCAACCCGCTGCCGGAGGCCGGGCTGCTGCGGTTCGAGAACCCGCAGACCCCGCGCGGGGTGCTGCTGGGGGGCACGGCGATGGCCGATGAGTTCGTGCAGATCCGGCTCGGCGGCGACCAGGCGTTGTTCCAGGCCATCGGCAAGCACCTGCTCGAGGCCGAGGCGCGCGACGGCGGTGTCGTCGACCAGGGCTTCGTGGCCGATCACACCTCCGGGTACGACGACTACCGGGCCGCGGTCGCGCGGCTGGAGTGGGCCGACCTCGAGACCGCGACCGGAATCGACGAGGCGGAGCTGCGCCGGATCGCCGAACTGGTACGGGCTTCGTCGGCCACGATCGTCTGCTGGGCGATGGGGCTGACCCAGCACAAGCACTCGGTACCGACGCTGCGCGAGGTCGTGAACATGCTGCTGCTTCAGGGCAACATGGGGCGCGAGGGCGCAGGTGTGTGCCCCGTGCGCGGGCACTCCAACGTGCAGGGCGACCGCACGATGGGGATCTACGAGAAGCCGGCCGCGGAGTTCCTCGATGCCCTCGACCGCGAATTCTCGTTCGCGTCGCCGCGCGCACACGGCTACGACACCGTCGAGGCCATCCGCGCGATGCGCGACTGCAAGGCGCGGTTCTTCATGGCGATGGGCGGTAACTTCATCTCCGCGACTCCCGACACCGCGGTCGTCGAGGCGGGGATGCGCGAGGTCGACCTGACCGTGCAGGTGTCGACCAAGCTCAATCGTTCGCACGTGGTGACCGGTCGGCGCGCCGTGATCCTGCCGGTGCTCGGTCGCACCGACCGAGACCGCCGGGGTGACAGCGAGCAGCGGGTCACCGTGGAGGACTCCATGGGCGCTGTGCACACGTCCCGCGGCCGGCTCGCGCCGCCGTCGGAGGACATGCTCAGCGAGGTCGCCATCATTGCGCGCCTGTGCTCGCGGCTGTTCACCGACGACTCGGCGCCGCGGGCCGATTGGGCGGGGCTGGAGGCGAACTACGCCGGCATCCGCACCCACATCGAGCACGTCATCCCCGGGTTCGACGACTTCGAGAAGCGCGTCGCGAAGGGACGCACCCTCATGCTCCCGAACGGTCCGCGCGACGGGCGGCAGTTCGCGACGGTCGACGGTAAGGCCCGGTTCACCGTCAATCCGCTGGAGTACCCGCAGATTCCGGACGGATGCCTGCTGCTGCAGACCCTGCGTTCACACGACCAGTACAACACCACGATCTACGGCAAGGACGATCGGTACCGCGGTATCTACGACGGGCGACGGGTGGTGCTGGTCAACGCCGACGACATCCGCGAGCTGGGCTTCGGTGACGGCGAGATCGTCGATCTCGTTTCGCAGTGGGACGGGCCCGAGGGCCGCCAGGAGCGCCGCGCCGAGGCGTTCCGTATCGTCACGTACTCCACGCCGCGTGGCAACGCCGCGGCGTATTACCCCGAGACGAACGTGCTGGTGCCGTTGGACTCGGTGGCCGACGTGTCGGGCACGCCCACCTCGAAGGCCGTCGTCGTCCGCCTCGAGCGGCGTCGCTGACGGCCGGAGGACCCCGGGTGGATGCTGCCGTGATCACGGTGTCGGACCGTTCCGCGGCGGGGGCGCGGCCCGACGGCGCAGGACCGGTCGCGGTCGTCGCGCTGCGTGAGGCGGGGTTCTCCTGTGAGGCGCCGGTGATCGTTCCCGACGGGGAGGACTCGGTCGCGACGGCGCTGCGGGATGCCGTCGCGGCGGGTGCGCGTGTGATCGTCACGACCGGCGGCACCGGCATCGGTCCCCGGGATCGCACGCCGGAGGGCACCGGCCGGGTGCTCGATCGGGAGATCCCCGGCATCGCGGAAGAACTGCGCCGGCGCGGCGCGCAGACGGTGCCGGCTGCGGTCCTGTCGCGCGGGCTGGCGGGCATCGCCGGCGGTGCGCTCGTGGTGAACCTCCCCGGATCGCCGGGTGCCGTCGCCGACGGGATGGCGGTCGTGGCGGGTCTCGCGTCGCATGTGATCGCGCAGCTGGACGGCGGAGACCACTGATGCCGGTGCCCATCGCGCGGATCAGTGGGTCGCCGCTGGATGTCGCGGCGCACTTCGCGGCTGTCGACGATGCGGCCATGGGGGCGGTCACGAGTTTCGTGGGCACGGTGCGCGATCATGACGAGGACGCCGGCGGTGCGGTCGTCGTCTTGGAGTACTCCGCCCACCCCGACGCGGAAGCGACGCTGCGCGAGCTCGCGCAGCGCGCGCTGGGGGAGACCCCGGGTCTGGTGGCGGTGAGTCACCGGGTGGGGCGGCTGAGCGTGGGCGATGCGGCTGTGGTGATCGCCGTCGCGACGGCCCACCGCGCGGAGGCGTTCGAGGTGTGCCGCACAGTCATCGAGACGATCAAGCAGGAGCTGCCGGTGTGGAAGCGCCAGGTCGAGGCGGACGGCACCACGGCGTGGAAGGGCCTCGGCGGCTGAGCCTGCCCCGGCGGAGTTGCTGCGCCGACGGAGCCGCTGACCCGTTCCGCTACGGGAGCAGAGCGAATCCCGACTCGTAGCGGGTCTTGCCCAACGCGGCCATGATGATCTGCAGGAAGCCCATCGCCTCGAGTTCACGCGCCCGGGTCAGCGGGCCGACATCGACGGCCCGCATCCCCGCCGCCTCGATGAGCGCCGCGACCCGCACCTTCGCGTCGGCGTAGTCGCCGGCGTACAACACGGTCGTCGCTGCGATGCCGTTCGTGCCGCTGACCAGCGTGTCGCCGAGATTGACGTTGAACGCCTTCACGACCGCCGTGCCCTCGGGCAGCAGCGTGGCCAGCTCGGCGGCCGTCGAGGAGTCGGCCGGTGACGTCAGTGCGTCGTAGGTGGAGAAGTCGATCGGATTGCTGATGTCGATGATGACCTTGTCGGCGAGCCGATCCCGATAGTGCTCCAGGATGCCCGGGTAAGCGCTGTACGGTACGGCGAGCACGACGAGGTCGCCGGTGAGCTCGTCGCCCACGACCCCGCAGTCGAATCCCGGACGCGCCGCGGACATGCTGCCCGCGCTGCGCTTGAGGATCTGTACGTGGGCTCCCGCCCGCGTCGCGACCTCGGCGATCGCGCCCCCCATCTTGCCGCTGCCGATGATGCTGATCGAACTCATGCGTGTGTGACCTTTCTGAACCGGCCGAGCGCCTGCTCGGCCACCTTCTGCGCGTCGTAGTCGAACACGGCACTTCGTCGGAAGTCGCGGCCGACACGGATGTCGGCGTCGCGCTTGGCGAGGTCCGCGAACTCGTACTGCGCATCGAACATGGCGCCCGCGCGACGCGAACCGTTCTGCAGGATCGCGGTGCGCTGCATTCGGACCGCGGTATAGCGCCGGAAGGCCTCGGGGATATCGGCGACCTCGTCGGCGGAGGCGAGGAACGTCGCGAGTGCCGAGCTGTCCTCGATCGCCTGGTTCACTCCCTGCCCCTGGTGCGGCAGCATCGTGTGGGCGGCATCGCCGAGCAGAGTGATCGGGCCCCGCGACCAGTTCGTGAGAGGCTCGTGGTCGAACAGCCCCCACCAGAACGTCTTGTCGATGAGCCCGATGAAATGCTGCAGCCGGGGATCCCAGCCATCACCCGCGAACTCGGCGGCCAGTTCACTGACCTCCGCAGGGCCGGACCACGGTCCGTTGAGGGGGCGCTCGCTCGGGATGCCGGCGACGAAGTTGAAGAGCTTGCGCTGCTGCAGCGGATAACACATGAAGTGCCGTCGGTTGCCCATCCACACCTGGCTGATCATGGGCCAGTCCTCGGGCAGGCGGGACGCGTCCATCACGCCGCGATAGACGATGTAGCCGGAGTACACGGGCTCGGGATGCTGCTCGACCGCCTGCCGGACGACCGAGTGGATGCCGTCGGCTCCGATGACGGCATCGAAGACCTCGGTCACACCGTTGTCGAACTCCACGCGAACGCCCGATTCCACGGTCTCGACCGACGTCAGACGATGACCGAGACGAACCGCGTCGGGATCGACCTCGGCGGCGAGGGCGTCGATGAGGTCGGGCCGGTACATGCCGATGTTCTGGTACTGCTTCGCCGTGTCCTCCCAGGCCGCGTCGGTGACCATCCCGCCCATGGCGTTCAGGTAGACACCGTGCCCGTCGGGGACGGCCCCGACGCGCCGGATGCCGTCGAGCACACCGAGCCGGTCGAGGACCCGGGCGGCGTTCGGCGCGACGGTGACACCGGCGCCCACTTCGCCGAGCTGGCTCGCCTGCTCGAACACGGTGGCGCGGACCCCGACGATCCTCCGCAACGCGATGGCAGCGGCCAGTCCGCCCATCCCGCCTCCGATGATCGCGAGTCTGGCGTTCTGATCTACCATGTCGTCTCCTTGACTGCGTGACGGCTTCGGGGGGCGGGTCCTCTCATCGTGGGATATTCATCTCTGCATGTAAATCACGGTTCTATGCAGATATAGTTCGTATTGACTTAAGAAGAGCCGACAGGGGATGACCGTGGCCGATGTGACTCTGAGACAGCTGGAGCTGTTCGCCGCTCTGCCGAACTTCCCGACGCTCAGCGCCGCCGCGGCCCACCTGCACATCTCCGAATCGGCGCTGTCGCAGGCCATCACCGGCCTGGAGAAGGCCGTGGGCGAGCAGCTGTGCGTCCGCCGCAAGGCCCGCGGGCTCACCCTGACGCCGACCGGCCAGCAGTTCGCCGCGCGGGCCCGCACGATCGTGGCCGACACGCAGGAGCTCATCCTGGATGCCGCTCGGGGCGAGCAACTGCGCGGCCCGGTCACGCTCGGCTGCTATTCGACGTTCGCACCACACGTCGTTCCCGAGCTTCTCGAGGGCTTCCCGAAGCGGCATCCGGGAGTGCGCATGGAGGTCACGGTGGGCACGAACGAAGAGCTGCTCGCCGCACTGGACGCCGGCGGTCTCGACGTGGCCCTCCTGTTCGACGTGTCGCT
The DNA here is from genome assembly GCF_047972865.1 of Microbacterium sp. Taxonomy (GTDB): domain Bacteria; phylum Actinomycetota; class Actinomycetes; order Actinomycetales; family Microbacteriaceae; genus Microbacterium. The sequence continues at coordinate 11,150 of NZ_JBKEAY010000272.1, forward strand.
GCCGGTCGGGTACCGCCGCCGCAGGATCTACGCGACCGAACTCGAGGTCCACCTGCATCCCGGACATCCGCTCGCGGCAGCCGAGGCGGTGGATCTCGCAGAGCTCGCCGACGAGCCCTACATCTTCTACGATGCGGCCCCAGGCACGCGCAACGTGACCGATGCCTTCGCTGCACGAGGACTCGAACCCAGAATCGAGGCCCGCGTCACTCAGATCGGCCTCGTCGACGCACTCGTGGCGCGCGGCCTCGGGTATGGCCTGCTCATGTCGCGGCCGAACAACCACCCGATGAGCGTCGACGGGCGACCGGTCGTCATCCGCCCCCTGGACCCGCCCGTCACCCGCTCGCACGTCGTGGGACTGTGGCCCGAGGAGATGAAGCTCACGCCGCGCGCGTCAGCCCTCCTCGACTTCGCGGTGGAGAAGTTCGGCGACCCGATGGCGTGAGGCGGCCGAGTCCTCAGGGCGAGAACCTGCGGGTCGCCTCGATCTGCTCGGCGAGCCGTCGCAGCGCGAGCAGCATCGGTTCGACCAGCACCGATCCGAGGGCGACGTAGCGCACGGCATCCTCGGCGGAGGTCGTGGGGATGCCGGCGATCTCGGCCCGCGCGATCCGTGTGACGGCGTCGAGGTAGGTCGACATGGCCGCGTCGTCGATCGTGAACCCCGCGACGTCGAGCCGGCGGAGCGCGTGGGCCAGGACCGCGAGCGCCTGCGGGTCGCTGCGCTCTTCCGTCCAGCCCATCCGGCGCGCCAGCTGTTCGGCCTTGGCTGTGTCGATCGCGTCCACCGTCGGCGTGGTCGCGTCGTGCACGATGTGCAACAGGTCGAGCAGGTGGCCCGGGGGCATGTCGACGGCAGCCAGCACGGCGCGAGCATCGGCGACGCTCACGCCGCTGTCGATGAGCGCCCGGATCGCCCCCAGTCGTTGCACGTGCGACGCGTCGTACTCGGCGCGGGTGGCCCCGGTGCGCTCACCGCCGGGGAGCAGCCCCTCGCGCAGGTAGTACTTCACGGTGGCGATGGGCACGTCGGCTTCCGCAGCGAGCTCCGAGATCCTCATCGTGGACTCCTCTTTTGGATAGTGATACTATCCAAACGGATTGGATAGCGACACTATCGAAGGGGGCGGCGATGGGGAGAATTGTGCCGGGCCGGATGACGCACCGCCACGACGGGGAACTGGTGGTGTTCCACATCGGGCTCGAGATCCATCGCTGGTGGCGTCCCGACGTGTGGCTCCCCGCGTTCATGGCCATGCCCGCCATGCTGCGGGAACTGTTCGCGGACCCGGAGTCGGCCCTGCGCGGTGCCGACGTGCTGATCGGCCGGGGTGGGCCCTACGTGGTGCAGTACTGGTCGTCGCTCGATGCCCTGTACGCGTATGCCACGGCACCCGAGAGTGAGCATCGGCCGGCATGGACCCGGTTCAACAAGATGGCGCGCCGGCACCCTGGCGCCGTCGGCATCTGGCACGAGACGTACCAGGTCGCCCGCGCCGAGACCATGTACGTCTCCACCCGCCGGAGAGGCCTCGCCGCCGCGACCGAGGCGATCCCGGTGACCGCCCGCCACGACCGCGCCCGGCAGCGCATCGCCGACGGACGCACCGCCTGACGCCGGGCCGCTCGCGGTGCCGTGCCGGGGTCCGGTACGCGCGCTCAGCCGCCGGCGAAGGGCGGCAGCACGTCGACGACGGTATCCGCCGCCAGCGGTGTGTCCCCGGGAGAGCGTGAGCCGTCGACCAGCACAGCGCACCGGGGGAGGATGGCGCCCAGGCCCGGGCGTTCGGTGCTGAGCGCCGCGAGCAGAGCAGCCACCGTGGCCTCCCCGCGGGACTCCTCCGCCGTGCCGGCGAGATCCTCGGCGGCGGCGAAGTAGCGCACCCGCGCCATCAGTGCTCCCACTCGGACGCCAGCGCCGTGATCGCCGCGACCGCCTCACGGATCTGCTCGTCAGTGCCGCCGGCCCGGCCGGCGACCAGACCCGCCGCGAAGGCGCTGAACGGTGCGGCCGGCCGGGCCACTCCGTTCGCCACGTCGCGGGCGAGGTCCAGGATCAGCGCGACCGGAAGGTCGTCCTCGCCGAGCCCGAAACGCTCCCGCAGGGCGGCCGCCCAGGTATCCAGTGCTTCCGGCGGAAGCGTCCGCTCGCTCATCGTGACTCCGTCCCGCCCGCGCGGGCACGGGCCTTCTCCACATCCTGCCAGGTGTCGACGTCCGCGGTCTCGTGCGGGGGCGCGGGGATGACGGCGATCGCGAGATCGGTCAGCAGGTCGCGCATCGAGGCGCCCGCTCCGGCCCCGGGGAGCGCGCCGGCGCCCGTGCGCAGCGCCCGCGTGCGGTACATTCCGGTCAGCCACTGCGGTCGCGACGACTCGTCGCCCAGACATACGCCGTCGGTGTCGCCCGGCACGAACGCCACGTCGCGCCGCAACCGGGCGACGGCGGCGGCGGCATCGGGGAGGTCGCATGCGAGCAGGACGGTCCAGTCGGGCTCGGCCTCGTCCGCGGGCCACGACGCGAGCGCGGCGACGACGGCGGCAGCCGGTCCCCCGTAGGGCGGGTCTTCGCGCACCCAGGCCACCGGAAGTGTGTCGTCGAGCACGGGGGCGACGACGGTGATCGGGCGGCATCCGTCGACGGCATCCACGGCACGGCGCAGCAGCGTCCGCCCCGCGACCTCAAGGAGAGGTTTGGTGCACCCGCCCAGCCGTGTCGCTCGGCCCCCCGCGAGCAGGATCGCGCCGGTCACTCCGGCCGGACCCACTCGCCGGACCGGCCCCCCGCCTTCGCGGTGATCCGCACGTTCTCGATCGCCGTGGTCTTGTCGATGCCCTTGACCATGTCGACGATCGTCAACGCCGCGACCGACACCGACGTCAGCGCCTCCATCTCGACGCCGGTGCGGTCGGCGGTGCGCACCGTCGCGGCGATCTGGATGCCGTCGTCGGTGACCTCCAGGTCGACCGTGACGCCGTGCACGCCGATCACATGCGCGAGCGGCAGCAACTCGGGCGTGCGCTTGGCCGCCTGGATGCCGGCGATGCGAGCCACCGCCAGCACGTCCCCCTTGGGGACGGTGCCGTCGCGGAGCGCGGCGACCACGCGGGGCGCGCACCGCACGAAACCGCGGGCGGTGGCCTCCCGCACCGTGGGCTGCTTCGCGGTGACGTCCACCATGCGGGCGTGGCCGACGGCGTCGAGGTGGGTGAAGTCCATGGGTGTCATCCTCGCAGGAGGATGACGTCGACGAGGTCACCGTCGGCGACCGCGTCGACGTCGGCGGGAACGACGGCATACGCTTCGGCGGCGCCGAGCCCGCCGGCCAGGTGCGAGCCGGACCCGCCCGAGGTCGCCGGGCGCACGGTCCAGCGTCCCGGGTCGCTGCGGTCGATCCGCGCCGGCAGGTACTGGCGTCGCCCCGCCGGGGTGCGCCACGCGGCGGATGCCGGCAACCGCAGCACCGGCCGCGACAACTCGGTGCGGCCCTGCATCGCCAGCAGGGCGGGGCGGACGAACACTTCGAACGACACCGCGGCGCTGACCGGGTTGCCCGGCAGCCCGAACAGCAGCGTCCCGGCGTAGGTGACGCCGAACCCCTGAGGTTTACCGGGCTGCATCGCAACCTTCGAGAACGTCATCGTGTCGGACAGCTCGTTCTTGACGACCTCGTACGCACCGGCGCTGACGCCGCCGGTGAAGATCACCGCGTCCAGTCCGGTGAGTGTCTCACCGAGCAGCGACCGCAACCCCGATCCGTCGTCGTCCACCGTCGCCACCCGAGCCACCGTCGCGCCCGAATCCCGGACGAGACCGGCCAGCAGCGGCCCGTTCGACTCGGGGATCTTGCCCCGCCGCAGCGGCGCGCCCGGGGCCACGAGCTCACTGCCGGTGGAGACCACCATCACCCGCGGCGTGGTGGCCACCGCCACCCGCGCGACGCCCGCCGCCGCGACCGCCCCGAGCTGCAGCCCACCCAGGCGCACGCCGGCGGGCAGCACCAGGGACCCGGCCGACACGTCCTCGGCACAGCGGCGCACGTGGATGCCGGGCATCCGCGGCGCGCGCTCGACCACCGCCTCGTCGAGCGAATCGTCCAGGCCGTCGCGCGTGTCCTCGAACGGAACGATCGTGTCGGCGTCGGTGGGGACGGGAGAGCCGGTCATGATGCGCGCGGCCTCGCCGGCGCGCAACGGCGGGTCTTCGGCCGTGCCCGCCGGCAGGTCGGCGACGACGCGCAACCGCACCGGCGCGGTCTCGGACGCGGTGGCGACGTCGGCGAAGCGCACCGCGAAACCGTCCATGGCGGAGTTGTCGAACACCGGGATGCTCACGGCGGCGTGCACCGGCGAGGTGAGGGTCTTCCCGTGCGCTTCGGAGATGCGGATGATCTCCTCGCGCGGCGGCCGGACCGACCCGAGGATGGTGTCGCGGTGCTCCTCGACGGTGATCATGCCGGCACCCACGCGGCCAGGCCGCCGGCCAGGATCGACGCGTGGACGCCGCGGTCCCGCAGGGCCTCGGCGGCACGGCGGGCGCGGATGCCGTGGGCGCAGATGACGATGACGGGGCCGTCCCCGACCGCATCCGGGTCGGCCAGGACATCCCCCAGCGGAATCAGCTCGGACCCGGGCACGATACCGCCCGCCGTCTCGTGCGGTTCCCGGACATCCAACAGCGTGGACCCGGCCGCGTACGCCGCCAGCATCTGCTCCGCCGTGAGCTCGGGGATCGTCTCGCCGGCGCCGGCGAACGGCGACTCGGTGGGGGCGGGTGTCGCCGATGCCGGGTGCAGCGGAACCTCCCGGACCGTGGCGCGCAGCGCATCGACGACCGCGACCCGCCCCAGGAGGGGCTCGCCGATTCCGGCGATGAGCTTGACGGTCTCGGTGGCGAGCATTCCGCCCACCTGTAGGCACAGCGCGCCGAGCACGCCGACGGCCGCGCACGTGGGCACGTCGCCCACCGAATGGGGCAGGTAGAGGTCGGCCAGCGTGACCGGATCGCCGACGGGCGGGTCCGACCAGAACACGGTCACCTGTGCGTGGAACTCCTGCACCACACCCCACACCAGCGGGATGCCGCGCGTCTCGCACGCGGCGGCGACATCGACCCGCGTGGCGAACGTGTCCGATCCGTCGACGACGAGGTCGGCCGAGCTCAGCAGCGCGGCGGCGTTGCCGCCGGTGAGGCGCTCACGCACCGGCACGACGGTGGTCTCGGGCGCGAGCCCGCCGGCCACCCTCACCGCCGAGTCGGTCTTCGCTCTGCCGACATCGGCCACCCGGTGGAGGATCTGCCGCTGCAGGTTCGACAGATCGACGTCGTCGTCGTCGATCACGGTGATCGTGCCGACCCCGGCGGCGGCGAGGGCGAGGATGACGGGCGAGCCCAGCCCGCCCGCCCCGATGACGGCCACGTGGGCGGCGGCAAGACGCCGCTGCCCCGTCTCGCCCAGCCCGGCGAGCACTGTGTGGCGCAACGTGCGCTCGCGTTCCTGTGCCGATAACTCGGTGACCGGCGCGACAAGCGGCGGGAACGACATACCTCCAGGGTAGCCGTGCAGGCCGCCGTCCGGGTGGGTCAGGCTGCGCGGGCGAGCGCCGCGGTGACCCGGATGCCGGTGTCAGCGGCATCGACCTCGACCTGTCCGCCGTCGGCGAGCGCGCCGCTGACGAACAGTTCCGCGATCGCGTCGTCGACGTTTCGCTGGATGACGCGGCGCAGCGGGCGGGCACCGTACTCGGGTTCGTACCCCGTCTCAGCCAGCCACCCCATCGCGGCGTCGGAGACGTGGAGCGTCACCCCGCGGCGCGACAGCCGGTTCCTCGTGTCGTGCAGCAGCAGGTCCACGATCTCGCGCAACTGCGCGGCGTCGAGCTTGCGGAACAGCACGATGTCGTCGACGCGGTTGAGGAACTCGGGCCGCATCGCCTCGCGCAGTCTGCCCATCACGCGCTCGCGCAACTGCGCCTCGGAGCCGAACCCGGTCGCCCCGCCGCCGTCGGCAATGAACCCGATCGCGCCCGAACGCGACGCCAAGAACTCGCCGCCGATGTTGGAGGTCATCACGATCACGGTGTTGCGGAAGTCGACCGTGCGTCCCTGACCGTCGGTGAGGCGCCCGTCGTCGAGTACCTGCAGCAGCAGGTTGAACACGTCGGGGTGGGCCTTCTCGATCTCGTCGAACAGGACCACCGAGTACGGCGCGCGCCGCACGCGCTCGGTGAGCTGGCCGGCCTCGTCGTAGCCGACGTATCCGGGTGGGGCTCCCACCAGCCGAGACACCGTGTGGCGCTCGCCGAATTCGCTCATGTCGAAGCGCACCACGGCCGACTCGTCGTCGAACAACGACTGCGCGAGCGCCTTGGCCAGCTCAGTCTTGCCGACACCGGTGGGACCGAGGAACAGGAAGCTGCCCACTGGCCGACGCGCATCGCCCATCCCGGTACGGTTGCGGCGCACGGCGCGGGCCACGGCGGCCACCGCGTCGTCCTGCCCGACGACGCGGGCGTGCATCTCGCCTTCCAGTCCGGCGAGGCGGTCGCGTTCGCTCTCGGTGAGCCGCGTCACCGGGATACCAGTGGCGCGGCTGATGACCGCGGCGATCTGCGCCTCGTCGACCACCTCTCCGGCGGCCGGGCGCCGTGCGGCGGCATCCACCTGGTTTTGCACCTCGGCGATCGCGTCGCGAATGCGTGAGGCCTCCTCGTACCGTTCCGCGCCCACCGCCGCGTTCTTGTCCGCCTCGAGGGCGGCGAGGCGGCTCATCAGGTCGTTGACGTCGACTGCGGTGCCGAGCGTGAGACGCAGCCGGGCGCCGGCCTGATCGATGAGGTCGATGGCCTTGTCCGGCAGCACGCGCTCGGTGAGATAGCGGTCGCTCAGTTCGACGGCGGCCCGGAGGGCATCGTCGGTGTAGGTCAGGCCATGGTGTGCGGCGTACGCGGGCGCGACGCCGCGCAGAATCGCGACGGCATCCTCGACGGACGGCTCGCCCACCCGCACCGGCTGGAACCGGCGCTCCAGAGCGGGGTCCTTCTCAATCGTGCGGTACTCCTTCAGCGTGGTCGCCCCCACGAGGTGCAGCTCGCCGCGCGCCAGGCGCGGTTTGAGGATGTTGCCGGCATCCATCGCATCGCCCCCGCCGCCGGCCCCGACGAGGGTGTGCACCTCGTCGATGAACACGATCACCTCATCCGCGCGGGCGCTGATCTCGTTCATCGTGGTCGTCAGGCGCTCTTCGAAATCGCCGCGGTAGCGCGCGCCGGCGAGCATGGCCGGCAGATCCAGCGCGATGACGCGCTTGCCGAGCAACTGTTGCGGGACGGTGCCGGCCACGATCGCCGAGGCCAGTCCTTCCACGATCGCGGTCTTGCCGACGCCGGCTTCGCCGATCAGCACCGGGTTGTTCTTGGTGCGGCGGCTGAGGATCTCGATGGTCTGCGCGATCTCGTCGGCGCGGCCGATGACCGGGTCGATGTCGCCGGCTTCGGCGCGCGCGGTCAGATCGGTGCCGAACTTCGCCAGCATGGGGGAGTCGGGCACCGCAGGTGCGGTCGGCTCGCCCGACGGCGTCACCGGCTGGCGGATGCCGTCGGTCAACGACTCCGCGGTGACACCGGCCGCGGCGAGGATCTGCCCGGCGGGGGCGTCGTGCCCGAGGACGAGCGCGAAGAAGAGGTGCTCCGGGTCGACGTAGGTGCCGCCGGCCGATCGGGCCACCTGGTAGGCGTGGAAGAGGGTGCGCTGGGCGGAGGGCATGATCACGGCGCCGTCGGCGGTCGCGGCGGTGCCGGCCGCCGGCAGCCGCTCCTCAACGGCGCGGGCGATGGCCACCGGGTTGGCGCCGACCCGGGTCACGGCCTCGTTGGCGGGCGCTTCGGTGACCAGCACGCGCAGAATGTGCAGCGCGTCGAGCTCTCGCTGGCCGCGTCCCAGCGCGTACTCGCCGGCCTGCTGCAGCAGCTGCTGCGTGCGGGCACCGAGGTATCGGGTGAGGTCGATGGAGCGTTGTGAGCGGGCGCGTTCGCCGGACAGATAGCGGGCGAGGAACTCGTCGAACGAGCTCGCGTCGTCGCCCGCGGTCGGCACGGTGTTGTCTTCGGGCATGTTCGGGTGTCTCCTGGTGTGAGTTCTGGGTGAGCCGGGGGACGCATCCGTCCTGAATTGAGTCGACTCGTATCAAGTTCAACGATGTGCGCGCGAGAGTATTCCCGGGGGTCGCGCGGGCTGCGTTGCGCAATGGTGACAGCGGAAGAATTCGGGCATATCATCCGCAGTTGCGGTGTTATGGTGGCGAAATGACCGATTTTCGCGTTGCCGATGCCGCCCGTCTCTTGGGTGTCAGCGACGACACCGTCCGCCGGTGGGTCGAGGCGGGGACGCTGCCGACGACCGGGGTGAGCCCGGCGGAGATCCCCGGGGCGGCCCTTGCCGCGCACGCCGCCGAGATGGCTCGTGCCGAGCAGCAGATCGGCGATGTGCTGACCAGCGCGCGCAACCGGTTCACCGGGCTGGTGACCCGCGTTCAGGTCGACGGAGTGATGGCCCAGGTCGATATCCAGTCCGGCCCGCACCGCTTCGTGTCCCTCATGTCTGCCGAGGCGGTGCGCCAGCTCGACCTCGAACCGGGATCGCTGGCCGCCGCCGTCATCAAAGCCACCACCGTCATCGTCGAAACTCCGAAAGGCTGACCCATGCGCCGTCGCCTCCTCACCGCGGTCGCGCTCGCCGCGGTCCTGCCCCTGGCCGGGTGCGCCTCGACCGTGCCTGCCTCATCGTCCACCGCATCGTCCACCGCACCGGCCGCCGTTGCCGCCTCGGAGACCTTGACGGTGTTCGCCGCCGCGTCGCTGCAGGCCGTTTTCGACGAACTCGCCGACGCGTTCGCTCAGCAGCATCCGGAAGTCGAGGTCGCACCGATCCGCTACGACGGATCGTCCACACTCGCGACGCAACTGCTCGAGGGTGCCCCCGCCGACGTGTTCGCCTCCGCCGACGAGCCCACGATGCAGGGCGTCGTCGACGCCGGACTCGCGCCGACGGCCGAACTGTTCGCCACGAACACTCTCGTGCTGGTGGTGCCCGCCGGTAACCCTGGCAAGGTCACCGGGGTCGACGACCTCGCCGACCCCGACCGCACGGTCGTGCTGTGCGCACCCGAGGTGCCGTGCGGGCGGGCCGCGACCGCTCTGCTCGACAACGCGGGTGTTTCGGCATCCGTCGACAGCTTCGAACAGAACGTGACCGCCGTGCTCACCAAAGTGGTGGCCGGAGAAGCCGATGCCGGACTCGTGTACGTGACCGACGCGACGACGACCGACGACGTCGACACGGTCACGACCGCCGGTGCGGATACGGTCGTCAACCGCTATCCGATCGTCGCGCTGGACGGGGCATCCGAACCCGCCGCCGACGCGTTCGTCGCGTTCGTGCTGTCGGAGGAGGGACAGGCGGTGCTGCGCGCCCACGGGTTCGGCGCGCCGTGAACCCCGCGCGCGGGTACGTGCCGCAGATACTCGCGCTGCCCGCGGTGATTGCGCTGGCGTTGCTGGTGGTTCCCCTGACCGCCCTGGTCGCCCGCGTGCAGTGGGACACCGTGTGGGGGGACATCTCCTCGCCGGCGGCGCTGTCCGCGTTGGGCCTGTCGGTGCAGACGGGCCTGACCTCGACGGCCGTGTGTCTGCTGCTCGGAGTTCCGCTCGCGCTCGTCATCGCCCGCGCCGGTGCACGCAGCGCCGCCGTGATGCGCGCGCTGATCACGGTGCCACTCGTGCTGCCGCCCATGGTCGGCGGTGTCGCGCTGCTGTTCCTGTTCGGACGCAGCGGACCGCTCGGACCGATGCTGGCCGAATGGGGTATCCAGCTTCCGTTCACCACGGCGGCGGTCGTGATCGCGCAGACGTTCGTCGCCCTGCCGTTTCTCGTGCTCGCGCTGGAGGGGTCGTTGCGCGCGACCGGAACCGGATACGAGCAGGCCGCCGCCGCACTCGGCGCCGGACGGTGGCGCACGCTGTGGCGGGTGACGCTGCCGCTCGCGGGCCCCGGGCTGATCGCCGGGACGGTGCTGTGCTTCGCGCGCGCGGTGGGTGAGTTCGGTGCGACGGCGCTGTTCGCCGGCAACGCGCCCGGGGTGACGCAGACGATGCCGTTGGCGATCTACACGGCGTTCAACGGGGCCGGGGTGTCGCAGGGGACCGCGGTCGCGCTGTCGCTGCTGCTGCTGGTGACCGCGCTGGCCGTGCTCCTGCTCGTGCGTGCGTGGCGGCCCGCCGCGGGAACGACGACGGGACCGGCATGACCGGGCTCGACGCGACGATCGAGGTGCGCGCGCGGGCGGTGTCCGCGGGCATCCGCGTGGCCCGCGGTGAGACTGTCGCGGTCATGGGGCCGTCGGGGGCAGGGAAATCGACGGTCGTGGAGGCGATCGCGGGGCTGGTCGCGCTGAGCGGCGGGCAGGTGCGGGTGGCGAGCCGCGTCGTGTCCGATCCGGCTCCGCGCGTTCCGGTGCACCGTCGCGGCACCGTGCTGCTCGGACAGGATCCGCGTGTGTTGCCACACCTGATCGCTCGCGACAACATCGCGTTCGGCCCGCGCGCGACCGGTGTCGGTCGGGCCGAAGCGGCGCGGCACGCCGACGAACTGCTGCACCGGGTGGGTCTTGCCGGCGCGGGCGACGAGCGCCCCGGCGATCTGTCCGGCGGGCAGCGGCAGCGGGTCGGGCTGGCGCGGGCGCTGGCCGTCGCCCCCGACGTGCTGCTACTGGATGAGCCGCTGACCTCGCACGACCCGGTGACGGCAGCCGGCATCCGCGGGGTGCTCGCGGACCTCACGCGCGACGGGACCTGTGTGCGGGTGACCCACGACGCGGTCGATGCCGCGGCGCTCGCGGCGCGCCTGGTGGTGATGGAGCGCGGCGCGGTGACGCAGGAGGGGGCGGTGCGTGACGTGCTCGCACACCCCGCGACGGCGTTCGTCGCGTCGATCGCCGGCGTGAACCGGGTGACCGGCCGCGCCGCGGGCGGCTGCTGGACCGATGGTCGGGTGACGAGCGCCGGTACCCTGCCCGCGACGGCGCCGGAGGGTGCCGACCTGGTCGCGGTGTTCCGGCCGCAGGCGGTGACGCTGCGCCCCGCCGGCGCGGCGCCGCATCCGCTGCCGCCGGGGATGT